>NZ_JBEZDS010000036.1:0-125438 GCF_040648435.1 Dactylosporangium sp. NPDC049140 | reverse complement strand
CCGGCACGGCATCAGCCGGTCAGACCGGGACCGTCCCACCGCAAGGCGGGACTGCCAACCGTGTGCTCACCAAAGCGTACTGAGAGGTAACGGCTGTTCATCAGGGCCGGACGATCGCGACGCGCTGCTGCTGGCCGCCCGACAGGCGGTCCGGGTACGCCCCCGGCGCGAGCAGGGCCAGCAGCGGCCGGCCAGGCCGATGCGGGCCAGCAGCGCCATCGCCCGCTCCGAGGCCTCGGCGGCCGCGACGCGGTGCACGCGGCGCGGGGCGAGAGTCACGTTGGCCCAGCACCGTCATGTGCGGGAACACGTTGAAGGCCTGGAACACCATGCCGATGTGGCGGCGTACGCGGTCCGGGTCGGTCCTCGGGTCGGTGACGTCGAGCCCGTCGAGGCGGATCGTGCCGTCGTCGACCGGCTCGAGCAGGTTGACGCAGCGCAGCAGGGTGGACTTGCCGGAGCCGCTGGCCCCGATGAGCGCGACGACCTCGTGCTCGGCGACGTCGAGGGAGACGCCGCGCAGCACGTGGTGGGCGCCGAACACCTTGTGCACCCCGTCGACGGACAGCACCGTGCTCACAGGCCCACGTCCCCGGACTGGCGGCGGGCGGCCCGGACGGTCACCCAGTCGGTCACCGCGACGAGCGGGATCGCCAGCAGCACGAACAGGACGCCCGCGACGATGTACGGAGTGTAGTTGTACGACACCGATGTCTCGATCTGCGCGGCGCGGATGGCGTCGACCGGCCCGGCGAGGGAGATGAGCCCGACGTCCTTCTGCAGCGCGACGAGGTCGTTGAGCAGCGGCGGGGCGACGCGCCGGACGGCCTGGGGCAGCACGACGTGGCGCATGGTCTGCCGGTAGGTCAGCCCGAGCGAGCGCGCCGCGGCCCGCTGCGACGGGTGGACCGACTCGATGCCGGCCCGGAACACCTCGGCGATGTAGGCGCCGTAGGTCAGTACCAGCGCCGCCCCGCCGAGCACGAGGACCGGCGGGGGTGCCGCTCAGCCGCAGCCCGGGCACTCCGAACGCGAAGACGTAGATGGTGATGATCAAGGGCAGACCGCGGAAGGTGTACGTGTACCCGCCCGCCAGCGCCCGCAGCGGGAAGAATACCGGCCGCCGCAGCGTGCGCAGCGACGCGATGGACAGCCCGACGAGCAACGCGCCGGCCGCGCAGAACACCAGCAGCTCGACGTTGAGCCAGAGCCCGTCGAGCACCGCCGGCAGCGCCGCGCGGGCCGTGTGCGGATCGAAGCGTGTCCGCGCGCGCCGGCGTGGCCTCCGGGACCCGGTCAGGCGAGCGTGGCGACCTGGTCGGCGGCGTGGCGGACCGGGGTGGCCAGGCCGGTGACGGTGTCGCTCCGGCGGGCCCCGACCGCCTCGTGCCGGCGGCGCTCCTGCTTTATCCCAGGGTGTACTGCATGAGCAGCGTGTCGATCCACTTCCCGTGCTTGTAGCCCACCCCGGTGAGCCGGCCCGCCTCGGTGAAGCCGGCCGACCGGTGCAGGGCCACCGACGCGTCGCTGCCGGTGTCGGCGATCACGGCCACGACCTGGCGCATGCCCGCCTGCGCGCAGCCGTCGAGCACCGCGCGCAGCAGCGCCGCGCCGAAGCCGCGCCCGCCCCAGCCCGGGCCCAGGTACACCGAGTCCTCGACCGAGTGCCGGTAGGCGGGCTTGGGGCGCCACGGGGCGGCGTAGGCGTAGCCGGCGATGCGCCCCTCGGCCTCGCCGACGAGGAACGGCAGCCCGCGCGCGCCGAGGTCGTCGAGCCGGGCGTGCCAGGCCTCGGCGGCCGGTGGGGTCTCGTCGAAGGTCGCGACCGTCTCGGTGACATAGTGCGCGTAGATCGCGGCGACGGCGGCGAGATCCCCGGCCCCGGCCGGGCGAACGGTGAGCATCGGTTCAGCGTAAGAGCGGCGCCGGGCGCCGCCGGACGGAGGGTCAGCGTAAGAGCCGCAGCGCCGCCAGCGCCGCGGCGGCGCACGTGCACATCGTGACACCCATCGCCACCGCCGAGCCCGGCCCGGCCACGACCTGGCCCAGCGCCAGCCCGACGACGAACACGGTGAGCGACAGCTGCACCACCGGGGCGCTGGTGTGCAGGTCGCGGGCCATGCCGGGCAGGGCCGGCAGGTACATGTCGATGGTGAGCGGGGCGAAGCCGCTGAGCCAGCCGAGGACGAGGGCCAGCCACAGCCGCCTCACCGAGCGCGGGACCTGACCTGGCGGAAGTCCACCCGGGCCTGGGCGACCTCGGCGCGGGCGATGGCGCCGTACGTCTGCCGGGCCAGCTCGGGCGCGATCGCGGTCGCCAGCCGCACGGTGAAGCCCTGGCGCAGCAGCCGGCGCACGGCCGCGAGCGCGGCGACCGGCCGGCGGAAGGTCTCGGGGCGCGGCTGGAGCAGCGCGCCCGGGCACGCGACGGCGAGCAGCCGGTTGTGCTCGGGCCGGCACGCGAGGACGACGAGCTCGCCGTCGGCCCGGTCGGCGAAGGCGGCGCGCAGGTCGTCGGCGTCGTCGTAGAGCAGGGCGGCGTGGTGGTGCGGGTCGGTCATGGCGCCGGGGGGCCGCCGAGCGGGATCCGGCCGTCGAGGTCGACGCGGTCGATGACGCCGCGGACGTACTGGTCCTCGCCCACGACCACCCGCAGCGGCACGTGGACCCGGTCGGCCGCGTCCGTGGCCCGCAGCAGCGCCCGGACCCCGCCGGCGGCGATGAACTCGAGCGCGCACAGGTCCACCACCAGCGCGTGGCCGGGGTTCGCGGCGGCGAGCGCCTCGCCCATCGCCCGGTCGAGGTCGGGCGCGGCGAAGGCGTCGAGCGCGCCGGTCAGCGTGAGCACGACCGCGTCGGGCACGTGGCCGCGGCGCACCGCGAACGTGGGAGCAGCCATCGCGCCTCCTGGTCGTCGCGCTCCAGCCTACGCGCCGGCGACGCCGGGCGGATCGGTCCGGCCATCGCGCCGCTAGGGTCAGTCGCGGCGTTCCAGGATCGCGCTGCCCCCGTTGCGGCCGAACGCCCACCACAGGGTGGACCCGATGGCGGTCCCGGCGAGGATGACCAGCACCACGAGGCCCGGCCCGTCCGCGGTGCGCGCCGCCAGCACGATCCCCGACCCGGCGACGAGCGCGAAGGCCAGCGCGAACGGCTTGCGCGGGCGCACCCGGTACCGCCCGTCGCCGATACGCTCGCGGGTCATGCCCCACAGCAGCGGCGAGCCGGTCGGCGGGTCCTCGTGGTCGTCGAGGTCCAGCGCCGTGCCGCGGCCCCGCCCGAAGGCCTGCCACAGCATGGTGCCGCCGACGACCAGCCCGATCGCGCCCCACCAGAGCGCGATGCCCAGGCCGGCCGCGACCGCGTAGCCGACCACGGCCGCGATCGTCACGGCGACCACGACCGCCTGGGGGCGCGTCGGCCGGAGCCGGTATCTTGCCATGTCGATGGTTATACGCCGGTGGCGGCCCACTCGACAGGGGGCAGCCGGACGCTCGCCACGCCGCGCGGCCGGCCGGTGCGCAGCAGGGCGCTCAGGTGGTCGGCCGGCGCGGGCTGGCCGAGGAGGTAGCCCTGGGCGAACGGCACCTGGAGCTCCCGCAGCACCGTCAGCTGCGCATCCTCCTCGATGCCCTCGGCCGTGACGCTCACCCCGGTGCTGCGCCCCAGCTCGCCGAGCAGCTTCACGACCGCGTGGTCGTTGCGGTTGTCGAGCATGCCCGCGACGAACGAGCGGTCGATCTTGATGCCGGAGACGGGCAGCGCGGACAGGTGGCGCAGGGTCGCCGAGCCCGCGCCCATGTCGTCGAGGACGATCCCGACGCCGTGCTCGCGCAGCTCCCCCAGCTGGCGTACCGCGTCCTGCAGCTGCCCCAGGTCCGCGGACTCGGGAAGCTCGACCCGGATGCGGTCCGGCGCGAGCCCGTTGCGGCGCGCCGCCGCGAGCACGTCGCCGGCCAGCCCGGCCCCGCGCAGCGTCTCGACGGTGAGGTTCACGTTGACGTACCGCGGCGCGCGGTCCCCGAGCACGAGGTCCCAGGCGGCCAGGTCGGCGCAGGCCCGCCCGAGCACCCAGCGGTCCACGGCGGGCATCCGCCCGGCCCGGGCCGCGTCGGCGAGGAACCGGCCCGGGGTGAGCAGGCCGTGCTGCGGGTGCTGCCAGCGGACGAGCGCCTCGACGGCCCAGACCCGGCCGTCGTCCACGCCGACGATCGGCTGGTAGAACAGCCGCAGCTCGCCGCGGTCGATCGCGGCCAGGATGCCGTCCCCGGCCCCCGGGCGGGGCGCGGCCGGCGCGCCGGCGTCCACGGCCACGCGGACCTTGTCGCCGCCGGCCTGCTTGGCGCGGTACATCGCCGCGTCCGCCTCGCGCAGCAGTGTCTCGGCGTCGGCCGCGGCGGCGCCGATGGCCACGCCGACGCTGGCCGAGCTGTGCGCGCCGGGCGGCAGCGCCGGGTCGGGCGTGGCGATCGCGAGCCGGAACCGCTCGCCGAGCGCCGCCGCCGACAGCTCCGGCTGGTGGCCGCCGGGGACGCGGGTCAGCACCGCGAACTCGTCGCCGCCGAGCCGGGCCACGACGTCGTCCCCGCCGGCCGCGGCCGCGAGGCGGTGCGCGGCCGAGACGATGAGCCGGTCGCCGGCGGCGTGCCCGAGGGTGTCGTTGACCTGCTTCATGCGGTCGAGGTCGACGAAGACCACGGCGACGCCGGGGCGGGCGGTGTCGCGGCAGGCCGCGGCGAGCCGGGCGAGGAAGCGGGCCCGGTTCGCCAGCCCGCTGAGCGGGTCGACGACCGCCTGCAGCGCCATGAGGTCGGCGAGGGCCTCGTACAGCCACGCCGCCGAGACCCGCGCGAGGCGCCCGTCGCCGCGGCGGACGAGCACGTCGTCGTAGCGGCGCACCCGGTCGCGCCGGCTGATCTGCTCGCAGACGTCGATCACCGAGGCGCGCTCGTCGACGATCATCGGCGCCGGGTCGGCGGTGCGCCCGACCGGCGTGCGCTCCCACAGCGCGCGACCGTACCCGAACGGGCCGGACATCAGCTGCCCGAAGCGCTCCCGGTCGATCAGGCCGATGCCGCCGTCGAGGTACATGACGGCCACGCACGGTAGCGAAGGATCGGCGCGGAAGTGGAGATCGAGCTCGACGCAGCGCATGGTGGCCTCGACGACCGCGACCGGGCGCGCGAGGGCCCCGACGGTGTCAGCCGGGCGGCCCGGTGCGACCCGTGTCACGGGTCAATCATCGATGGGGGAAGCCGTTCCACCAAGCAGAAATCCGGCCGCTCACCATCTCGTCACGCGCCATTCAAGTCATCACTGACCGTGACTGATCCCCACTCGATGTGGGTAGTGGTACGCCCGTGAGCGCTCCGGACGACATCCCGGCCGACGAACGCCGGGCCCGGCGCCGCTGCGAGGCCCACGACCGAGCCGACAAGGCCCGGCAGCGCGCCGAGGAGGCCGGCGCCCGGCTGGCGGAGCTGCGCCGCGACGTGATCGAGTCCGATGCCGGACCGCGGGGCTCGACGGCGTCACAGAGCGACCGCGCGGCCCAGCTCGCCGAGGAGTCCCGGCGCCTGGCCGAGCGGGCGGCGCAGAACGCCGCCATCGCGGCCCGGGCGACCGCGGACGTGCACGACACCGCGGCGTGGCTGCACGCCCGGTCGGCCGAGGCGGGCCTGGGCGACGCCGACGAGCACCGCCGGCAGGCCCGCCGGCATCTCGACCAGGCCGCGGCCGACCGGGCGGAGGCGCTGGAGGACGACCGCCTGCGCGAGGAGGCGCGGCGGCCGCCCGGCCCCTGAACCGCTACTTGGCGGGCGCGGGCGCGGGTGCGCCTTGGTGCCGGCCCGTGGGCTCTTCCGGCAGGTCCTCGACGCCCGCCTCGACCGCCTGCTCGTGACGGCGGCGCGCCGAGGGCAGGATCAGGGCCGCCACGATGCCGAGCACCGCGACGCCCGCGCAGAGCCAGAAGCCCTGGGTGAACGCGTCGTCGGTCGGCAGCCCCTGCGGCGTCGTGTTGGACGCGATGACGGCGGCGATGACGGCGGTACCGATGCTGCTGCCGATCGTCCGCGCGATGGTGTTCACGCTCGCCGCCTCGCCGGTGTGGGTGGCCGGGACGCTCTCGATGATGGCGTTGGACATCGCCGCGAACGCGAGGCCGATGCCGGCCCCCGTGAACAGGCCGGAGACCAGGATCATCCAGATCGCGCCGTGGCCGGCGGCCGGCAGGGCGAAGGCGGCGGTGACCGCGATCGCGCCGAGGGCCATCGGGACCTTGGGGCCGAAGCGGCGGTCCAGCAGGCCGGCGAGCGGGCCGAACACGAGCATCATGAGCACGGTCGGCAGCAGGAACAGGCCGGCCTGGGAGACGGACTTGCCGAAGCCGTAGCCGGTCGCCGCGGGCAGCTCGAGCAGCGTCGGGACGAGCACGAACGTGCCGAACATCGCGAAGCCGAAGATCAGCGCGACGAAGTTGGTCGCCCACACGCCGCGCAGCGCCATCAGGCGCATGTTCACCAGCGGCTCGCGCACGCGCAGCTCGACGGCGACGAACACGGCGAGCAGCACGACGCCGCCGGCCAGCAGGGTCAGGGTCGCGACGCTGTCCCAGCCCCACTCGCGGCCCTTACTGATCCCCAGCAGCAGCGCGACGAGCGACACCGACAGGATCGCCGCGCCGGCCACGTCGAGGCGGCCGGGCGCGCGCACCGGCGACTCGGGCACGCCGAAGAAGACGCCGAGCAGCGCCACGGCGACGACCGCCAGCGGGAGCCAGAACAGCCAGTGCCAGGACAGGTGGTCGACGATCGGGCCGGCGGCCACGATGCCGACGCCGGCCCCGATGCCGAAGATGGCCGAGAGCAGGCCGACGGTGACGCCGACCCGCTCGCGGGGCAGTTCGTCGCGCACGATGCCGATCGACAGCGGCATGATCGCGCCCGCCGCGCCCTGCAGCGCCCGGGCGACGATCAGCGTCGCCAGGTTGGGCGCGAGCGCGGCCAGCAGCGTGCCGGCGGCCAGGATGACGAGCACCACCAGCATCACCCGGCGCTTGCCGACCATGTCGCCGAGCCTGCCCAGGATCGGCGTGAGCACGGAGGCCGACAGCAGGTACGCGGTGAGGATCCAGCTGATGTCGCCGGTGGACGCGTGGAGGTCCCGGGCGATGATCGGCAGCGCGGGCGCGACGAGCGACTGCAGGACCGCGAACGCCAGGCCGCCCAGCGACAGGAACAGCACCACGAGCGTGCTGTTCGAGTGCCGGCCGGTCCGCCCGGACGAGACGGAGTTTGCCACGGAGTACCCCTCGTAAGGTAAACGTCTGTTGACATTGCACGGTAGACCGGGGTCCACGACAAAGTCAACGGCGGTTTACATCACATCGGGGCCTCCTCAGCGCCGGCGCGTCCCGGCGTCGGCGTAGCGCAGCAGCGCGGCGACCCCGCCCTCGACCGGCAGCTCGTCCGGCACGGCGAAGAGCAGGTCGGCCTCGGTGCCGACGATCGCGCGCACGAGCGCCGCGTCGGCCCGGACCCGCCGGGTGTCGCGGACCCCCATGGCGATCAGCTCCGCCCGGTCGAACGACAGCTGGGCCGGCTCCGGCCCGATCCACAGCTCCGTGGTCGAGGTCGGGTCGTCGACGAGCAGCACGGTGCCGACCTGGCCGCGCTGCAGGGCGGTGACGACGGCGGGCAGCCCGTCGCCGGCCGCGTCGTTGCCCCGCCGGCTCTGGTACCGGTCGAGCACCGCCCGCGCCTTCTCCGCCGCGCGCTCCGCGATCGCGTGCACGGTCACGTCCTCCAGCGCCGCCGGGCCGGTGGTGGAGCTGGTCTCCACGACCCGCTCGCGCCAGTGCTCCGGCAGCTGCGCGACGAGCAGCGGGCGCGCCTGCGGGTCCCCGGCCACGAGGATGACCTCGGCCCCGCACCGCTCGGCGGCGTCCGCCACGGCCGCGGCGACGGTGCCGGCGTTGCGCTCCCAGGACACGTGGGCGGCGCGCTGGTACCGCGGCTGGGACCACCCGCCCGGCTTGACCCGGTGCACCGGCCACTGCTCCGTGCCCGCCACGGTGTCGGTGCGCACGAGCCGGGAGGCGTCGACCGCCTCGATCCGGCCGCCGGTACGGTCGACGAGCACCCGGACATAGGGGATCGACTCGCCCATCTGGGCCAGCAGCGGCATGACGTGCGGCAGCGGGCCGAACGCGGCGATGTCGCGCCGCGGCGGGGCCGGCAGCACCTGCAGCATCGCCACCTCGCCGGCGGTGGCGAAGGCGGCCAGTCCGTACCGGCCGTCCTCGCCCGTGTGCCCGAGCAGGGCGCGCCCCAGCGCGTCCAAGGTCCCCGGGTCGCACAGGGCCGCCTCGAGGCTCTCCCGGGCCGCCCGCCAGCGCAGCTCGACGGTGCCCGCGGGGTCCTCGTTGTTGCGCGTCCCATCGAGGTAGACCGACGCCCACGGTCCGGGACGCTCGTACAACGGGCGTAGGAAGGACACGTTCATATGCGGCGGTTACCCCAATTGCCGGGAAGGAACCGTTTCGTGGGTTAGCCGGGATGTACCCCGGGTAGGTGGTGAAAATACGGACGCGAGAGGCCTGAGTGACCCGCACCGGAGGTGCACCATGAGCTCGCCCGAGCAGCGCGCCGACGAGGCCGCCAGCGCCGAGACGCGGCGCAACGGCGGCCCGACGACGACCGGCGGCATCCGCACCACCACGGGGTCCAACGCCGGCCCGGGCGGACCGGGCGGCGGCCACCACCGGCGCTTCCGCAGCGGGGTCGCCCCGGCCACGACCGGCCCCTCCGACGGCACCGAACCACGAAGCGACGACGGAACCGAGGCACGAAGCAACGACGGAACCGAGGCACGAAGCAACGACGGAACCGAGGCACGCAACGACGACGTGGCGGAGTAACGCGGCGACGATGTGACGGAGTCCGGCCGCGACGATTGACATGGAACGATATTCCACATAGATATATCGACCATGTTCACGATGCGGCGGTTGGCGGCGTTCCTGGCGGTCGTGGCGGTGGTCGTGGGGCTCGGTGCGTCCCCGGCCGCGGCGGTCACCCAGTTCATGAAGCTCTGGCAGGAGCCCGGCGACTACGAGGCCCGGTTCCCCGACATCGTCAAGCTCGACGACGGCCGCCTCATGGCCGTCTGGTACCGCGCCACGGGCCACACCGGCCCCAACGGCACCGTTCAGGTCGCCTTCGGCACCGCGAGCGGCTCCACCTGGACGTGGACGAACCCGCCCCACCCGGCCCTGGCGAACCCCGCGACCATGGCGAACAAGGACATGCGCGACCCCAAGCTCGGCAAGATGAAGGACGGCGCCGTCGTGCTGACGTTCTTCGTGCCGGGCGACGGCGTGTACTACTCGGTCTGGAAGCCGGGCTGGAACTACTTCACCGATCCGGCGAAGCTCACCGTGCCCGGCATCGGCGGCAGCGCGCTCGACGAGCACGGCGGCGTCCTCGCCCTCGACGACCAGGGCGGCGCGACGAACCAGGTGCTGATCCCGGTGTACAACAACACCGGCGCCTGGTTCGTACGGGCGACCTGGCGCCCGGTGAGCGACCCGCGGCTGCTGGTCGCCGACGCCTTCCAACTCGCCGCGAACAGCCCCGCCGACGGCGGCTTCACCGACACCTACACGGAGCCGAGCTTCGTGCAGATCGGCGGCACCGTCGTCGCCGCGGTCCGCCACGAGCAGAACAACGGCACGGTCTCCAACGGGCAGCCGGTGAAGGTCCTGAAGTGGAACCCGTACACGTTCACCGGCACCCAGGACTACTACGACGTGCAGTGGCTGCCGGTCTACGCGAGCTCGCACCACCTGCTGAAGACCTCCGACAACCGGGTGCTGTTCACCTTCGGCGACAAGGGCGTGGCGCTGCGCCCGACCTACGGCATCCTCATCCAGAACCCGCTGCAGCCCTGGCCCGAGACCGGCCTGAAGAAGGTGGCCGTCTACAACTCGGGCGCCTCGGACCAGGCCAACCCGTCCAGCGTCGAGGTGAGCCCCGGGGTGTACTTCACCCTGGCCTACAACGCGAAGGCGAAGAGCGCCACCGAGGGCAGCGGCACCTCGCCCAACGGCGGCACCCTGTGGGTCATGCGCAGCACCGCGTCGGAGTACTGAGGCCGAGTCAGAGCTTCAGCAGCCGCCGAACCCTCAGTCCTCGAAGTCGCAGACCTTCCACTTCCGGTTCTCCTTGACCAGCTTCACGGTGAGGTTCTCGCTGCGGTTCTTGCCGTTCGACTTGACGGTGAACGTGGCGTAGACGCTCGCCGCGTCGCCGTTGACGGTCTCGCCGGTGACGTGCCACTCGACGACCTGGTTCGTGGTTGCGAGGTCGTCGTCGGTGGTGGTCTCCTTCCTCGCCAGGTCGGCCTTCTCCTTGCACAGCATGCCGATGATCTTGTCTCGGTCGGGGTGGGGCTTGGCCGCCTCGGTGAGGTAGTCCTTCGTGACCTCGGTGGGCGTGTGCACGAAGACTTTCTGGTACGTGAAGTAGCCACCGACGGCGAGCACGATGACGGCGAGCAGGCCGCCGATCCCGATCAGCGCAATCTTTCCGCCCCGCTGCGGCGTGCCCGTGTTCGGCGGCTGCGTGGACCACGGCACGTTGGGCGGCTGCTGGCCGTACCCCGGCTGCTGCCCATACCCCGGAGGCGGCCCGTAGCCGGGCTGCTGCTGCCCGTAGCCCGGCTGCTGCCCGTACGCCGGGGGCTGCTGGCCGTAACCCGGAGGCTGCTCCCCGTACGCCGGGGGCTGCTGGCCGTACGCCGGAGGCTGCTGCCCGTACGGCGGCTGGGACGGCGGCTGCGGCGGCCCGTAAGGCGGCTGATATGGCTGCTGCGGATCGTTCGATTCCCCCGGATAGGTCACCGGCACATCGTATACATGCGGCTCATTGCCGCAATCCGAACGCCGACCGGCTAGCCGGGCATGATCGCCGGCGTCGACAGGGTGGTGCCGTCCGGGGCCGGGCCCCAGGTCACCCGCAGCGGCCCGGCGGGCAGCCCGGCGGCGGTGAAGCGGCCCAGCGCGTCCGTCGTGCCCGACCAGGTGCCGTCCCGGTGGCGGATCTCCAGCGGCGCCGCGACCGGCCGGCTGACCTGGCCGATGAGGTGCAGGCTGCCCTCGTCCTCGCTCACCTCGAGGTCCAGCACGGTGTCGCCCGAGCCGTAGCTGAGCAGCCGCGGCGCGCCCGAACCGCCCGCACGGACGCCCGGGGCCGCGCCCGCCACCGCGCTGTCCAGCAGCAGCGTGGCCAGGGCGGCGTCCGGGCGGCGCCAGGCCAGGATGCCGGACGCGGCCCGCAGCAACAGGACCGGCGGCGGGTCGACGGCGGTGTAGACCCGCCCGACCGCGTCGCCGAGCGCGTCGTCGCTCGCCTCGCTCATGGCCGTCTCCTCCTCGTAGGTCACAGCGCCGCCGCCATCAGGGTGCGCAGCTGGCCGAGACAGCGGGCGCGGGTCGGGCCGATGCTGCCGACGGGCACGTCCAGGGCCGCGGCCAGCTCCGCGTACGTCGGGACCGGGTCGGTGCCCATCGCCCGCAGCAGCCGCGAGCACCGGTCCGGCAGGCGCCGGATGGTCTGCCACAGCAGCCGCTCCTCCTCGGCCCGCAGCACCGACTCCTCCGGCAGGCCGGAGGTCGACCGGATGACCGACATGTGGTCGTCGAGGTCGGCCGGCGACTCCCGGCCGCGCCGTCGCAGCATGTCGATCGCCTCGTGCCGGGCCGTCGTGGCCAGCCAGGCGCCCAGGCCCGCCCCGTCACGGATCTGGTGCAGCTTCTCCACCAGCCGGAACCAGGTCGCCTGGAACACGTCGGCGGCGTCGGCGTCGCCCAGCCGGAAGCTGCGGGCGGTGGCCCAGACCAGGCCGGAGTAGCGCGTCACCAGTGCGTCCCAGGCGCGCTGATCCCCGTCGGCGGCCTCGATGAGCGCGATCGTGGGATCGAAGGTCGTCACAAGATCGTAGGGTACCCGGCGAAGCTGTGCGCGGCACCGGTTTGCACGATCTTCGCCGCCGCCACCACCGCCCCGGGGTGCGCCGCCTCGGCGATCGCGGCGACCACGTGCGGGGTCGCGAACGACGTGCCGCTCCAGGCCGCCCATCCGGTGCCGAAGTCGGGGTGGTTGATGTACGTACTGACGACGTCGGCCCCGGGCGCCGCCAGGCTCACCCACGGGCCGGTGTTGCTCCACGGGCACACGGCCGTGCCGTCGTGGGCGGCCACCGCGACGACCTGGTCCTTCCAGGGCACGTCGGCGGCGGCGAACGCGGCCGGCCAGTACGGCAGCCCGGCCTGGCCGTCGTTGCCCGCCGCGGCGACGACGACCCGGTCGCGGCCGGAGAGGAACCGGTCGAGGGCCGCGCCGAGCAGGACCGGCGGCTGGTCGTCGGCGGTGTACCCGCCGAGCGACAGGTTGAGGACGTCGGCGTCGCCGAGGCCGGCGATGCGCAGCGCCAGGTCGAGCTCGGTGCCGACGCCGAAGGAGTCCAGCACCTTGACGATGCGCACCTGCGCGCGGGTGGTGCCCTGCAGCACGACGCCGGCGATGAAGTTCGCGTGGCCGACGTCGGAGTCCAGCACCGAGTCCAGGTCGGCGTCGACGACGGTCTCGTAGTCGGACGCGCCGACGGCGTACCGGCTCGGCGGGAGCGGGCTGTCGGCCCACACCCCGGTGTCCAGGACGGCCACGCGCACCGGCGCCTCGACCCCGGGCGCGGCGATCGCGGCCGCCCGGCTGGCCACGGGGCGGCCGAACGGCCCACCCTGTTCGTGGGGCGCGCCGAGCAGGACGTGGTTGGGGCCGACGAGCCCGCCCCGGCCGGCCCGCTCGTGCACCCGCCGGGCCGCGCGCAGCGGGTCGAGCCCGCGGGCCCGGATGCGCCGTACGCCCGGCAGCGGCTCGTCCTCGGCGAGGTCGGCGGCGTTGTGGCCCTGGGCGGAGACCGCGGCGCGGGCGTCGTCGTAGTGCTCGTCGAGGGCGAGCAGCTCACCGCCGACGTAGCGCACCGGACGGACCCCGGCCGTGTCCGTGACCAGCCAGGGCAGGGCGGCCAGGTGCTCGGCGCGGCGGGACCGCCACCGCTCCAACCGTTGCGACGCGTTCACGGCTCCTCCTCGATGTCGGTGACTGCAGAGGATGACTGGTCCGGCCATCCTATCGATACGTCGGGTAGGCGACAGCTCACGGTGGTGGCAGGATCGGCCGTGTGACCGAGGGAGCCTCCGAACCGCTCGCGCTGGCGGCGCGGGCGATCGAGGCGGCGGCGGGCGACCCGCGGCGGGCGCGCGCGCTCGCGGAGGTGGCCCTGGGTGCGGCCCGCCGGGCCCGTGACGCCGAGGCGCTGTCGATGGCCCACCGGGCGGCGGGCCTAGCCGCCCGGGCATCGTACGACGCCCGGACCGCCGCCGAACATCTCCGGAAAGCGGTGACCGTCGCGGTACGACACGATCGGGCGACCCCGGCGGCCGAGGCGCGGATGAGCCTCGCGCTCGTGCTGCAGGACCTGGGCCGCCCGGCCGCCGCGCTGCGGGAGATCGACGCGGCGCTGGTCGGGCTGCACGGGCTGCGCCGGGCCCGGGCGGTCATGCAGCAGGCCGTGATCCTGCGCCGGCTGGGCCGCGACGACGAGGCGATGCGCGGCTACCGGACGGCGCTGCGGGTGTTCCGGCGCGCCGGCGACCGGCTGTGGCAGGCCCGCGCGCTGAACAACCGCGGCATCCTGCACGGGTACCACGGCAATGTCCGCCTCGCCCAGGCCGACCTCGCCGCCGCGGCGGCCCTCTACGCCGAGCTGGGCCTGCCCGCCGGCGCCGCGCAGGTGCAGCACAACCGGGGCTTCGTGGCCGCGCAGGCCGGCGACGTGCCCGAGGCGCTGGCCCGCTACGCCCGGGCCCGGCCGGAGCTGAGCCGGACCGGGCCCGACGCGGTCGGCCTGCTCGACCTGGCCGAGCTGCTGCAGTCGGTGCGGCTGCTGCCGGAGGCGCAGCGGGCCGCCCAGGAGGCCCTCGACGCCGGCGCGCGGGGGCGGCTCGACGCGGTGCGGGGCGAGGCGGCGCTGCTGGTGGCGCGGATCGCGCTGGCCCGGGGCCGGGCCGCCGAGGCGCGCGCGACGGCCCGGGCGGCCCGGCGGGCGTTCGGCGCCCACGGCCGGCCGCTGCTCGCGCTGCGGGCCCTGGCCGTGGAGCTGTCCGCGACCGTCGCGGCCGGGGCCGCCCACCGGGGCACGCTGCGCCGGCTGCAGGACACCGCGGCGGCGCTGGGCCGCGCCGGGTGGCTCATCCCGGCATGGGAGGCCTGGCTCGACTCGGTGCAGCTCGCGGTACACCTCAAGGATCCCGAACGCGTGCGGCTGGGGCTCGCCGCCGCGGCCGGGGCGGCCCGGCGCGCACCGGCGGCGCTGCGGGCCCGGCTGTGGCACGAGCGGGCCCGGGCGGCGCGGGCCGGCGGTGACGTGGCCGCCGCGATCCGCCACGCCGACGCCGGGCTCGCCGAGTTCGAGGTGCACCGCGCCAGCCTGGGCGCGACCGAGCTGCGGGTGCGCAGCGGCGCCACCGTCGCCGAGCTGGCCGAGCTGCGGCTGGAGCTCGCCGTGGCGCACGAGGAGCCGGCCCGGATGCTGGCGGCCGCCCAGCGCACGAGCGCCGCGACGCTGTGGCTGCCGCCGGCCCGGCCGAGCGCCGACCCGGTGGTCACCCGCGGGCTGGCGATGCTGCGCCGGGTGCACGCCGACCTGTCCGCGGCGCCGGTCAGCGCCGCGGACTCCGGGCGGCTCATGCGCTGGCAGCACGACCTGGAGGCGCGGGTGCGGGCCCGCGCGTGGCAGGCGCAGGGCAACGGCCCGTCGGCGGGCGGCCCGCCGGGGCCGGCCGAGCTGACCGCGGCGCTCGGCCCGGCCGCCCTGGTCGACTTCGTCGCGGTCGGCGGCGTCCTGCACGCGCTCGTGGTGGCCGGCGGGGAGGTCACCCACCGGCCGCTGGGGCAGCTGGCGCCGGTGGCCGAGGAGCTCGCCGGGCTGCGGTTCGCGCAGCGGCGGCTGGTGGCGGCGCGCGGGCACACGGCCGCCGCGGAGGCCGCGGCCCGGCACGCCGCGAACGTGCTCGACGCGGCCCTGCTGTCCCCGCTCGCGGACCGCATCGGCGACCGGGACCTGGTGCTGGCGCCGGTGGCGCGGCTGCACGCGGTGCCCTGGGCCCTGCTGCCCAGCTGCCGGGGCCGGCCGGTGCGGGTGGCGCCCTCGGCGGCGATGTGGTGGCGGGCGTACCGCACGCCGGAGCCCACGGGCCGCCCGGTGCTCGTCGGCCCGTCCGACCCGCCGCACGCGCGGGCCGAGGTGGCCCGCATCGCCGGGTACGCGCCCGGATCACGGGTCCTGGACGGCGAGCGGGCCCGGGTCGCCGACGTGCTCGCCGCGCTCGACGGCGCCCGGATCGGCCACATCGCCTGCCACGGCGACTTCCGCGCCGACAACGGCCTGTTCTCCGCGCTGCGGCTCACCGACGGCCCGCTCACCATCTACGACCTCTCCGCGCTGCGGACCGCGCCCGGCACGCTCGTGCTGTCCGGCTGCGACACCGGCGTCGCGGCCGTGCACCTCGGCGAGGAGCTGCTCGGGCTGACCAGCGCCCTGCTGCAGCTGGGCACCCGCTCGGTGGTGGCCAGCACCGGCCCGGTCGACGACCGGGCGACCGCGGCCCTGATGAGCGACGTGCACAAGCGCCTCGCCGCCGGCAGCGACGCGGCGGCCGCCCTGGCCGCCGCGCAGCTGGCCGCCGACCCGGCGCACCGGTACAGCACCGGCGTCTTCGCCTGTTTCGGCGCGTGAGCGCTCAGGCCGCGATCGCGGGCACCGCCGCGGTGCGGGCCGCGTCGGCCGTCGCCCGGACCGCGGTCACGATGCCGACGATCGCGCCGACGAGCAGCACGATCGCCCACACGATCCCGGCGATGGCGCACACGATCCCGGCCACCGCGTCGGTGATGCTCACCAGCACGCCCGGCACCACGCCGTGCAGCAGGCTCACCACCACGGTGCACAGCAGCGACGTGAGCACGAGCGCCACGAGGCCCTTGTTCTGCAGGAAGCGCTGCTGCGCCGCGGCAAGCGCGCCGGCGAACACGAACTTCAGGAACATCAGCAGCGACAGGATGACGACGGCGGTACCGCGGGGAAAGAACCCGAACCCGATCAGGTAGGCGATCGTGCCGAACGGGAACGCCAGCAGCAGGGTCACCATGAGGATCAGCTTGGCGATCGCGAGCACCAGCAGCCCGGCCGCGGCCAGCAGCAGCAGGATCGCGAAGACCAGCGTCACGATCCCCTGCAGCCGGCCCTGCAGCCGCTGCGGCACCACGAGCCCGGCGGCCATGAGCGCGACGGTGAACAGGGCGGCGGCGTCGACGAGGGCGAGGTACGGCACGCCCAGCCCGGCCGGCCGCTCGACCTGCCCGCCGGCCGGGACGTCGAGCCCGGCCGCCGCGGCCTGACCGGTCAGCGCGGTGCCGGCGTCGAACCCGCCGACGATGAGGTGCTCGCCGAGCTCGACGGCGACGACGAGCGCCATCGCGACGAGGGCGATGAGGAAGAACGGGGTGCGCAGCCGCTCGAGGTTCATCGGGCTCACTCCCCCGTCACCAGGGTCAGCACGCAGGTGCGCTCGCCCGCGCAGATGACGTCGATGTCGGCGCCGGCCTTGCCGACGGCGACGCTGACCGTGGCGCCGGCCTCGACGTCGCTGCGCACGAGGGTGTCGCGGCCGGGCGCCGGGGCCTGCACGGCGAGGTTGCTGTCGCTGCGAAGCCGCACGTTGCGCTGGTCCGCCGGGGCCGCGGCGACCTTGAGCGTGCAGGTGCCGTTGGTGACCGTGAGCCGCGCCTCGCTCAGGCACGGGGCGCTCAGGTCCTTCCGGTCGGCGTCGGGAGTGCCGCCGAGCCACCGCCCGAGCCATCCGACGAACCCGCCGGGCCGCTGCAGCGCCGCGGCGTCGCCGCCGGTGTGGTTGACCGCGGAGAGCACGTACAGCACCGCGATCGCCGCCATCACGAGGATGGCGATCCGCTTCGAGCTCATGTCAGAACCCCAGCGTCCCGGTGCGCACCGGGCTGGCCGGGCCCACGATGCCGAAGTCGTCCACCGCGGCGACGGTCCACTGGAAGGTTCCGTCGAAGTCCAGGTTGTACACGTCGTACGGGGCCGGGCTCAGGTTCGACCGGGCGGGCTGCAGCGGCGGCACGGCCGAGCGCGCGTCGACGCGGACGATGGCCACCGAGACGAAAGCGCACGCCAGCGTGGGCGGGTTCTGGTTCTGCCCGATGCAGATCTTGGGCCAGTAGGCGACCGACCAATGGGTGACGTAGGGCTCGGCCTGGTCCCACTCCAGCTTGCCGTCCTTCAGGCTGATCGTCGCGTTGTCGGCCGTCTTTGGGACCGGCGGGGCGAGCCGCACGGCGATGACCAGGCCGACCGCGTCGCCCTTCTGCAGCGTGGACCCGGCCTTGACGCTCTGCTCGACGACGGTGTCGTTGCGGGTGGAGTCGTTGCGGTGCTTGACGAGGCCGGGCACGAGCCCGGAGCGGCGCAGCTCGAACGCGGCCTGGGCCTCGTTGAGCTGGGTCACGTCGGGCACGGTGGCCGGGCCCGACCCGGCGACCGCCGGCTGGGGCCGCCCGGCCTGGCCATCGCCGCCGCCGAGGGTCACCACGAGCGTGACCACGATGCCGGTGACGACGACGAGCCCGGCCGCGACCGCGATGATCCACAGTGGGATCCGGCGCCGCGGCGCCGCGGGCGGGGCGGCGACGTCGAAGACGACCCGGTTGCTCAGCACCGAGGACTCCTCGGGCGCCTCGCTGGACGAGTACACGCGGCCGCGGACCTCGTAGGTGCCGGGCGCGGCGCCGGCGGGCACCGCGACGGCGAGCAGGAAGGACGCCGACCCGCTGGCCGCGACCTGCCGCTGCGGCTGGTCGACGGTGAACCACGCCGGGTCCGCGCTGTCGCCGGGGACGACCTCGAAGACCGCGCGGTCGGCGCGCGTCCCGGGGTTGGTGACGGTGAAGGTGGTCTCACCCTGTTTGGCGTCGTCGAGCGCGATGCGCTCGGCGGCGGTGGTGACCACCCAGCTGGTGGACATGAAGGTTCCTCCTTGTGACGACTCAGGCGAGTCAGGCGAGTCAGGCGAGTCAGGCGGCTCAGGCGATGTCGACGGTGACGGCGGCGGGCTTCTCCAGCGCCACCGCCATCCGGATCAGCGGTAGTTGGTCGCGGGCGGCCTCGGGCACCCGCACGACGATGTGGAAGGGCCGGTCGGCGGGCTCGTCGACCGCGAATCCGCCGACGCCGGTGACGGTGCCCAGCAGCGCGCAGAGCCCGGCGGCGGTACCGCGGGCCCGCGCCAGCTCACCGGCGCGCGCGGCGAGGTCGCGGCGCCGGCCCGGGGGCAGCGAGCGCCCGAGGTGGTCCATCGCGAGCCAGCTCAGCAGGTACGGCAGGAACGCGTCCGGGGCCCGGTAGGGCGCGACGAGGTCCTCGACCGCGGCCAGCCGGCGCTCGACCGGCTCGTGCATGCCCTCCATGACGTCCAGCAGCGCGGCGAGGGCTCCGCCCCCGGCGGCCCGCTGGTACACCGCCGGCAGCAGGCGCTCGATCTCAGTCCGTCGCATCGGCGCGCACCACCTCGATGTCGTGCTCCGCCGAGCAGAGCAGCCAGGTCTCCGGGATCGTCACCGGGCCGGTGGTCTCCCGCCCGGCGGTGAGCGCCCATCCGGCGCCGTCGTCGGTGCGGTAGACGCCGCTGCCCGTCCCGGCGAGCACCCGGCGGGGCTGGCCGCCGGGGGCGCCGGCGGCCAGCGAGGACACCGGCGCGAACCGGGTCCGGTCGCGCAGCGGCAGCCCGCTGTTGACGCTGCCCGGCACCCACTGGGGGGAGGGCGCGGCCCCGTCGAGGCGCAGCACGCCGGCGCTCTGGGTCGCGGCCAGCACCGTGGGCCCGTCGAAGTCGATGTCCCAGCAGGTGCCGCCGGACCAGCCGGCGCCGAGCCGCTCCCAGCGCACGTCGGCCTCGAACAGCCGGGCCCGGTGGCAGCCCTGGCCGGGCTTGTTCGGGTCGGACTCGCCGGCCCCGACCCACAGCACCGTCGCCGGCCCGTCGTACTGCACCTCGAGCGCCCGCGCGTCCACCTTGGCCAGCCCGATGGGCACGAACGAGCCGGCCGCGCCGCCCTCGACCGACAGATAGACCCCCAGCTGGGCCTGGGCCGCGACCGCGACGCCGTGCACGCCGCGCTCGGACACGAAGGCCCGCACGCCGGCAAAGCCCCGGTCGGGGTCGGACGGTGCGACCAGGATCTGCAGCGGTACCGCCCCCGCCTCCGCCGCGACCTCGTAGAGCCCCGCGTCCGTGGCGCACAGCAGCGCGGCCGCGCCCTCGCGGTCGATCCAGGCCACATCGGCGACGGCGGGCTCCAGCGCGGCCACGAGCGTCCACGTCTCGCCCAGGTCGGCCGAGACCCGGACCACCGAGCCGCCGTCCGCGTCGCGGGTCACGACCGCGAGGTGCCCGGGGCGCGCGACGATGCCCGGCCGGGCCGCCTCCGGGGCGACCGCGACGATCCGCACGTCCTCGCCCGGGAACCGGCCGACGGTCTCCCAGCCGGCACCGCCGTTGGTCGAGCGGAACAGCAGCCCGGCGCTGCCCGCGTACCAGGTGTCGCGCTGGTAGCGGTCGGCGGCCACGGCCCGCACGGCGCCGTCGGGCACCTCGTCGAGCACGAAGCGGACGTCCTCGACGTAACGCACGCCGGGCTCGGCCTGCTCCAGCATCCGGTACACGTTCGACGCGCGCAGCGGCTCGCCGAACGCCCAGCCGGTCGGGCTGGCCGGGGTCGGCAGCGGGCTGATGGTGGCGTGCAGCCGGTCGTTGACGCGCCGCCGTACCGCGTCGACGTCCTCGTGCGGGCCGACGACGACCCGGCCGCGGACCGAGACCGCCTTGTACCGCGCCCAGCCGGCCAGGACCTTGGTGCCGAGCGCCCGCCGGGCGTCGAGGTCGCCCTGGGTCTGCGCCCGCACGTCCTCGGTCTGCCGGCCCAGCATCGTGGCCATCGGCAGCCGCCCGCCGGTCCGCGACTCCTCCCCGACGTGCGGTACGAGCACCACCTCGACCTCGCCGGGGCGCGCGAACGCCCACATGCTGCTGCGGGTGAACGCCTTGGCGCGCGCCACGGCCGCAGACGCCGACGTGGCCAGCAGCTCGAAGTCGCGGGCGGTGACGGCCCGGCGCAGCGCGAAGAACTCGTACGGGCCGCGGGTCAGGGCCGCCTCGGTCCGCTCCATCTCGCGGCCGCCGACCGCCGGGTCGGGGTTGGTGACGCGCACGCCCGGGATCGGCTCGCGCAGCGCGGTGAGCGTGCCCGCGGCGACGTTGCCGGACGGGCCGCCGCCGGTGCGGTACCACAGCCGCACCTCGCGCCCCGCGGCCGGGACCGCGGCGACCGGCACCCCGGCGTCGTCGACCGCCGGGGCGAACGTGACGGTGCCGGTGCTGCGGTCGAGCAGGTACACGCGGGCGTCCGGGGCCAGGCCGGCGAACCCGTCCACCGGATGCCAGATCTCGAAGGAGCGGCCGCCGAAGTCCCGGGCCGCCGTGCCGTCGGCGACCTCGCCCGCCGGGGTCTCGACGCCGAGCATGACGTCGAACGGCTCGGTGGTGGTGACGAGCGGGGCGTGCGCGGTGCGCAGCACCTGGCCGGGCCGTCCGGTGCCGAGTCCGAGCAGCTCGGCGGCGACCGGCTCGCAGTGGTGCCCGCGGACGCTCGCCTCCGCGGCGCCCTCGGCGAGCACGACCGGCTCGGTCGTCACGAACGCCACCGGGCGCGGGTCGGCGCCGGCCGCGGCGAGGACCGCGGTGCCGGCCGGGATCTCCACGCGCGGCCGGTCCTCGCCGGTGCGGGCGAAGGTGAGTGCCGTCCACGCGGCGGCGGGCGGGCGGCGGGCCACCCCGAGCAGGTTCAGGAACTCGACGTACGTCTTCTCCGGGACCCGGTTGAGCCGGTACAGCAGCACCTCGGTCAGGTGCGCGAACGCCTCGACCAGGGTGATGCCGGGATCGTGCACGGACAGGTCGGTCCACTCGGGACAGGTGCGGGCGATGCGCTCGCGGGCCTCGCGGACGAGGTCGGCGAAGGCGCGGTCGTCGAGGTTCGGGGCCGGAAGGCTCATGACGGGCTCCTCATGCGGGTGTACCGGGCTCGGCCGGCGCGAGGTCCAGGGGCAGGTCGATGACGCCGAGCGCGGCCGTGGCCCGCACCCGGTAGCGCAGCCGGATGTTGAGCCGCGTCGGGCGGTCGGGGTCCGCCGCCGCGTCGAGCTCGACGATGTCGGCGCGCGGCTCCCAGCGCTGGACCGCCTGGCGCACGTAGTGCACGGCGAGCCCGGCGGTGGTCTGGTCGTTCGGCGCGAACAGGAGCCGGTTCAGGTGGCAGCCGTACTCCGGCCGCATCAGCCGCTCGCCGGGGGTGATCGCGAGCAGCAGCAGGAGCGCCTGTCGTACGGCCGCGTCGCCCTCCACCATGGACAGCGTCCCGGCCGCGGTGACCGCGAGGCCGTTGTCGAGGAAGCGGATCGCCCTCATGCGTCGGCCCCCGCGAGGCCCTGGCCCGGATCCCGGACGGTGTAGTGCACGGTGCCGGGTACCGTGCCGTCGGTGAGCCCGTCCAGGTTGGACAGCACGATCCGGCGGCCGTCGATGCGCAGCCACGAGCTGTAGCCGGCGCTCACGGCGAGCGTCGTGGTGCACGGCTTCATCGTCGGGCCGATGTTCGGGCAGCCCGCGATGGGCCGCCGCTCGGGGTCGGCGTCGACGAGCACGGGGCCGCCGGCGGCGCGCACCCACGTCTGCGAGGCCGCGTTCTGCACGCGGCCGTCGTGCCCGCAGCGGACCACGGCGGCCAGGGTCACGAGCTTCACGAGGGACCTCCCGGGACGGCGATGATCGCGTGTTCGAAGTCGACGGTGCCGGCCCGGACCGTGATGCCGTGGCCGGGCGCCTCCAGCACCAGGTCGCTCGCGGCGTGCAGGCGCAGCAGGTCGGGGCCCAGCTCGACGTAGGAGCCGGCGTCGTTCTGCAGGCGCAGCGACCGGCGCTCGTCGTCGACGACGACGGACTGGCCGGACGCGGTCCGCATCGACCAGCGCCGGACGCGGCCGCCCTCGACCCCGGCCCCGTCGGGCGCGGCCGCGGTGCCGTAGAGGGAGCCGACGACGAGCGCGCCGCCGTACGCGTCCTGGGGCAGCGCCACCAGCACCGCGTCGCCGACGTCGGGCAGCACCACGAGGCCGCGGCCGGCGCCCGCCCCCGGCACGAGCACCGGCAGCCAGCCCAGGTCGAGCCCGGCGACGGCGCCGAGCCCGACGCGGACCCGGCCGCAGCCGTCGGGGTCGCCGACGTCGGTGACCGTGCCCAGCGTGAGCGCCGCCCCGCCGCGGGACGCGGGGCGCTCCGGCGGCCGGGTGGACAGGGCGGCCAGGTACCCGTCGGCGTCGACGGTGGTGATGACCTCGGTCAGCACGTAGCCGCCGTCGAGGGCCGGAGCGATCCCGTCGACCCGGACCCGCCCGCCCGGCCGCAGCCGCGGGTCGCCGTCGGCCACCCCGTCGAGCACCACCGTGCGGGCGTCGCTCGCGTCGAGGGCCGCCTGCGCGACCGCCTGCAGCTCGTCCGCCCCGCCGGCGGCCTCGTCGAGCAGCGTCAGGGTGCCCGCGCCGCCGTCGGTGCCCGGGCTGGGCCGCAGCCCGATGTCCCGGCCGCCGCCGGGGCGCTCGGCCGCGGCCGTCAGCAGGTCGGCGGTGCGGGGCCGCCAGGCCGACGCGGTGCATCGGGCCACGGCGCGCTCCAGGCTGGCGGCGACCTCGGCGCGGTGGAGGTTGCGGCCGTACCGCAGCGCGACCGCCTCGCCGTGGCCGGCCAGCGACACCAGGCGCAGCGCAGCGCCGTCCACCGCCGCATAGAGCCCGACCCGGGCGAGCGTGGCGACCAGCACCTCCAGGTCGCGCTGGCGGTGCTGCACGATCCGCTCGAAGCGCGGCCCGCGCTCCCCGGCCTCGACACTCAGCCCGATCCCGCCGGCGATCGCCTCGGCGAGCCCGGCGGCGTCCACGTTCTCGAAGCACCGCGGGGTCTGCCGCTTGCGCAGCCGGTGCAGCGCGTCGTAGGCGACGAGCCGCGACCCGGCCTCGCCGTCGGCGGCGCGGACCACGTCGGCCCCGGTGACCTCCCCGGCGAACAGGTCCTGCCCGTCGCCGGCCACCCGCACGGTGATCGCGACGCCGAGCAGCTCCGTCGCCCGGCCCAGCGGGTCGTCGAGGGTGAGCTCGCACTGCGCGGGCTGGGAGAGCCGCCGCGCCACGCGGACCGCCCGCACCCGGCACCCGTCGGGCAGCGCCGCGCCCCCGGCCCGCACCTCGACCGCGGGGATCACGGCGCGCTCCCATCCGGGGGCACGGCCAGGACGGTGCCCGCGGTGACGGCGAGGGGGTCGACGACGTCGTTGTGGGCGGCCAGCTCGCGCCAGCGCATCGGGCTGCCGAGCGCCTCGGCGGCGAGCAGGTCCAGGCGGGCCGAGCCGGGGGCCCCGTCCGGCCGCCCGCCGTCGCCGATCGCCTCGACCGCGGCCGGGCGGTCGGCGCCGGCCGTCGCGGTCGCGGAGCGGGTCAGCTCGTCGTCGAACGAGCGGGCCGAGGCGGCGTCCGGCTCGCCGACGCGCAGCAGCTTCAGCCGGATCCAGGAGCGCCCCGGCGCGCCGCCGGAGTTGAACGCGTCGAACCGCTCGGCGATCGCCGACACGACGCAGGGCACGTTCCACGACTTGCCCCACACGAGCCGGATGAGCGGCGGCCGGCCGTTGCCCAGCTCCTGGGCGGAGTTCTCGGCCAGGTTCCACAGCCGCGCGGTGAGCGCGCGCACGTCCTGCGGCGCCCCGGCCGTCTCCATCAGCCCGACGTCGAAGACCATGTCGAGCTGCAGCTCCGTGCGGCCGCCGCCGGTGTAGCGCACCGGGTCGTCGGCCCGGCCGCGCCCGACGATGGGCTCGGCCCCGGCCGCCGGGGTGCGCACCCCAGCCAGCCGCCTGACCTCGAAGGTCTCCGGGTTGAGCAGGCAGTCGATCCGCTCACCGGTCGTGTCGACGATGAACGCTACGCGTTCCATGGCAGTCCTCGCTGTTCCTCGTCCAGGTACCGGTCGCGCTCACGGCGCCGCGGGCGCGGCGCGACCGTCCACTGTGCTGTGTCGTCGGGCAGTTCGGGCCAGTCCCCCGGCCGGATCGCGCCGGGGCTCCCGTCCCACCCCGGGCTCGCGGCCTCGTCCGCGTGCACGACCGGGCCGAGGGCCGGCATCGGCTCGCCGTGGCCCGGGTCACCGATTCGCGACCGAACCTCCGGCCGGCCGGCCGGCGCTGAAGACGGCCACCCGAAAGCCGACCGAACGTCCGGCGCGGACGCCGGCTCGCCGGAAGCCGACCGAGCGTCCGGCGCGGACGACGGCCGCCCGAATTCCGGGCGGGCGCGCAACGGCTCGAAGTCGGTCCCAACCGGCCGGGACGCCGCATTGTCCGGTGTGGACGGTGCGACGGAGGCCGGTGCGGACGGGCCCGGTGAGTCCGGTGCGGACAGTTCCGGGAACCGTGCCGTGCCGAAGTCCGCCGACGGCCCCGCGCCCACGGGAGCGCGGCGGTTGACCACGTCGAGCCAGTGCTGCGGAGGTCGCGCCGGCCTGGACGGCGGGGTCAGGTCCGGGGGCAGATCCAGGTCCACGTCGGATTCGAGCGGGAGCAGCTGGTCTTCGAACGGCAACGGTGGGTCGAGGACCGGCGGGGGCGGCGCCGCCAGGCGGTCGGCCAGGCGCTCGGCCCGCTCGGCGAGCCGGCGCGCCCGGGCCGCCCCGCGGCGCAGCCCCGCGGCGAGGCCGTTACGCAGTCGCCGCCGGGCCACCGCCGGCCTCCCGCTGCAGACCCTCGTGCGCCAGCGACAGCGTCTCGATGGCCAGCTCCCGGCTCATGGCGTCCAGCGGCGACCCGTACCACTCCTGCGGCCAGGCGTTGATGAGGTTCCAGCGCAGTACCTCGGTGGAGCCGGACGAGTCGAGCAGCACGATCGAGGCGTTGCGGCGGCTGACCCGGCCCTCGACCGCGGTCATGAGCCACTCCCACAGGTCGGCCGAGCGGGTCAGGCCGAAGCGCAGCGTGACCGGCGGATAGGTGACGCGGCTCGGGATCGCGCGCACGACGCTGTTGTTGCCGGCCTCGCGGTATGAGATCCGCTCGACCTTGACCCCGAGCCCGGTCACCTCCGTGAAGTGGCCCTCGGTCACGTTGTTGACGAGCAGCTTGAAGTTGTAGGCCCGGTAGGGGTCGACCCAGTTGCCGGGCTGGGCCGCCGGGGTCGCGGCGGGCGCACTCAGTGGCGTGGTCATTGGCGGGGCTCCCTTACTGCGCTTCGGTGCCGACGGACGACTGGCTGAGCTTGAACACGACGAACTCGGCCGGCTTCACCGGCGCGACCCCGATGAGCGCGACGACCTGGCCGGCGTCGCGCACCTCCGGCGGGTTGGTCTCCGCGTCGCACTTGACGAAGAAGGCCTGCTGCGGGGAGGCGCCCATGAGCGCGCCGTCGCGCCAGACCCGGGTGAGGAACGCGCCGACGTCGCGGCGGATCGAGCGCCACAGCTGCTCGTCGTTGGGCTCGAAGACGATCCAGCGGGTACCGTCGGCGATGGACTCCTTGAGCATGCTGAACAGCCGCCGCACGTTGAGGTAGCGCCACTCCGAGGCCTCGGCGGCCAGCGTGCGGGCGCCCCACACGCGGATGCCCTCGGCCGGGAAGTAGCGGATGCAGTTGACCCCGGCCGGGTTGAGCAGCTCCTGCTCGGCGCGGGTGATGCGGTACGTGAGGTCGAGCGCCCCGCGCACCGGCTCGTTGGCGGGCGCCTTGTGCACGCCCCGCAGCGTGTCGGTCCGCGCCCAGATGCCGGCCACGTGCCCGCTCGGCGGCGTCGGCACGATCTCGCCGGTGATCGGGTCGCGCACGACCAGCCACGGCAGGTAGAAGGTGCCGTAGTCGGACTGGCGCGGCCGCAGCGCGCCGTCGTTGACCGGAGCCGGCGGGGCGTCGCCGTCGCCCTTGGGCTTCTTCGGCACGGCGGCGGTCGCGACGCGGGTGAACCGCTCGACCTCGGCCGGCTCCTCGGGCGGGTCGAGGATCGCGACCCGGTCGCCGAGGGCCTCGCAGTGCTTGAGCAGTTCCTCGTGGGAGGCGGCGTCGCTGTAGCCGGGAGCGGCCACGATCGCGATCTCGTCGATGGCCTCGAGCAGGCCGAGGCCGCTGCGAGCGCGCCCGGTGCCGCCGATCGGCTCGCCCGGGCCGACGTTTACGACGTAGCAGCGGCCGCCGCCGTTGTCGAAGAAGCCGTACACGGCGCGGGACAGCGCGGTGCTGCTGCCGGGCCCCTCGCCGCCGAAGGCACGCAGGAACTCCGACCACGACCCGATCGCGACGGCCTCGTTGCGCCGCGCGCCGCCGTCCGGGGCGGTGCCGACGAAGCCGGCGGTGCTCGTGCCCACCGCCCCGATCGGCCGGGCGCCGCCGCTGACCTCTTCGACGTAGATGCCGGGTGATGCGTAGTGGGGCATGTCAGTCCTCTCTGAACTCGCAGCGGATCACCGCGGGCTGACCGTCCGCGGGAACCTGGTGTTGGAAGTGCCGGCCGCGGCCGCTGAGCCGCAGCGCGACCGGGCCGCCGGCGACCGCGCCGGGCAGCGCGAACCGCCCGGCGCGATCGGTCTCGGCGCCGACCCGCCCGTCCGCGGTCTCGACCCGCATCCCGGGCAGCGGCACGCCGCCGGGGCCGAGCACGGTGCCGTGCAGGGTCGCCATCGGCGCGGTCCGCAGTTGCAGCGGCCCGGTGACCCGCGGCACGGCCCGCACGGGGCGCTCGAGCCGGGCGACGACGTCGAGGTGGAAGGCGGGGCGTGGGGCCAGTCCGGCGCTGAGCCACAGCTCGGCGGGGACCGGCTCGAACACCGCGGGGTGCGGGCCGCCGACCGTGGCCTGCAGCAGCCGGTCCAGCGAGGCGAGGTCGTCGGGGCGGCCGGCGCAGCACAGGTACCGCAGCCGCAGCCGTACCGCCGCGACGCCCTCGCCCGGGCGCAGTTGCTGCTCCGGCAGCAGGCCGAGCAGCCAGAGGTACACCTGCGACCGATCGCCGGCCGGTGGGCCGGACGCGACCGTCAGGCCGGCCGCCCGGGCCCACGCCAGCAGCTCCTCGGTCACGGCCGGGATGACGCCGGAGGCGGGCATCGCCGGCTACATCTCCTCTTCGGAGAAGAGCTTCAGCGGCGCCTGGGCGATCGGCCGGTCGCGCTCGTCGAGCGCGACGAAGATCGAGTTGTAGTCCGGCTCCTCGTCGTCGCCGACCTCGTCGGGCTCCTCGTCGAGGAAGTACACCAGCAGCACCAGGAACGGCAGGATCGGTGCGACCGACTGCTGCAGGGTGGTGCCGCCGCCCGACGGGCCACCGTCGCCGCCACCGCCGCCGGTCTTGGGCCGCGGCTTGCCGAGCACGGACGGCGCGCCGACCACCTCCCCGCCGAAGATCAGCCGGGCCGTGCGGGACAGGCCGCTGGCGAAGTCGAGGGCCCAGGCCAGCTGGCGGTGCAGGAACAGCCGCTTGTCGGTGCGCCGCAGGTACTCGTTGAGCGCCTGGTGCGCCTCCCGCGGCTTGCGGAGGATGTCGAGCGTCTCCGCGCTCGTGTCGCCGGACTCGCGGCGCGCCTTGGCCCGCTCGTCGAGGAGGCGGTTCCAGGCGAAGAACGAGCGCAGCATCACGTCGAACACGAACGGGGCGAGCGGGTTGTTGATCCCGTCGACGGTGCGGACGGCGTGCCGGCCCTCGCCGTTGGCCTGGAAGAAGATGTCGCCGGTCTCGAGGTCGACGATGTGGCGGTGCTCGGCGTAGCCGTCCAGGCCGTGGTTGAACCGGCGCGTGCTGGCCAGGTACTGGATGATGAGGTACTTGCCCTTGCGGGAGACCTTCACGTGCGAGCGCTCGATGATGTTGCTGCCGAGGGCGGTCAGCGACTCCATCGTGGCGATCCGCTCGGGCGTGAGCTCCTCCTGGGTCAGGGCCCGGGGCACGTACCCCTCGTCCTGGCCGGCCCACTCCAGCGGCAGCTCGGTCATCCAGGCGTCGCGGCGCGGCGACGGCGCGAAGCAGCTCAGCAGCGCCGCGATGACCTCGCTGTAGTCGCCGGCCCCGTAGTACCGCGCCCGGGCGAGCTCGCTGAGCTGCCCGCCGTAGATCAGGGTCGAGTACTTGTGCCCCTTGTCGTCGATGACCACCCACGTGCGCTTCTTCCACTTCGCCGCCTTGACCGCCGCGGCGTGCGTGGTGACCCACTCGATGGTCTTGTCATCGACGCCCTCGGACTCGAAGTCGTCGTCGCGCGCCATGCCCCAGATCGCCGACGGCGCCTTGACGCGGTCGAACTCGAGCAGCGGCAGCACCGTGAGCTCGTGGCGCGTGAACCGCGCCAGCCGGCCGACGTTGACGCCGATCCGCAGGTACGGACCGCGGTACCGGAGCAGGGGACGGAAGAGATGCATGGGGCGTTCCCTTCGTGCGGCGGTGCGGCTCTCCCGCACCAGGCCTCACAAAGAGCCCCGGCGAGTGCCCCGAAATACTCGGGTTCTGTCAGCTACTCGACGTACGCAGGACGAGGTCGACCGCCTCGGGCCAGTCAGGTTCGTCGAAGTACGCCTCGACGTCGTAGTGCCCCGGTGGGAGGTGCACGGTCATCGTGGCCGGGGACTCGCGCTCGACGTCGCCGATGACGAGGCGGCCCGACGGCACCGCGATCGGGGCCGCGCCCATCGGCGGCCCGGTCAGCGCCGGGCCGGGGGCGTCGCGCCAGACGCGCACGGTCACGTCGTCGAACACCGCGGGGGCGACGCGGCACACGATCGCGTCCTCGCCCGCGACGAGCGGCACGTCGCGCTCCGGCTCGTCGGGCAGCGTGGCGAAGTCGGAGTCCGCGTCCGCCACCACGAGCAGGCCCCAGGGGAAGCCACCCCGGCCCTCGGCGATCATCATGCCCCCATCGTGTCAGCCCAGGGCCCGGTCGAGGCGGATCGCCGCGTTGATGAGGCCGAGATGGGAGAACGCCTGCGGGAAGTTGCCCAGCTGCTCCCCCGTCGGGCCGATCTCCTCGGCGTACAGGCCGACGTGGTTGCTGTACGTCAGCATCTTCTCGAACGTCAGGCGCGCCTCGTCGAGGCGGCCCGCGCGCACGAGCGCGTCGACGTACCAGAAGGTGCACATCGAGAAGGTGCCCTCGGCGCCGGCGAGACCGTCCGGGGACTTGAGCGGGTCGTAGCGGTACACGAGGCTGTCCGAGACGAGGTGCTCGTCGATCGCGTCCAGCGTCGACAGCCAGCGCGGGTCCTCCGGGGCGATGAAGCCGACGATCGGCATGTAGAGCAGGGCGGCGTCGACCACGTCGGTCTCGTAGTGCTGCGTGAACGTCTCGGCGGCCGGGTTCCAGCCGCGGGCCATCACCTGGTTGTAGACGGCGTCGCGGGCGGCGGTCCACCGGGGCAGGTCGGCCGGGGCGCCGAGCACGCGGGCGATGCGGATGGCGCGGTCGAACGCGACCCAGCACATGAGCCGGCCGAAGGTGTTGTCGTGCCGCCCGCTGCGGGACTCCCAGATGCCGTCGTCGGGCCGGTCCCACGAGTCACAGAGCCGGTCGATGCTGCGGGTGAACGCGCTCCAGCCGTCGTAGGCCGGGCGCAGGCCGGAGCGGAAGCCGCGGTACATGGCGTCGAGGGCCTCGCCGTAGATGTCGAGCTGGAGCTGGCCGTTGGCGTCGTTGCCGATGCGGACCGGCTTCGAGCCGCGGTAGCCGCGCAGGTGCTGCAGGCTGAGCTCGGGCAGGTCGGTGGAGCCGTCGATGCGGTACATGATGCGCGGCTCGCCCTCGGTCACCCGGTCGCGCAGCCAGCTCAGGAACGCCCGGGCCTCGTCGCGGTAGCCCAGGCCGAGCAGGGCGTGCACGGACAGGGAGCCGTCGCGGATCCAGGTGTAGCGGTAGTCCCAGTTGCGCTCCCCGCCGACGAACTCGGGCAGCCCCGCGGTGGGGGCCGCGACCGGGGCGCCGGTCGGGGCGTAGGTCAGCAGCTTGAGCGTGACGGCCGAGCGCTCCACCTGTTCGCGCCAGCGGCCGGTGTACCGCGACTGCCCGACCCAGCCGCGCCAGTAGTCGCGCGTCCGCCCGTACAGCCGCCAGATCTCGTCCGTCGCGACGGTCCGGGGCGTCTCGGACGGTCCCGTGGTAAGCACCATCCCGCCGCTGTCGCCCTCGTGCGCGTCGAGCACGACCCGGACGCCGCCGTTGACCCGCTCGATCTGGCTCGCCAGCTCGGTGCGGCCGGGGTTGAGGGTGAGCGCCTGGCCGCCGCCGGTGAACACGACGCCGGACTCGGTGATGTCGATGTCCGGCTCGGCCCGCCCGTAGTCGAACGCGGGGGAGCACTCGAACACGAACCGGCCGTGGCCGCGGACCATCCGCATCACGCGCACGATCTGGTGCCGCTCGGCCGGCTCGTCGCCGGTGACCGGCATGAAGTCGAGCACCTCGCCGACGCCCTCGGGGCTCATGAAGCGCGTGATGAGAATGGCGGTGCCGGGCAGGTACAGCTGGCGGCTCACGAAGTCGTCGCGCTCGGGCCGGAACCGGCAGAGCCCGCCGCCGGCGTGCCCGTCGTCGACCAGGGCGGCGAAGATGCTGGGTGAGTCGAAACGCGGCGCGCAGAACCAGTCGATCGACCCGTCCTCGGCGACGAGGGCGGCGGTCTGCAGATCGCCGATCAGTCCGTGGCGCTCGATCGGGGCAGTCTCCATACCCCGAGGGTGGCGGTCCCGGGTGGTACCACCATCACCCTTCCGGGGTCGTCGTGACCGCCGGGAACGAGGCCCAGATGTGCTTGGCGTCGACGGTGGCGTACCAGCCGACGTCGAGCGACAGCTGCCGCGCCAGGTGCAGCCCGCGGCCGCCCGAGTCCGTGGGCTCGACGTCGCGCAGCTGCGGGAACGCCTGCATGTCGTGGTCGGCGATGTCGAGCACGAAGCAGCCGTCGGCCAGCAGCAGCCGTACGACGCTGGGCGGCAGCCCGTGGATGAGCGCGTTGGTTCGCGAGGTCAGCCGGGATAACCCGCGCGGCCCGCCTTCTACCCTCCGGTCAGGCGTCGGGTGGACGCGCGGCGCGGCGGACCTTCCACCACGAGCGGACGATCGCGGTCAGCGGCGGGGCGAGGAACACCCCGCACAGCCCGCCCACCGCCGCGCCCACCACGGTGGCCGCGAGCACCGCCACCGGGTGCAGGTCGAGGGCGCGGCCGAAGATGAGCGGGCGCAGGACGCCCTCGAGGAGGTTCTGGGTGATGAGGACGATGACGAGCATCCACACGGCCGCGGTGGCGCCGCCCGAGCCGAGCGCGAGCAGCACCGCGAACGCGGCCGAGACCCAGGCGCCGAGGTACGGCACGAACGCGGCGACGAACGTGACGACGGCGATCGTGAGCAGGAACGGCACCCGCAGTACGGCCGCGCCGAACGTGATCACGGACGCGTCCATGGCCGCGACGACGGTGGTGCCGACCATGTACCGCCGCAGCTGCACCGACGAGCGCCGGACGAGCTGGTGGTCGGGGTCGATCTCGGTGGGGAGCCGCCGCTCGATCGCCGCGCCCCAGCGGGGTCCGTCGTGCAGCAGGTAGTACAGCAGGTACGTGCCGACCAGCAGGCCGACCACGGCCTGCCCGAGCGCGATCGCCCCGCCGGTCACGGCCGAGCCGACGCCGAGCAGCGCGGCGCGCCACGACGCCGACTGCAGGATCGTCTGCACGGGGTCGGCCCCGAGCGCATCCTGCAGCCGCCGGCCGGCCTCGGCCAGGGCCGGGCGCCACTCCGCGGCCTGCAGCGTCAGCACCCACACGAGCAGCGCGGCGACGAACACCAGGCCGAGTGGCAGGATGAGCGCCCCGACCAGCGCCGCGGGCCCCTGGGCCAGGCCGATCCGCCGCAGCCGGGCCACGAGCGGCTGCACGGTGATGGCGATGACGACCATGAGCAGCAGGGGCATGACCAGCGGTACCAGCACCGCGACCGCCGCCGCGGCCAGCGCCGCCCCGCCGACCAGCCCGGCGACCGACCAGCCGGTCCGCCCGAGCCGCTGCAGCCGCTCCCGGCCGTTCACTTGTCCTCCAGGGCGCCGCGGAACTGCTTGAGGTCCCGGCGCGCCTTGCGGTCGAGGGTCGGGTAACGCGGGTCCATCGCCATGAGCGTGTCGGCGATGACGGCGGCCGCGGCGATGCGGGCGAACCATTTCTGGTCGGCCGGGATCACGTGCCACGGCGCCCAGTCCGTGCTGGTGTGGGACAGCAGGTCGGCGTAGGCGCGCTGGTAGTCGTCCCAGTGCTGCCGCTCGGCGAGGTCCGAGGCGGAGAACTTCCAGTTCTTGGCCGGCTCGTCGATGCGGGCCAGCAGGCGCCGGCGCTGCTCCTCGGGGCTGAGGTTGAGGAACAGCTTCACGATGTGGAAGCCGCTCGCGGCGACGTGGTGCTCCCAGTTGTTGATGGCCCGGAACCGGTCCCGCCAGTGTGACGCCGGCGCCTCCGGGTCGTGCACCCGCACGACGAGCACCTCCTCGTAGTGGGAACGGTTGAAGATGGCGATCTCGCCGCGGGCCGGCAGCCGCAGGCTGTACCGCCACAGGTAGTCGTGGGCCCGCTCCTCGGCGCTGGGCACCTTGAAGCTGTGCACGCGCACGCCCTGCGGGTTGACGCCGCTCATGACGTGCCGGATGGTGCCGTCCTTGCCGCCGGCGTCGAGGGCCTGGAGCACGACGAGCACGCCCCGGGTGCCCTCGGCGGCCAGCCGCGCCTGGTGGTCGGCGAGCAGCGCCACCCCGCGCTCGAGCAGCTCGGCGCCGTCGCGCTTGTGCACGAGATCGCCGGTGTAGCCGGGGTCGAAGTCACGGGGCAGCCGGACCCGGCGGCCCGGCTCGACCCGCAGCGGGGCGATGAGCTCGGCGATGCGGTCACGCTGATGCTTGGGCATTGCGGGCCTCCCTCCGGCGCAGCAGCGCCTTGCGCGGCTCCGTCACCGCGAGTACCGACGCCGCCGCCACGGCACAGACCAGCCACTCGGCGAGGTCGAGGTGGACGGTGTGCAGAAGCACCTGCAGCGGGGCGAACTCGGTGGCGAGGACGATGGTGAGCAGCGACAGGCCGCTGGTCACCAGGAACCGGTGGTCGTCGAACGTGTCGAGGCTGAACACCGAGCGGGTGTCGCTGCGGACGGTGGCGGACAGGTACAGGCTCAGCAGCGAGAAGGTCGTCAGCCCCATGGTGCGGGCGGTGTCGAGGTCGTGCCGGACGTCGGTCCCCGCGAGCACGGCCAGCGTCACCGTGCCCAGCACGACCCCGAGCACGCCGAGCCACGCGAGGGTCCGCCCGGCCAGCAGCGGCTCGTCGGCGGGGCGGGGCGGGCGGCGCATGATGTCCTCCTCGGGGCGGCCGTAGCCGAGCCCGATGGACTGCAGCAGGTGCACGGTGAAGTTGACCCACAGCGACTGCAGCGGCAGGAACGGCAGCCCCGCGGCGATGCCCAGGATGCCGGCCCCCAGGAAGGTGGCGATGAACCCGATCAGGGCGCCCATCTGGAAGTACACGTACCGCTTGAGGTTGTCGTAGAGCGCCCGGCCGATGGCGACCGCCTTGACGATCGTGGCGAAGTCGTCGTCGGTGAGGATCATCGCGGCGGCCTCCTTCGACACGTCGGTGCCGGTGATGCCCATCGCGATGCCGATGTCGGCGTGTTTGAGCGCCGGGGCGTCGTTGACCCCGTCGCCGGTCATCGCGACGATGTGGCCCTTGCGGCGCAGGATCTCCACCAGGCGTACCTTGTGCTCCGGCGTGACCCGGGCGATGACCCCGATGCCGTCGATCTCGCGCACCGCCTCCTCGTCGTCCATCGCCGCGAAGTCGGCCCCGGTGATGGCCCGGCCGGTGATGCCGAGCTGCCCGGCGATGGCGCTCGCGGTGACCGCGTGGTCGCCGGTGATCATGCGGACCTGGACGCCGGCCGCGTGCGCCTGGGCGATCGCGTCCCGGGCCTGCGGCCGCGGCGGGTCGACGATGCCGGCCAGCGCGAGCAGGGTGAGCTCGTCGAGGGTGCCGAGCAGGTCGCCGTGCGGGTCGAACGTCGCCGGGTCGAAGTCGCGGCGGGCCGTGGCCATCACGCGCAGGCCCTGCCCGGCCATGCGCTCGTTCTCGGCGAGGTACCGCCGCCGGCGCTCGTCGTCCAGCGCGCCCCGCGCGAGCAGCTGGTCCGGGGCGCCCTTGACGAAGCAGCGCACCACGTCGCGCCCGGACTCGTCGGTCATGCGGTGGTAGGTGGCCATCAGCTTGTACGCCGCGTCGAAGGGCACCTCGGCGATCCGCGGGTACCGCTCCCGGGTCGCGGCCACGTCGAGGTGCCCCTTCTCGGCGAGCACCACGAGCGCGCCCTCGGTCGGGTCGCCGACGAGCCGCCCGGCGGTGACGACGGCATCGCCGGCGAGCGCCATCGGCAGCAGATAGGGCTCCAGCGGTACGTCGGGGTCGCCCGCCACCCGCCGGATGTCCCCGTCGGCGGCGTAGCCGGTGCCCGACACCGTGTACCGCCGGCCCGGGATCGCCAGCTCCGCGACAGTCATCTGGTTGAGCGTCAGGGTGCCGGTCTTGTCGGAGTTGATCGCCGACGTCGAGCCGAGGGTCTCGGTGGAGCGCAGCCGCTTGACGATCGCGTTGGCCCGGGCGAGCAGCTGCGTGCCCAGCGACAGGATCGTGGTCACCACGGCCGGCAGCCCGGTCGGGATCGCCGAGATCGCGAACGCGATGGCCGCGGTGAACACCACGTCGAAGGTGTTGCCGCGGGCCAGGCTCAGCAGGACCGACACCAGCAGCGCGACGCCGGCGACGAGCAGGATCTGGTTGGTCAGCCGGCTCAGCTGCCGGGTCAGCGGCGTCGGCGGCTCCTTGCCGGTCTGCAGCATCCCCGAGATCCGGCCGACCTCCGTGGTCATGCCGGTCGCGGTGACCACCATCTCGCCGGTGCCGCGGGTGACGCTGGTGTGCATGTAGGTCATGTCGACCCGGTCCCCGAGCGCGGCGGCGGCCGCGGCGACCACGCCGGCGTCCTTGCCGACCGGCACGCTCTCCCCGGTCAGCGCCGACTCGTCGACCTCGAGCCGGGCGGTGCGCACCAGCCGCCCATCGGCCGGCACGCGGTCGCCGGCCTCGACGAGCACCACGTCGCCGGGCACGAGTTCCTCCGCCGGCACCGAGTCGGTCCGCCCGTCGCGGCGCACCCGGGCCCGGGTGATCATCGCCTGCTGCAGCGCGCTCACCGCGGCCGCGGCCTTGCCCTCCTGGCGCAGCCCGAGCACGGCGTTGAACAGGGTCAGCGCGACGAGGAGCAGGCCGGTGCCGTACTGCCGCAGCGGATACACGCTGCCGAGGCCGGCCACCAGCAGCACGATCTGCATCGGGTCGGCGTACTGCCGCACGAACGCCCGCCATCGCGGCTCCCGGCCGGCCTCGGTGAACCGGTTCGGCCCGTACGTCCCCCGCCGCCGCTCGACTTCGTCAGGCGTCAGCCCGGCCTGCGCCTCGACGTGCTCGGCGGCCAGGGCCTCGGCGGCCGACAGCGCGTGGAACGGCGGGTCCTGCGTCGGCGGCAGCGTGGAGGTACCCATCGCCGGGTGCTACCCGCACCATCGCGGCTCAGCCCTGATCGCGCCGCCGATCATCCGGGCCGCTCATTCGTGCTCCGGCGGCGGGTGGATATAGGTGTCGAGCCAGGTGGCGGACGGCTCGCTGGCGTCGGCGACGAACCCGCGGCCGTCGAGGGCGCCCATCCGGGTCCACGGGGCTCATCCGGTAGCGACCAGGTGGTGGCGGCGCTCCGGCTCGGCCGCGGCGGCGGGTTTCCCGGCCCGCGCCGGCTGGGTCTTGGGCAGCCAGACGGTGAACCGGCTGCCCTTGCCGGCGCTGCTCTGCACCCGCACACGACCGTGGTGACGGCGGGCGAGCTGGTCGACCAGCGCCAGGCCGATCCCGGCGCCCTCGTGGGTGCGGGCGCGACTGTCGCGGACGCCGTGGAAGCGCTTGAAGATGTGCGGCAGCTGGTCGGCCGGGATGCCGACGCCGGTGTCGCTCACCGCGAGCTCGGCGTGCTCGGGCAGCTCCCGCAGCTCGACGCTGATCCGCCCGTCGAAGGTGAACTTGAGCGCGTTGGACAGCAGGTCGGCGACGATCTTCTCCCACATGCCGGGGTCGACGGTGACCGGGCCGCTCATCGGCGGGCAGTCCACGCGCAGCTCGAGCCCGGCGCGGTCGGCGGCCCGCGGAAGGCGCTGACGATGTCGACGGTGAGCGCGGCCAGGTCCACCTCCTCCGGGTGGGCCCGCAGGCGCCCCGCCTCGAGCTCGGAGAAGTCGAGCAGGGTCTCCACCATGAGCAGCAGCCGGCGGGCGTTGCGGGCGGCGATGTCGACCCTCGGCCCGCAGCGGCGCGGGCAGCCCGGCCCGGTCGGCCCCGAGCGTCTCCAGCGGGGCCAGCAGCAGCGTCAGCGGGGTCCGCAGCTCGTGGCTGATGTTGGACAGGAAGTCGGTCTTCGCGCGGTCGAGCTCGGCCAGGCGGTCGATGCGCTCGCGCTGGCGCTGGCGGGCGGTGGCCTCGGTGAGCGAGCCCGCGACCTGCCCGGCGACGAGGTCCAGGAACTCCCGGTACCCGCCGTTGAGCGGCAGGTGCGGGTTGATGCCGAGCACGAGGACGCCGGCCACCTGGCTCTCGGCGTCGTACGGCTCCCGCAGCGGGAAGGCCGCCGCGCTGTGCGGCTCCCGGGCGGCGGCGCCGATGGTGACGCCGCGGAACGTCTCGGCCAGCCGCTCGGCGGTCGCGGCGCGATCGGTGCGGACCACCCGGCCGACCGGCCAGGCCGCGTCGTCGTCGAGCAGCGCGATCACGACCCGGCCCCGCTGCAGCACCATCCCGTCGACGGCCCAGCTCACCGGCAGCCCGGTGCGCCGCCGCACGATCTCGACCAGCGCGCTGCCGTGCCCGCCCAGGTGCTGCGCCACGAGGACCGCCGCGGGAAGGTCGGCCGGGAACGCCTTGAGCACCGTGATGACGGCGCCGAGCCCGGCAGCGGCCGTCCACGCGGGGAGCGCGAACGCGGCCACGCGCTCCCAGCCGCCGCGGCCCAGTCCGGGCCCGGGCCCGCGGTCACCCGGCCAGCCTGCGGGCCGGCGCCCCCGGCCCACATTTGCCGAACGGCGGATCCCGCCGGTCAGCCCTTGAAGTAGTAGCCCGCGTCGAGATCGGCGATCAGGCCCTGGTGCCGCGGGGTCCAGCCGAGCAGCTTCCGGGTGTGCTCGCTTGACGCCTGCGCGTCGAGGCCGAAGAACTGGCCGATCCACCCGAAGTGGGCCGGGGCGTCCTCGGCCGGGATGGACTTGACCGGCAGGTCGAGCCCGCGGGCGATGGCCTCGGCGATGTCCCTCGTGGGCACGCCCGGCTCGGTCACGGCGTGCAGTACCGATGCCGCGGGCGCCTTTTCGAGGGCCAGCCGGACCAGCTCGGCCGCGTCGAGGCGGTGCACGGCCGGCCAGCTGCCGCCGTCGCCGATGTAGGCCGACACCCCCCGCTCGCGCGCGACGGACACCAGGACGGCGACGAAGCCGTGGTCGCCGTCGCCGTGCACCGTCGGGGCGAAGCGGATGATGCCGGTCCGCACCCCCCGGTCGGCGAAGGCCAGGGCGGCGTTCGCGTTGGCGACCCGCGGGTGGACGCCCGGGTCCGCGGTGTCCCGCTCCGTCGCCGGACGGCCCGGCAGGCCGGCCACGCCGGAGGCGATGAGCAGGGGGCGGTCGCTGCCGGCCAGGGTCTCGCCGAGCGCGGTGATCGCGGCGAGGTCGGTCTGCGCGGCGTCGGCCATGCGGGAGAAGTCGTGGTTGTAGCCGAGGTGTACCACCCCGTCGGAGTCGGCGGCGCCGGCGCGCAGGGCGTCGAGGTCGTCGAGGCCGCCCCGGCGCACCTCGGCGCCGAGGTTCGCGATGGTGGCGGCGGCCGCGTCGGAGCGGGCCAGGCCGACGACCCGGTGCCCGGAGCCGAGCAGCTCGGCGGTGACGGCGGAGCCGATCCAGCCGCTGGCGCCGGTGACGAAGATGCGCATGGTGGTCCTCCCGAAGGCGATGTCACTTGATGACATGCCAAACGCTAGCACGGCATGTCACCGGGTGACATGGAGAGTGGGGTAAACCTTTCCCGGGGCGTTGGACTCGAAGAGGGTGGATCGGCCCAGGGAAGGGGAACCCACCGCGTGCGCCCGGACAGGGAAGACGAGTTTCTGCAGTACGTCAGCAGCCGCAAGCAACGGCTGCACCGCGTCGCGTACCACCTGCTCGGCGACCGCGACCGCGCCGACGACGCCGTTCAGGACGTACTGACCGTGCTCTACCAGCGGTGGAACCGCATGCACGACGTCGCGAACCTGGACGGGTACGCCCACACGATGGTCGTGCGCGAGTGCCTGCGCGACCGCCGGCGCTGGCTGTCGCGGGTCCACCTGTGGGAGTCGCCGCCCGACGTGCCGGTCGTGGCCACCGACCCCGATGTCGAGGAGCGGATGCTGCTGCGCGCCGCGCTGCGGCAGCTGCCCGAGCGGCAGCGGACCGTGCTCGTGCTGCGGTTCCTGTGCGACCTGCCGGTCCTGGAGGTCGCGGCGCTGCTGGGGGTGGCCGAGGGCACCGTCAAGGCGCACACCGCCAAGGGCCTCGACGCCCTGCGCCGCCGGCTGGACACGACGACGAGGAGCCTGGCATGAGCGAGAACCCCTTCGCGATCCTGACCGGTGAACCGGTCCCGGACAGCCGCCTCGACGAGCGGGCGGTCATCGCCCGCGGACGGGCCCGGGTGCGCCGCCGGCGGGGCCTGACCGCGGTCGCGGCCGGTCTCACCCTGGCGATCGTCATCGGCGGCGTCGCCCTGGCCCGGCCCCGGCCCGAGCCGAGGCCCACCCCGGTGGAGCCGTCGCCCGCGTGCACCGCGCAGCCGGTCCCCGGGCTCGACTCGGCGGTGCTGGTGGCGATGGACGCGTCCGGCCGGTACCTCGCCGCCACCACGGCCGACGGCGACGACACGGCGCTGGTGCTCGCCGGCCCGGACGGCACCCGGACGCTCCCCACCGTGCCGCGGCTGGCCGTCACCGGCGTCAACGGCGCCGGCACGGTGATCGGCATCGTGCAGACCGAGGACGCCGAGGACGGGTACGTCGTCGAGGGCGGCACCACCGTCAAGCTCGGCCGGCCGGCGGGCGCCCTGAACGTCACCCCGTATGCCGTGAACGACACCGGCGACGTCGTCGGCGACGCCCGGATGCCCGGCAAGACCTACCGCGCCGTCGTGTGGCGGCGCGGGAACTGGGACCGGCCGCAGCTGCTGGCCACCCCGGCCGGCGAGGAGTCGATCGCGAACGGCATCGCCGCGGACGGGCGGATCGTGGGCAGCCAGGGCAAGAGCCCGCGGCCGTACCTGTGGCAGCCCGACGGCACCGGCGCGCCCCTGCCCACACCGGAGGGCAAGCCCGGCGGGGTCGCCAGCGACATCGTCGGCGACTGGGCGGCCGGCCCCGTCGACTACGCCGCCAACTCGATGGTCCTGAACAACGGCCGGACGGTCGGCAAGCCCCCGATGACGTGGGCCCGGTGGAACCTGCGCACCGGCGAGGTCCGGGCGCTCCCGGGCGGCAGCCAGGTGATGGCGATGGGCTCGGGCGGCCTGCTGGCCGACGGCACCGTGGTCGTGCGGGGCGACCGGACCGCCACGCTGTGGACGGACACCGGGACCACGCAGCTGCCCGTCCCGGACGGCTTCGCCCGCTGGCAGGTCACCGGGGCGAGCGCGAGCGGCGTGCTGGTCGGCGCCGCCTCCGACGACCACGGCCGGACGGTGACGTTCCGCTGGGCGTGCCGGTGAGGGCTTCGGCGGTACTGTGGCGGCCATGCGTATCTCGCTGGCCGACGGACGGGCGCTCGAAGTCCTCGCGTTCGGACCGGAGGACGGGCGGCCGTTCGTGCTGCACCTCGGCACGCCGTCCGGCCCCCGGGACGTACCGTCGCTGACCGGTCCCGCCGCCGAGCGCGGCCTGCGCACGCTGGTCCTCGGCCGGCCCGGCTACGCGGGCTCCACCCCGCGCCCGGGCCGGCGGGTCGCCGACGTCGCCGGGGACGTGGCCGAGGTCCTCGACCACCTCGGGTACGACCTGTTCGTCACCCTCGGCTGGTCCGGCGGCGGCCCGCACGCCCTGGCCTGCGCGGCGCTGCTGCCGGACCGGTGTGCCGCGGCCGCGACCCTGGCCGGCGTGGCCCCCCACGACGCGGGCGGCCTCGACTGGACCGAGGGCATGGGCCCGGAGAACATCGTCGAGTTCGGCGCGGCGATCGCCGGCCCGGAGGCGCTCACCGAGGTCCTCGACCGCCAGGCGGCCGGGCTCGCCCGGGTGACCGGGGCCGAGATCGCCGCGGCGCTCGGCGGGCTCCTGCCCCCGGTCGACGCGGCCGAGCTCACCGGCGACTTCGCCGACGCCGTCGCGCTGGGCTTCCGGTCGGCCGTCTCCACCGGCACCGCGGGCTGGCGCGACGACGACCTCGCGTTCGTGCGCCCCTGGGGCTTCGACCCCTGGGCCATCACCGTGCCGGTCTGCGTGTGGCAGGGCGGCCAGGACCTCATGGTGCCGCCCGGGCACGGCGCCTGGCTCGCGGCGCACATCCCGGGCGCCCGCGCGCACCTCGACCCGGAGGCGGGCCACCTCTCCCTGGTCCAACACGCCGACGGCATCGTCGACGACCTCCTCGCCGCCGCCGGCTGGTGATCCTCGGCACCGGGCCGGGCCGCGGACGGCGCCCAGCCCGGGCCGGTCAGGACGGCAGCCAGGGGCAGCCTTCCGGGCCCTCCCGCAGCGCTACGCCACCGTCGAAGGGCTCGATCCAGCGCAGCCGGCCGCCGCGCAGCAGGGGTTCGAGGTCGGTCGCGGGCGTCAGGCCGGCGACCCGCCCCGCGGCCCGGGTGCCCCACTCCCGGAAGGGTGCCGGCCCGGCCGGTCGGCGCCGGCTGAAGTAGGCGACGACGTCGCAGCGCAGCCCGGCGACCCGCACGGCCGCCAGCACGGCCCGGGTGTCCGGGTCGCCGAGCAGCTCGGCGTACACCGGTGGCCGACCGGGTCCGAGGGTTTCGGGCGTGATCTCCGGATGCTCGGCGGCGGCCGGGTCGACGACCGCGCCGGCCAGGCCGACGAACGTGGCGGGCACCTCGTCGACCGGTCGCAGCGGGTGCACCGGGTCCCAGTAGGGGCCGTCGAAGCCCCAGCCGTCGAGCGCGAGGCGGAGCACCTCGCCGGTGAACGGGCACCGGGACAGCCAGACGCGCGGCAGCAGGGCGGCGAACTCGCGGTCGAGCCGCGTGACCGCGGTCCGGTCGCCGGCCGCCTCGGCGACCTTGCGGGTGCCGACGAGCCCGTCGCGCCAGGCCTGGTCGCCGGGCCGCTCGAACGGCCGGGGCACCGCGTGGGTTCCGGTTGGCAGCGGTACCTCGCCGAGCCGGTCGAGCGGTGGCCGCCCGGCCCGGGCGTAGAGCGCGTCGATCCACAGGACGCGGGCCGGGTCGGGACCCTCGACGCGGACCGCGCCGGTGGGGTCCTGGACCAGGCGGGCCACCACCTCGCGGCGCAGATAGTCGTCGGTGCCGGGCCGGCGGAGCTCGACGACGTCGAATCCGGCGAGCTCGGGCGGCGGCTGCTCCGGGTAGGGGACGGTGGCGGCGACGTGTGGCACCGGTGGCATCGGCAGCTCGGCACGGGGGTCGCCGGCCCGCTCGCCGGGCAGCTCGACCAGCGGGGTCACCCAGAGCCGATCGGTCGAGCAGGCCCATCGGAGGGTGCGCACGAAATCGGCGCCGTCGGCGTTGGAGACGGTACGGCCGAACGGGTCCTGCAGCGACTCGCCCAGCAGGTCACGGGCGATCGCCCCGCCATTCGGGTGCAGCTCGAGGACGTCGATCCCGCCGTCGGGACGGACCAGCAGGCGGGCCAGCGGCACGACGTCGAAAGAATCGTCGAGCCGGCGTATCTCAGCGACAATCGTCACGGCGCCTCCCTGATCGAGCCGTTTTGGAGCCTGGTGACGATCTCGTCGAGGCGCGCCTTCGCGCCGGCCACTTCCCTGACGGTCAGCCACTGCCGCAGCTCGCCCTCGGGCCAGTTGCGCTGCAGCTGCCGCATCCGTGCGCTCATCTCCCTGCTCAGCGTGCTCGGCAACGGTCGCGGCTGGTGCTCGTCCGGGTTCGGTCGCCGGTTCGCGTTGACCCGCTCCGCCGTTGGCGGCAGTGAGGAGTCCTGATCGATGGCCAGCATGTCATAGCCGCCGCCGGCCCGCCGCTTGAGCAGGAAGTTGCTGCTGTGCCGGTCCTGCTGGGCGGAGACGTAGTCCATCGCGTCGAGGTCCAGGCGGTCCTGCGAGTTCCAGAACTCGTCGAACCCGGCCGGGTCGGTCGCTCGCACCTCCCGGCCGGGCTCGTAGCCGGCACGCCACTCCTGCAGCGAGCCGCGTTCGCCGTTCCAGGTGACCAGTCGCACGTCGGGGGTGTCGATGCCGAGGCGCTTGGCGATGAGGGCGGCGGCGGGGGCCCGGCGGTAGCGCTCCCCGGAAAAGATGCCCAGGCTCTCGCCGCGCAGACCCATCTCCTCGCCGCTGGCCGGCTTGAACAGCCAGCGCTTGCCGGACGGGTCCTTGAGCAGGTGTTTGCGGTTCACACCCTCGTTGCGATCGCCGCCCTGCCGGCTGACTATCCGTTCCTCGGTGAAGCCGTGCAGCTCCTCCGTCGCCGGCCTCGACAGCGTGGCCGCGCGGGCGTCCGGGTGGCGCAGGAACAACTCCGGCGACGTTTGCAGGCGCTGGTCGCCCGGGGCCGCGGTCGCCGGGCCGGGCGCCGAATCGGGCAGCGGTGACAAGGTCTCCGGGCCGGGCGCCAGGGCCGTGCTGCCGTGCGGCTGAACCGTCAGCGACTCGGCCGGCGTGCTGCCGCCGGGCCGGACGGTCCGGGACTCGGGCTGCGTCCGGCCATCGTGGGGAACCGTCCGCGACTCGGGCCGCGTGCCCGCCAGCGCCGTGTTCGGCTCCACCGTGCGCGGACTCACCGAAGAGGAGCCACCACCCGACGAACCACCACCCGACGAGCCACCGGACGAACCACCGCCCGACGAACCACCACCGGACGACGAGCCGCCGCCCGCTCCCCCGCCCTTGCCGGGCGCGGCGGACGACAGGGCGTGCTCCGTGGAGATCATCGCCGCCGACATCACCGCGTTGGACAGCATGTCGTCGAAGACCTGGGTGGCGAACTCGTCGAAGTTGTGCACCTGCCACTGCCCGTCGAGCGCCCGCTTGAGCGCGACCGCCGTGGCGGTGCTCAGCGGCGTGGCGCCGACGCCCGCGGACCAGTCCAGCACCGTCGCCATGGCCCGGCCCAGCAGCTCGTCCTCGGTCAACCCCAGCGCGGCCATCTCGGCCTTCGACATCTTCGCGAGCCAGCGGCCCACGGCACCCTTGAGCGCCTTGCCGAAGGCGCCGCCGGCGACGGCGGAGACGAAGCCGGTGACCGTGTCGGTCACCCCGCGCTTGGCGATGCGGCCGACGTCGAACTCGGTCCGCGCACCGATGCGCAGCTCGCCGATCTGCGTGAACGTCTCGGTCGCGACCCCGAGGCCACCGGAGGTCAGCGCGGACGCGGCGCTCTTGGCGAGCAGTCCCGCGCCCCGGCCGGCGAAGGCCACGCCACCGCCGGAGGCGGCCGCCGACAGCACGGCGATCGACACCTTGATCCCGGTGATGGCCCGACCGGCCCCGCGCTGGACGCCGTCCTCGTAGGTCGCGATGAGGTTCCAGCTGTTCTGCAGCTCGACGGAGGCGCGCTCCAGCAGCCGGGCGGATTTCTCGATGCGCATCCGGTCGGGGTCGAAGGCGAGCGCCGCGCGCATCAGCGGGAGGTTGCGAACGTCGTCGGACAGGCCGCGGTCGGAGGCCGCCTCGTTCTGCTCCCACTCCCGCCGCAGGACGTCGTCGTCGGTGCTCAGCGCCTGGATCGCCGCGGAGAGCGTTCCGCTACCGATCTTGTTCCACATGTCGAGGTCCGGCAGCACGGCGCCGCCGAAGGTCTCCGACCAGAACCCGGCGGTGCGGTGCTCCCGCCGCTCGACGATGTGGTCGTTGTGCAGCTTCCGGAACAGGTCGAGGTCGTGGTGGCACTGCCGCCAGTAGAACAGCAGCCGCTCCCGGGCCTGCTCGGCCGACAGGTTCGGATAGCTGCGGACCTTGCCGTCGATGAACAGATCGACGGTGTACGACTTGGGCTGCGGCGTATCCGACGTGAAGGTGAGCGGGGCCGGCGGCGGCGCCGCGGAACGGTCGGCGACGGCGGTGTTGCCGGCCGCCCGGTGCAGCGCCGGCACGCGCGGGTCCGCGGCCGGCTTGCGATCGTGCTTCCGGGCCGGGGCCCGGTGCGCCGGCGCGGCCCGCTTGCCGCGCGGCTCCTCGTGAGACTGCTCGCCCATCAGTTCCTCCCGCGTTGCGCGGGCTCGCCCGGCGGGGACCAGAGCTTGCCCATCTTCTCGTACTCGCGGCGGCCGCTGCGCAGGATGTGCGCCTCGGTGATGACGCCGCCGTCGGCCGCGGCGAGGAATGCGGCGCTGACGGCGATGTTGCGGATGTTGCCGCCCGCGACCGGGAACCACTCGGCGAGCGCGGCGTAGTCCACGGTGGACGACACCGGCGCCGCGGCCGGCACGAGCGTGCGCCAGATGCGTTCCCGGTGGTTCGCGTCGGGGAACGGGAACTCGACGTGGAAGCGGATCCGCCGGGTGAACGCCTCGTCGAGGTGCCGGGCGAGGTTGGTGGCGAGCAGGACCACGCCGTCGTACTCCTCCATCTTCTGCAGCAGGTAGCTGGTCTCGATGTTGGCGTAGCGGTCGTGCGCGTCGGAGACCTCGGTCCGCTTGCCGAACAGCGCGTCGGCCTCGTCGAAGAACAGGATGGCGTTGCTGGAGCGGGCCTCGGCGAACACGCGCGAGAGGTTCTTCTCGGTCTCGCCGATGTACTTGCTCACCACGCCGGACAGGTCGATGTGGAACAGGTCCAGGCCCAGGTCGCCGGCGAGCACCTCGGCGGCCATCGTCTTGCCGGTGCCCGGCGGGCCGTTGAACAGCGCGCTCAGGCCCCGGCCCCGGGCCGAAGAGCCGCCGAAGCCCCACGTCTGCCACACCCGGGCCCGGTGGCGGAACTGGTCGCTGATCTCGTGCAGCTGCGCGACGCTGTCACCGGGCAGGACGAGGTCGTCCCAGCCGGCCCGGACCGGCACCGCCACCGCCAGGTCCCCGAGCGTCGGCGCGCTCTGCCCGCGACAGGCCGTGAACAGGCCGGGCAGGCCGAGCGGGCCGGTGCGGGACCGCACGGCCAGGTCGACGGCGGCCGGGATGCGGCCGGCCGGCAGCCGGTAGCGGCCGGCCAGCTCGGTGGCCCACGCGTCGGCCCGGGGCGTGTGCGCGGCGAGCTCCTCCCGCCAGATCGCCGCGCTGCGCGCCGGATCGGGGGCCGGCACCGCGACCACCTGGACCCGGCCGCCCAGCAGCCGGCGGCCCTCGGGCCAGTCGTGCGCACCGGACAGGAACACCAGCCCGCCGTGCTGGTCCACGGCCGCGGCCAGCGCGGCGGCGACCGGCCGCTGCTCCTCCCCGCTCAGCGCGTCGGTGCCGGCCAGGTGGACCGCCGCGCCGAAGAGGCGCCCGTCGCGCAGCACCAGCGCCACGAGCGCGCCCGGGTCGGCGGCCGGCGGAACGGCCGGCACGTCGAGGCTGAGCAGTGCCCGGCCCAGCCGGGCACTGACCCGGCGGGCCAGGTCGTCGACGTCGCCGGCATCGGCGCCCATCAGCTGCAGCACCGTCGCCGGGCCGCCCGGGCGATGCGTCCCCGCCAGCCGGGCGACCCGCTCGGTGAGGGCCGGGTCGACCTCGGTCCCGGGGACCGGTGCGCCGGGCCGGTCCAGCCGGGCGTACCCGGACGTCCGGCCGTCGAGCCCCGGCGACCCGAGCAGGAACCGGGTCACCTGCGGGTCGAGGCTCAGCATCCGGGCCAGCCCCGACGACCCGGACGGGCTCTGCGGATCGTCCCAGGTGTGCACCAGGCCCGAGCGCAGCAGCGGCGCGTCCGGCGCGAACACCGGCCGGGCGGCCCAGCGCTCACGCTCGTCCGCGCACAGCAGGTCGAGCACGAGGTCGACGCTCGGCCGCTGGCGGGTGATGTCGTCCTGAAGGTAGGCGTACAACCGGTCGTACGCCCGCCGCAGCTCCGGCGCCAGGCAGATGACGACGGCGTCCAGCTCCATCGGCGACAGCCCGAAGTGGCGGCCCAGCGCGGGCAGGCCGAGCGTCACCCCGGCCCGCTCGCTGGCCCGCACCCGGTGGGCGATCTCGGCCGAAAGGTCGGCGGCCGGATCGGCGGGCTCCGGCGGCACACCGCCGGAGCTACCCGCGAGCAGCCAGTCGACCTCGGCCCGGGTGATGTACACCGCCCGGGCCACCTGGTCGGGCGAGATCGCCTCGTGCCGCTCGGCCGTGCGGGCCAGCCGCCGGGCGATCCTCACGTCGAGCCTGCGCAGCTCGTCGGTGAGGTGCTCGGCGCTGTCGCGGTAGGGCCGGACGCCGTCATCGGTCACGACGCCGGGCCGTCCGGTGCGGCGGCCGCCGCGCGGTCGGCCTCGGCCTGCCGGCGCGCGTTCTGCGTTTCGACGCGACCGGCCTCGGCGGCCGCGAACGTGCGCACGGACCGCTTGGCCAGCGCCGGGTTGCGCTTGATCAGCTCGGCGTTGCGTGGCCAGTGCACGCTGGCGTCCATCTGCCGGCCGTAGGCCTCCGGGTGGACGTAGAAGCCCCGCTCGTCCTCGGGTTTGTCCTCCTCGACGACGAAGTCGTTGGCGCGGGCGAAGGCGTCCTGCCGGACGCCGGTCAGCTGCCACGACACCTTGAGCCCGGCCGTGCCGCCGGCAATGCGGAACGCGTTGTCGCGCACCTCCTCGGCGATGTAGACGTTCGCGTGGCCTCCGATGCAGGTGAGCTGGTATCGGAAGTCGGTGGCGAGGGCGTCGAGCCACTCGGGCAGCTGGACCGTCGCGGTGCCGTCCTTGGCCAGCGTGACGTTGCCGCTGTACTGCACCGCCCGCTCGTCGGACTCGACGCTGGTGTGGTTCAGCAGCCGGTTGGCCGGGTCGAGCGGGTGGTCGATGGTGAACCGCTTGGCCCCGGCGGTCAGCGTGCCGCTCACGGACACGTCCTGGCTGAACGAGCCGAAGCCGAAGACCTCCAGGCCGCCGATGGTCTCGATGGCCGGGCCGGCTCCATTGTTGAGCGCGAAGATCGTCGCGGTGCCGCTGCTGTTCGACGCGCAGATGGCCTGGGCGTCCGCCGCCGAGGGGCTGAACGCGGTGATCTGGGCGGACGTGCGGGTCGTCAGCGCGGCGGTCGTGGCGGCGCCGGTGACCAGCGAGCCGGACGTGAGCTTGCCGGGGATCAGGACGTCGCCGGTCTCGCCGTCCACGGCGAGGCGCAGCACCCAGTTCTGCGGCGCGGCCTTGGTGGTGCCGTACACCTGGAACCGTCCGACGCCGGCGGCGTCGTCCATCTCCAGGGTGACCGCGGGCCGGGTGGGCACCGGGAACACCCAGGCGTTGTTCGCGTCGTTGTGGAACGCGTTGTACGACAGGCTGCTCCAGCCGAGCGTGCCGCTGAGGTACTGGGCGTTCTGGCGGATGCCGGAGGTGACGCCGACGTGCAGGGCGTGGGTGGCCGCCGGCGCGCCGATGCCGACGCGCGGCCCGACGCCCGCGTTCGGCGCGGACGAGCGGGTCGCGACCGTGACCTGGTCCGAGCCGGACCACAGGCGGGCGACGCCGTCCTGCGCGTACCAGATCCACCGGCCGCCGATGCCGCCGGTCTCGTCGAAACTGCCGACGGTCCGGTCGGCGAAGGAGAATCCGCCGTGGTTGCCGCCGGAGTGCACCTCGTTGCCCTCGACGTGCACGGTGCGCTGGGGCGGCTGGCCCTGCAGCCCGACCCCGACGCTGCCGCCGCCCGGCTGCAGCGCGAGCGTACTGCCGGTGGTGTCGGCCTTGAGGAGCTGATGGGCGGCGCCGCCGTCGGGCCGCATCGTGACGCTCAGGCTGCCGTCGCCCGCGGCGGTGATGTCGGCCGCCGGGACCTGCCCGACGGCGGCCGGCGCGCCGGTCGTGACGCGCGGGCGGCGCAGCTCGACCCGGCCCGCCGGCAGGCCCGTGAGGCGCCGGTTCTCGGCGGTCACCGCGGTGATCTTCGACTGGCCGTCGAGGCTCACCCGGGCGAGCACCACCTGGTCACCGTTGGCGCCGAGGTCGGCGACCGGGATGAGCCGCAGCCACGGCGCGTGGAACAGGTTCTGCTGGGTCGGCGTCGCGGCCGGGTCGAGCACCTCGCGGAAGGTGATGGTCAGGTAGCACTCGCCGGTCACGCCGGTGGTGGCGAGCGGCACGCCGGTGTTGTCGACCGGCACGATCGGGATGTTCACCACCTGGGTCGGGTTGACGCTCGGGTCGGTGACGGCCCAGCCGTTGGCCGCCAGCGCGATGAGGTTGCCGTTGCCGTCGAGGGCGACGCCGGTGCCGATCTGCAGGGTTGTCTGCCCGGTCGTGGCGGTGACGGCGAGGCCGTCCGCGACGCCGAAGGTGAACAGGTTGGTGCCGAGCATACGGTCGTGCGGCATCTGGTAGGACTCGGCGTCCACCAGGCTCTCGGCGTGTGCGGTGGCGCCCCCGCGCGGCCCGCCCAGGCTGAGATTGGTGTACTCGGTACGTTGGAGCGGCAAGCTGGTCACCGCGGCCTCCTCATTGGTTGGTGGTGTATCGGCTCAGATCTCTGTGACGAGGTTCCACAGCGCGTGGGCGGGCTTCTGCTGCTCGACGATGCTGCGGATGTTGCCGACGACCTGGCGCTGCATGACGCCGCGCGCGGCGGGGTCGGTGGGCAGCCGCGAGTCGGTGAAGTGCACGACGACGTCGAACCGGTACGGCAGGACGCGCGACAGCACCGACACGAGCCCGGTGACCTCGGGCTGGCCGGGGTCGGCGATGACCAGCCGGTCGCCGAGGGCGCACATGCCGGTCGGGTACACCAGCTGGCCGGGCTCCGTCGCCGCGGCAATGGTGGGCGGCGAGGCCGCGAGGTCGACGGCGTAGACCCGGGCCGGTTCGGCCGCGGCGAGCACGAACGGGTCGATCGTCGGCGGGGCGAACGGCTTGAGGCCGTTGTCGAGCACGTACAGCCGGGTGCCGGCCAGGACCAGACCGGTCGGCGCGACGAGCGGGTTGGCCGCCGGCAGCAGCGGCGTCTCGGTCCAGGTGGCCGCGCTGCGGTCGACCAGCACCAGGTTGCCGGCCGGAACCGGGACCCCGGTGGGCTGCTGGACGCCGCCGTCGCCGACGACCAGCCGGCCGTCGGGCCGCACGAGCAGCGCCAGCGGTTCGAGCACCGTGGTGAGGTTCTTGCGGGTCACCTGCACCGGGCTGGTCCCCGGCCGCACCGTAATGACCTTCGGCGGGTTGGCAGTGCCCGGCCCGTCGCCGCGGTCGAGCACCAGCACGTCGCCGTTGGTGTCGATGGCCATGGCGACCGGCCAGAACGTGCTGGCGCCCGCGACCAGATTGGTGAGGACGCTCGCCGACGCGCCGAGATAGGGCGACGGCAGCCCGTACAGCTGGCCCGAACGGTCCTGGATGTACAGGGTCTCCGGCAGCGAGCCCAGCGCGGGCCGTACGGCCAGCGCCGTGACCCGGTTGAGCGGCAGCGTGCCCGGCGCCAGCGGCACCGGCAGCGGCGGGGTCCCGGACACGTCGTGGTGCCCCGCCGGGTCGATGCGCCAGACGCGGTTCTTCAGCGGGATCGGCACCGACGTCGGCACGCCGATGTCGGCGACGAACACGCCGCCGCCCGGGGCCGGCGTGACCGCCCAGGGCCGCACGAGCCCCTCGGCCAGGATGGTGGTGCCGGACACGACCGGCCCCTGGCTGACGAACGCCGACATCGGGGCGAGCGTGCCCGCCGCCGGCGCGGTGATCAGCAGCCGCCGCCCGTCGTCGACGGCGACGCGGGGCCGGGCCGGGCCGATGGAGAACAGGTCCAGGTACCGGTTCAGCCCGTTGCGCAGCCCGCGCAGCCGGTCGATCCCGGCGATGTCCGCGGTCGCCTTGCGCTGCTGGTACGCGTCCCACAGGGGCTGCCCGGACAGCGTCGGGAACTCCAGCCCGACCCAGGAGGCCAGCCACGGCAGGAACTCCGGCGGCGTGCGCCACGGGTCGACCAGGTCGGACAGCCCGGAGATCACGGTGCCGATCGAGGCGTGCGTGTGCCCGTCGTGCGTGACGGCGACGCCGTCGTCGATGCCGGTGAGGACCTTCTCGAAGATGCGCAGGAACGCCCCGAGCGAGAACTCCGGCAGATCGGGCTCGCCCTGCCACAGTACCGGCGGCAGGTATTGCAGGTAGCTGCTCTTCTCGCTCACTCGCCCACCCCGCTCAGCTGGCCGGAACCGTCGTCGTGATCACGTGCAGGTTGTCGGCCGCGGCGCAGACCAGCTCGTAGTCGGCGACCCGGACCGTGGCGCCCAGCGGCGAGAGCGGGAACGGCCGCTCCAGGCCCGCGTTGTAGTTCCCCGCGGTACCGGCCGGATTCAGCGGCGGGAAGTGGTACGCCGGGATGTCGGCCTTGACCTGGAGGCCGGAGATGAAGCCGATGTCCTCGTTCGGCATGATCGCCGAGAACAGGTCGGAGACGAACACCGGCTGCTCGACCTGCCAGCCGGTCCCGTTCGCGCCCCCGCGCGTCGGGTGCAGGAACGTCTTGATGCGCGCCAGCGTGTCGGCCTTGATCTGGTTCCGGTCGGCGCCGGCGTCGATGGCCCGCTGCCAGACGATCAGGTCGACCTGCACGATGACCGGCAGGTACCGGGGCCCCGTGACCACCACGCGCCCGGTGAGGTCGCGGCGCTGGTCGAGGTGGGCCTGCACGGTGCGCACGAGGTCGGGGGTCGGCTGGGGCTGGGCGACGGCCAGGCCCTGGTCGGGCACGACGACGACGTTGACCACGCCCGGCGCGCGCTGGATGCCGGCGAACTGCCACGGGTCGCCCCTCTTCCACGCGGTGCCGCCCGGCGCGTCGGCGTCCTGCAGCCGCGGCGGCAGCGCCCGCGCGATGACGACGTCGTTCGTCGCCTCGGCCGCCAGGAACTCGAAGTCCGCGGCGGTGATCGCGCGGTCCCGGATCTTCAGCTGCTGCGGCGCCCGGCGCAGCGCGTCGTCGACCGGCTCCTCGTCGGCGCCGTCGCGGGCCGGGGCGAGGTTCGTCACCGCGGTGATGCCGGACGGCAGGCCGCCCTGGGGCGTCGGCCCGAGGACCGTGAGCCGGCCGGCGGCCACGTTGCCGGCCGCGCCGCCGACGACGTACCGGTAGGTCAGCGCGCGGATCTGGCTGCCGGCCGGTGGCATGGAACCGTGGCCCAGGCCGGTCTGATCGTCGAAGTTGCCGAAGCTCACCTCGGCGGTGACCGGGTCGACCTTGTACACCTGGCCCGGACCGGCCGGCAGGTCCGCAACCTGCGTCCAGGTCTGGAACACCGCCGGGTTGCCGGTGCCGACCTGCACGGCGAGGTGGGCGTACGGCGCGGTGCCCGGCTGCCGGTACAGCGGCCGGTTCGCCAGCGGCACGACCTGGAACGGCTGGCCGGTGCCGCCGCCGAGCGCCTCGGCGGCCCGGATCGACAGCGCGTGGTGCGCCGGCGCGGCGTTGAACAGGATCCGGTCGACGCCGATGGTCAGCGGTACCCCCGTGGTGTTGGCCACGCGCACGCCGATCCAGAACCGCGGCCGCGTCACCGTGGCGTTCGGATCGGACGCGGTGACCGTGCTCCAGCCGGTGCCGGGCGGGTTCGTCGGGGCGACGGTCGGCTGCTGGGCGGCCCAGTCGCCGGGCAGCGTCAGCCGGACGCTGCCGTCGTGCGTCAGCGCGGCGGTCGAGTCGGACACCGTCGGGACCGCCGGCCACGCGAGGGGCTCGGTCGTGCCCTTGGAGTACACCCACGCGGCGGTGACCTGGCCCGGGCCGGGCGCGGGGCGGTACAGCCGCAGGCGCAGGAGCACCTCCTCGGCGCTGGCCTTGTCGAAGCCGAGGCAGACCTGGGAGACCTGGTTGGCCGGCAGGGTCAGCGGGTACGTCGCGGCCGGCGGTCCGACCAGGTCCTTCACCGCCACGTAGGTGCCGCTCGTCGCGTTTGTCGCGAACGGCCCGACGACGAGCGCGTCGGTCAGCGCGACGGGGAGCACCGTGACGTCGTCGTCGGTCTCGAAGACGATCGGCGGCACGGCCCCGGCGCCGCCGGACGGCGGTACGGTCTGCGCCCGGGTGCCGGCCGGCACGGTCGACTTGGCGCCGGCCGTGAAGGTCAGGAAGGTGCCGGCCGGCGCGACCGGGTCCCGGGTCACGCCGAGCAGGTTGAGAAACGCGAGGAAGTTCTTCTCGGGCACCCGGTTCAGCCGGAAGACGACGCCCTCGGCGAGCCAGGCGAACAGCTCGATGAGCGCCACCCCGAGGTCGCTCGGGTTGTGGTCGGTCCACTGTGGAGCGTACCGGGGAATGAGCGCCCGCATCTCGTCGACCAGGTCCTGCCAGCTGCGGTCGTCGAGGTTCGGCGGGACGATCCGGCCGCGGTCGTCGGCCACTGTCACCGCCCCCGCTCGAGATAGAAGGGGTACACCAGGTTGCGCACGTCCTGTGTCGCGCGCAGCCGGTAGGTGACCGTGATGATCAGGGCGCCGCGCTGGGGGTCGTTGTCGACGTCGACGCCGACGACGTCGATGCGCGGCTCCGAGCCGGCGAGGCCTTCCTGCACGTAGTAGCGGGCCAGGTTGGCCGTGGCCACGTCGTTCGGGGCGAACACGAGGCTGCGCAGGTTGCAGCCGAAGCGCGGCCGCATGACCCGTTCCCCGAACTGGGTGCCCAGGATGACGCGGATCGACTGCTCGACCTTCTCCTCGCCGGCCGACTCACCGATGCCGGCGATCCCCACTTGCAACGGGTACGTCATGCCCCGCCCGTAGAACTCAGCGTTCATCGTTCTCCCTCGTCACTGTGCGGTCAGCTTCGTCTGGTTGGCCGTCGACGGCGTCTTCAGCAGCTGGAAGAGTCCCGCGACCACCCCGTTGGTCGTGCCGGCCAAGCCGTCGAGCAGGACCGGGCGGGCGCCGGCGCGCAGCTTGACCGCGACCCCGCCGGTGATGCCGGTGACGTTCTTGCACGGCGTGATGCCGGATCCGCTGTTCTTGCAGCCGATGGCGGTGTTCGTCAGCAGCGGGTCGGTCCGCACCAGCACCGGGTTGGTCGCGAACCGCAGCTTCGTCTGACCGGTGAACGTCACGGCCCCGTCGTGGACACACGTCACGGTGCTGGTGGTCGTCAACACACTCGCCATGGGGGCACGCTCCTAGCTGACGTCGACGTGGTCGCTGGTCATGACGAGCTTGGTGGCGCCGCCGGCCGCCTCGAGGCTGATCTGGCCGCCCGCCGCGATCGTGAGGTTCTGGGCCGCCCTGATGGTGACCGAGCCGTTCTTCGAGTCCAGCGTGATCGTGCTGCCGCCGGCATCGCTGACGACGACCTTGCCGGCCCCGTCGGTGTCGTCGAACACGATCGAGTGCCCGGACCGGCTGACGATCACCCTGAGGTCGTTGTGGCCGTCGTTGCGCACCGGGGGCGGCGCCTGGACGGTCCACAGGCCGCCCAGCACGTACGGGCGGTTCAGGTCGCCCTTGGCGAACGCGACCAGGACCTGCTCGCCCTTCTCCGGCAGCGCGTAGAAGCCGGTGGTGTCGCCGGCCATCGGTCGCGCGCACGGCGCCCAGTTGCTCACCACGTCGTCGGACAGGCCGGGATAGCTCACCTTCACGCGGCCGAGCGGGGACTGCCCGGCGGCGAGCTCGTCGTTGTCCTCGACGGTCGCCACGATGACGCCGAGGTACGGCTCGGCCGCCGCCGGCGACGGCTCGTGCAACAGCGTCCGGCGCAGCAGGGGCAGCAGGCCCGTGTGCGCGTTGCGCGCGATGTCGAACGAGGTCCAGAAGCCCTTCTCGTCGATGACGTGGCTGACCTTGCGGGCCCGGTACGTGCCGCTGAACCGCTTGCCGACGCCCTCGATCGTCACGTACTCGCCGGCCCGCAGGCCGGGCCGGCCGATGCAGGTGCCGGTGCCCTCGTACAGGCCGTCGAGCACCTCGGCGAGCAGGGCCCGGGCCAGCTCGGTGGCCGAGAAGGGGTTGTCGGCGTCGTCGCCGAGCAGCGCCTGGCGGGTCAGCGACGCCAGCAGGTCGGCCGCCGACGAGCCGAGCTTCTCCAGCAGGTTGTTCCGGTCGACGTCCCCGGCGAGCGCGATGCCGACCATCGTCTGCGCCAGTTCCTGGTTATACCCGCGCACGACCTGCAGTCCGGCCAGCACGCTCGCGGAGACGCGCGGCGCGAACGCGGACAGGTTGCGCCCCCACTCCAGGACGAGGGCCGACGTCTGCGGCCGGGGGAACTGGAAGTGCAGGCGGTCCCACTCGACGTACACGTCGAAGAAATGCCGCTTGGCCCGCTGCTTGAGGAACGCGAAGTCGGATCCGGTCTTGGACACCCGGCCGGCGAACGCGGGCGTCGGGTCGACCACCGGGACCAGCCCGTTGGCGAGCGCGAGCTCGGCCGCGATGAGGCTGTCGGAGGTGTCGGCGAAGCTCGTCGGCGCCGGCTGCTGGCGGCGCATGCGGTGCGAGCGGTCGGCGCCCTTGATGACCACGGTCGGCGGCCCGTCCGGCGGGAACGACGGCTCGATCGCCGTGATCTCGCCGAGCAGCGCCGGTTCCAGCGCGGTGCCGTACCCGATGTGGATCTCGATCTCCTTGCCGAGGTCGAACAGCGCCGAGTCGAGCACGGCGTTGTCCGGGTTGCGCACGACGAGCGCGAAGCTCCCGGCGACGTCGAGGTCGGTCGTGACGGACAGCCGGGTCACCTGGGCGGCGATGTCGGCGGCCAGGGTGAGGCCGGCGATCCGGACGGCGAAGCGCGGCGCGAAGAACGGTTCGGTCATGGCTGGCCCCGTCCGGGGGACACCGGGCCGGCGCCGGCCGGGGCCGGGATGACCAGCGGCTGGCCGGTCCGCAGTGCGAACGGGTCGTCGAGGTTGTTGGCCTGCGCGATCTCCCGCCACCGGGCCGGGTCGCCGAGGAACGCGGCGGCCAGGCCGCTGAGCGTGTCGCCGCCGGCCACGACGTGGATGGTGTGGGTGGTGATGCCGACGGCCGTGCCGGCGGCGTTGACGGCGCCGGACAGCACAGGTGAGCCGAAGAACACGCCCTGCTCGGTGCGCAGGTCGATCCGCACGAACTCGTGCAGCTTGACCGACAGCGTCGAGCGCACCGGCGTACCGTCGCGCAGGAACATGGTGAACCGCTGGGCCGCCTCGACCAGGACGCACTGGAACTGCAGCCGACCCATGGAGAACAGCAGCACCGGCGGCGCCTGGGTCTGCGGCGCGACATCGAGCAGGGCGACGATGGGCGCGGTGTGCGCCCGCACGTCCTCGCCGGTCTCGTACGAGTCGAAGAACAGGTCCATGCTCAGCGTGCGGGCCCGGCCCCGGATGTACTGCACCGGCGACGCGTTGAGCCCGGGCACCGGGATCTCGGCGAACGCGTTGCCCTGGTCGAGCACCAGCTCTTCCGGGTTGTACATCACCGGCAAGCCGGCGCCGGTGGTGGTGTTGACGAGCAGCGCCTTGGCCAGTCCGTTGCCGGCTGGCACGGGCGCGGCCGCGAACCGCGGCTGGGTCATCTCAACCTCCTCGCTCGAACTCGTCGCGCAGCTGCCCGATCAGGTCTCGCAGCAACCCCGCCTTCAACGCCTCCAGGTCCAGCGCCGCGCCGCCCGGGGACGGCAGCGTGCGGTCGACCGGCGCGGTCATCGGGCGGGACACGGCGTATCCGGCCGGCGCGGCGACCGGGTCGGGCGCCGGGCCGAGGGCGGGCGCCCCGGCCGGTTGCGCCGCGGGTGCGGCATGTCCACCGTGGACCGTCGGGAGTGGACCGGGCATCGGCGCCCGCGGCGCGTCCGGCGCCAGGGCTCGCTCCTCCCGCGCCAGTGCGAGCCGCTCCTCCTCGCCCGCCCCGCCGGTGGTCGCCCGCCGCCACGCGGCACCCGGCCGCATCCGCTCGACGACGTGGGTCGCCTCGTGCACGAGCAACGCGAAGCCGCGCGGCTCCCGCGGCCGGAGCTTCCCGGCCCGGAAGTACACGTCGTTGCCGACGCTCACCGCGTCCGCCCGGTGGGCGCGGGCCCGGGCGTCGGCCGCGTCGTCGTCGTGGACCCGCACGGCCCCGGCGGCGTCGCCGACGAGCGGTCGCAGGCGGGCGGTCACGTCGGCCGGCAGCGCCCGCCCGGCCCTCGCGGGCGGGGTGGCCGGGCGCTCGGGCGTCGCCTCCCGGCGGTGAAACCGGGGGCCGGCCGGCGACGGCAGCTGTCCGAGGTGGTCGAGCAGCACGCCCAGGGGCGCCGCCCACGGGAAGCCGAGATTCTGACGGCCGGCGATCCGGCGGCCGAGGCCGTCGAGCCGCCGTCCCAGCGTGTCGGGCTCGCTGCGGGCGCTCACCGTACGCCCGCCGCTTCCTGCTCCTCGACCACGCTGGTGACCTCGCGCAGCCAGCGCAGCCGCTCGGTGTGGTCGAGCTCGAGCAGTTCGCCGAGGGTCCAGGGGACGTACCGTCCCAGCAGCGCTATCTCCCGGTAGACCCGGTCCGTGGGATAGCCTACGATTCCCCCAAGATCGGCACCTCCACCTCGTGCCGCTCGTCGCAGTGCGGGCAGCGCACCGACATCGCCCGCGGGACCAGGCCGTTGACCCGGTTGTAGAGCTCCTGCAGGTACGCCAGGTCCTCGGAGAACAGGCCCTCGATGACACCCGGGTTGACCTCGGCCAGCCCGCCGAGCTTCGTCACGACCCGCGAGAGCAGGACGACGATGAGGTACGCCGGCCAGCCCTGCACGCGCGGGTCCTTGAGCGGATAGATCTCGTCGGCCGCCGTGGCGAGCCGCATCGTCCCCGCGCGATGCAGGTTGCCGGCGCCGTCGACGTAGCCCTTGGGCAGCTCGAACGCAAAGTCGGTGACAAGCATCGTCAGGCCCTCGTCAGGCCCTCGTGCGCCAGGACGAGCGTGTCGATGGCGATGTCGTTGCCCTTGCCGCTGAACGTCGGGCCCTCCCACCGCGTCGGCCAGGCGCGCACGAAGTTCCAGCGCACGACCTCGGTGTGGTTGGTCAGGTCGAACACGACAATCGAGCCGTTCTTGCGCGCGACGATGCCGTCGACGATCTGCTGGCGCCAGTCCCACAGCTCGGTGGAGCTGGTGAGGCCCCACTTCAGCGTGATGTCGGTGTACGTGGTCTTGCCGGGAAGCTTGCGGACGGTCGTGTTGTCGCCGCCCTCCCGGGTCTCGATGATCTCGGTCGTCGAGCCGAGCCCGCTGCAGTCCGTGAAGCTGGCTTGCGCGATGCCGCTTTCGTTGAGCTCCACGAGGAAGTTGAAGTTCCGGTACGGATCGATGAGCTGTCCGGTCTGTGGCATCTCCTAGCCCTCCTCCACCCGCGCGCCGCCGTCCCAGATGCCGATGCGCGCGATGACGTACTCGGCCGGGCGGACCGGCGCCAATCCGATTTCGACGATGACCTGGCCCAGGGCCCGGGTCGACGCGGGGTTGAGCTCCTCGTCGATCTTGACGTAGAACGCCTCGGCCGGGGTCCGGCCGAACAGCGCTCCGGACTGCCAGACCCGCGTGAGGAACTCGGTGATCGAGCGTTCCAGGCCCTTCCACAGCGCAAGGTTGTTCGGCTCGAAGACCGCCCAGCGCACGCCCGCCTGGATGGAGTCCTCGACGTACGAGAAGAGCCGGCGCACATTGACGTACCGCCACGGCGTGCCGTCGGTAAGCGTCCGGGCGCCCCAGACGAGCGGCGGCCGGCCGGGAAACATCCGCAGCGCGTTGATCCCGCCGTGGTTGAGTGCGCCCTGCTCGTTGTCGTTGAGCTTGTACGTGAGGTCGAGCGCGCCGCGCAGCGGTTCGTTGGCCGGAGCCTTGTGCACGCCCCGCTGCCCGTCGCTGCGGGCGAACACGCCGGCGATGTGCCCCGACGGCGGCTTGGTGAGCGTGGCGGTCGAGCCGGGCGCGGCCGCCGGGTCCCGGATGACGATCCACGGCCAGTACAGCCCGGCGAAGCCGTTCTTGGACAGCAGGCCCGCCCGCTGCTTCTGCAACGGGCCGTCGTTCTTGAGCGGCAGCTGGTCGAGCGCGCCGTCGAGGATCGCGAAGCGGTCGCCCATCGTCTCGCAGTGCGTGATGACCGTGGCCTGCAGGGCCGGATCGACCAGGCCGGGCACGGCGACCAGGCTCACATCGGGCTGCCGGGTGAGCCGGTCGAGCGCCGCCGGCAGGCCGGTCGAGTCCTTGATCGGCACGACGTAGCAGAAGCTGCCGCCGTTGTCGAAGAAGCCGCGGACCGCGAACGGCAGGCTCAGCGTGTTGTCGAATCCGCCGAACACCGTGGTGTACTGCGTCCAGTTGGTGATCGCGACCGGCACACCGAGCGCATCGTTGCTCACCGCCGCCACCACCGTGCCGATCAACGCCGGCGTGCTGGTGCCGGCTCCGGCGATCGGGCCCGCCGGGGTGATCTCCTCGATGTAGACGCCCGGCGCCTTGCTCTCATAGTCGACCATCGACCGTCCCTTCGGTTCGGGTCATCGGATTGGTAGTCATCGCGGGAATCAGGTGTCGGTCAGGATCACGTTGTGCAGCTGGCTGCCGGCCGCGTACGTGATCGCCGTGTGCACGTCGGGATGGCCCGCCCGCGCCACGACCAGGTCGTACGGGCCGAACGCCAGGCCGGGGAAGCCGAACCGGCCGTCCGGCCCGACGGTCTGGCTGAGCCCGCGGCCGGCCAGCGAGACGGTCGCCCCGCCGACCGGGGCCAGGCCCGCGTTGACGACCCGGCCGAACAGCACCGCATCGGTCAGGGAGGCCGGCTCCACCTGCACCCCTTGCACGAGCGGCAGTTCCTCGGCGTCGTCGAAGGGCTGCATGGCGATCGTGACCGTGAGCGAGAAGGTAGGTCGCGGCGCGATCCCCAACGCGCTCCAGAACTGCCCGTCGCTGCGGTCCTCGTTGAGCTGGGCCGCCATCGACGGCAGCGGGTACGGCTGCGGCGGGTCCGCGAGCCCGCCCCGCAGGAAGCCGCGGCCGATCAGCGGAAACCGGTTCAGCCACAGCAGCGCGGACCCGAGCAGCCGGTGCTCCTCCTCCGCCCGCAGCGCGCCGGTCTTCGGGGACCAGGTCGTGATCAGGTACGTACAGTTCATGCGCAGCGGCGGAATCCGCCGCACGGCACCGTCGCCGACCCGCTCGACGAACGGCGCGGGGTCCCGCAGGGTGCGGTTCTCCTGCACCTCGTAGAGGAACAGGCTGACGGTCGGGCGGGGCGGGCGGAAGTCCTTGTCAGGCGTTTCGAAGCTGACGTCGGCGTCGCGCACGTCAGCCGGGGCGGCCGGATCGCCGAGCACCGCCCTCAGAGTGGCGTCGAGATCGTTGAACATTTCCATCACCCCATTCCTGCCCAGCGGGATTTCGTCCCCGCTCACCAGGCTGCAACCCGGGTGTGGACGAAATTGCTGCGGGAATGTGGACGGCCCCGGACGCGACCCGATGTTCCATCCGGTGCCAATGCCTGTCCCGGAATGTCCCCGACTCCACTGTGGACAGAACCTTTTCGCAGCCCGGCGCCGGTTCCCTGGTGCGAACGATGGCATTGCACCGACGGGAAGACGGCAGAACGGTCGACAGACCGTCCGGCCCGCAAGCATCCTGGCCGACAGGTTCGCATCTTGTCACGGGGAGGTCGTGCGATGCTGCGGTTGCTTGGGCCGGTCGAGATCCGGGCGGAGTCGGGGTGGCTGGCCGCCGGCTCGCCGCGCCAGCGCCTGGTGCTTGCCGCGCTGGCGGTCGACGCCGGACGGACCGTGTCCGTCGACGCGCTGGTCGACCGGGTCTGGGGACCCGAGCCGCCGCCGAACGTGCGCCGGACCGTGCACTCCTACATCGCGCGGGCGCGCCGGGCGCTGGAGCGGATGCCGGCCGGGGCCGGCGGTCCGGTGCGGGTCGTCAACGCCGGCGGGGGGTACCGGCTGGACATCGACCCGGAGCGGGTCGACCTGCACCGGTTCCGGCGGCTGGTCGGCCAGGCACGGGCCATGGTCGCCGCGGCGCCGCGGGGAGCCGCATTGCGCGAGGCTGTCGGGCTGTGGCGCGGCGACCCGCTGATCGGCCTCGACGGCTCGTGGGTGGAGCGGGTCCGCCGGTCGTGGCGGCACGAGTGGGTGTCCGCAGTCGTCGCCTGGGCCGAGACCGAGCTCGCGGTCGGCGATCCCGGCGACGCACGGGGCGTGGTCACCGACCTGGTGGCCGAGTTCCCGCTCGACGAGTCGCTGGCCGGCGTGCTCATGAAGCTGCTCGCCGCGGGCGGACGCAAGGCCGAGGCGCTGGAGCACTACACGGCGATCCGCGACCGGCTGGCCGACGAGCTGGGCATCGACCCGGGCCCGGAGTTGCGGGCCGTCCACCGGGCGCTGCTCCGCGGCGAGCTCGACCCCCGGCCGCGCCCGGCCCCACCGCCGCCGGCGCAGTTGCCGTCGGACCTGGCGACCTTCACCGGGCACCGGCCCGCCGACCTGGCCGCCCTGCTCACCAGCGCGGAGCCCGGCCCGGCCGGCCGCCGATGGCCACGGGTGGCAACGTCGTCGACTCCGTGAGCCGGGCCGCGTGCTCACCCGCGGAAGTGGTACCGCCCAGGCTCGCGGGCTGGGATGGTGGCAGGGTGCGGTCGGCTGGTGTGCTGGTGATCGTGTGCTCACTCGAGCGCGATGACAGGTAACGGTCGGCTACGGTCCGTGAACGTCGGGCGGCCCAAGGACGTGGCGTGGCAGGGGCGCACGGTGTACACCGGCGTCTGGAAGCACCCCGTCGACGGCCCGGTCCGGGCGCGCCGGCTCAACCTGGACGGCGACGGGCAGGGCGACACCGCGGGGCACGGCGGCGAGCAGCGGGCCGTGCTGGTGTACCAGCTCGACTCCTACCGGTACTGGCAGCAGCATTTGGGCCTGCGTGACGACTTCGGGCAGTTCGGTGAGAACTTCACCGTCGACGGGCTGCCCGACGACGAGGTGTGCATCGGCGACCGGTACCGCATAGGCGACGCCGAGTTCGAGGTCACCCAGCCCCGGGTCACGTGCTACCGCGTCGGGCTGCGCCTCGGCGTGCCCGAGATGGCCGCGCTGCTCGTGGCCCACCACCGCCCCGGGTTCTACATGCGGGTCATCCGCGAGGGCCACGTCCGGGCCGGCGACGAGATCGTGCGGACGCGCCAGGGCCCCATCACGGTCGCCGAGACCGACGCGCTGCTGTACCTGCCGGGCCGCGACCTCGACCGGGTGCGTCTGGCCGCCGCCGTGCCCGCGCTCAGCCCCGGCTGGCAGGGCTCGTTCCGGGACATGCTCGCCCCGGCGCCCGCCGCCGCGACCGCGTGGGACGGCTTCCGCCCGCTGCGCGTGACCCGGGTGATCCCGGAGAACGCGACTGTCACGTCGATTCACTTCGCCGACCCGCCGGAAGCGGCACGCCCCGGCCAGTACCTGACGTTGCGCCTCCCGGACGGCGCGGTCCGCAGCTACTCGATCTCGAACGACGCGTACCGCATCACCGTGAAGCGCGAGTCGCACGGGACGGCGAGCCGGTACCTGACCACCGAGCTGCAGCCCGGCACGATCCTGGACGTCGCGGCCCCCCGCGGCGACTTCGTCCTCGAGGACGGCCCCGGCCCGGTCCTGCTGATCTCGGCGGGAATCGGCCTGACCCCGGTCCTGGCGATGCTGCACCATCTCGCGTCGGGCCCGAGCCCCCGCCAGGTCTGGTGGATCCACGCCGCTCGCAGCCGCGCCGAGCACCCGCTCGCCGCCGAGACGAGCGCCCTGCTCGCCACCCTGCCCGACGCCCGCGAGCACGTCTTCTACAGCGCCACCGGGGGCCGCCTCACCGCCGAGCGCCTCGAAGCCCTGCGATTGCCGGCGACCGCGACCGCGTATGTGTGCGGCCCCGACGCCTTCATGAAGGACATGCGCACGGCCCTCACCAGGTCGGGTGTCGACCGCATCCGCACCGAACTGTTCACGGCCCGCCCGAGCGTCAACCCGGGCCTGGCCGACCGCCCCGCCCGGCCCCCGCACCCGCCGACGGGCGAGCCGGGCCCCGGACCGCAGGTGACGTTCGCCCGCAGCGGTGTCTCGGCATCGGTACCGGCGGCAGCAAGCATCCTGGACCTCGCCGACGCGTGCGACGTGCCGACGAGGTGGAGCTGCCGCACCGGCGTCTGCCACACCTGCGAGACGCCCCTGCTGTCCGGCTCTGTCGCCTACTCCCCCGACCCGCTGGAGCCCCCGGCGGCCGGCTCGGTCCTGATCTGCTGCTCCCGCCCCACGACCGACGTCGTCCTGGACATGTGACGCGGGACAGCAGTGGCATCAGAACGCCGAGCTGACCTCGCCGGACCGCAAGAGCACGACCGACTGGGTGGGCACCGGCCCGTCAGCCCGCCGCCGCCGGGGTGGACAGGCTCGGCCAGGCGGCCCCGTCGCCGTGCCGGAGAAGTTCGACATCGGCCGGGCGCAGCGGCCGGGCGAAGTGGTAGCCCTGGGCGTTGCCGCGCACCAGCCCCGGTACGCTCGTCACTATGACCACTGACCACTGGCCACGTATCGGCCGCGGCGCGCCCGATCAAAGTGGGATCGTCGACGCAACCCAGACGCACCCGTGCGACGTCTGGTAAATGTGCGTCTGGGGACCAAGGGGCCGGTGGCCGGCATATTGATCGCGGCGGCAGTGCTCCTGCTGGGCACGACCGCCCGCGACAGCGAGCTCGTCAACCGGGCCGCGAGCCCGGCGCCGCCGGCGGTGTCGGCCGTCCCGGTGGCCGCCGCGCCGCCGTCGGCCAGCCCGACGCCCTCGGCCAGCCCGTCGGCGCCGCCGGTCTTCCACACCGGCACCGGGCCGTCCGGCTCGTTCATGATGACCGGCACCCCGGCGGTCGCGCTGACCTTCGACGACGGCCCGGACCCGATCAACACCCCGGCGCTGCTCGCCCTGCTGCGGGAGCGGCACATCCACGCCACGTTCTGCATGGTCGGCTTCCGCGTCCGGGACCGCCCGGACCTCGTGCGGCAGATCTACGCCGACGGCCACACCCTGTGCAACCACTCCTGGCAGCACCTGCTGAACCTGGCCCACCGCGACGACGCCTACATCGACTGGGACCTGAAGCACACCAACGACATGATCCACGCCGCGGTGGGGGCCGACGCGCCGATCCGGTACTTCCGCGCGCCCGGCGGCAACTTCACGCCCGCCCTCGTGGCGAAGGCGCGCGCGCTGGGCATGGACTCGATCTACTGGGATGTCGACCCGCGCGACTGGGAGCACACCCACGACTCGGGCGCGTCGGCGCACATCAGCCGGGTGATCGGCGACATCCAGCACAACACGCGCCCGGGCTCGATCGTGCTGTCGCACGACAACGGACAACCGAACACCATCACGGTGTACCAGCATCTGCTGCCCTGGCTCCAGGAGCGCTTCACCCTCGAAGGCCTCCCCGCCGCGGGACTGTGAGCCACAGGTACAGCGGCGGCAGGACGAGCTCGAGGACCGTCAGCGGGCTCTGGAGCGCAACGTGCTCGCGTCGGTGCTCACCGCCTGGCTGGTCTTCGTGCGCGCCCTCGTGGTCGACTGGCTGGCCGACCGTACCGTCGCCCGGAACGAACTGCGCGCCATCTCCGTCGGCGCGCTCATGGGCGCGCTCGGTAGGGACAACCCTCTACTGTCGACTATGGACGGCCATGATGTGTGAAGGCCCGCGCTTCGCCAGGCTTGACGCATGCCAATCACCCGCCGCGCCGTCCTCGGCGCCGCCGCCGCATCCGCGTTCGTTCCCGTGCTCGGCCGGGGCGGCGACGTCGACGACCTGATCCGGCTGCGCCGCGATCTGCACAGTCATCCCGAGCTCTCCGGCCAGGAGGCGTACACAGCCGGCGTGGTCGCGCGGCGGCTGCGCGCGGCCGGCCTCGAGGTCACCGCCGGCATCGGCGGGCACGGCGTCGTCGGGGTGCTCCGCGGCGCCGGCCGGGGCCGGACCGTCGCCTACCGCGCCGACATGGATGCGGTACCCGCACAGGGCCAGATCCCCGCCGGAGCCTCCGCCGCGCACGTGTGCGGCCACGATATCCACACGACGGTCGGCGTCGGCGTGGCCGAGGCCCTGGCCCGGCAGCGCCGCCGGCTCGCGGGCACCGTCGTCTTCGTCTTCCAGCCCGGCGAGGAGTCGCTCACGGGCGCGGCCGCGATGCTCGCCGATCACGTGCTGGAGCACACCCGCCCGCAGGAGATCCACGCCCTGCACTGCGGCCCGTTCCCGGTCGGGCAGTTCGCCGTCATGCCCGGGTTCGGGCTGCCCGGCCAGGACCACGCCACCGTCACGCTGACCGGCCCCGGCGCGGCCGACCGGGCGACGGGGCTCGCCGCCGCGATGAACGCGCTCGGCACCGTTGGCCTGCCCGCGAGCCCGGCGCAGATGGAGCGGCTCGTCGCCGACGTGCAGATCCCGCACGGCCCGTACGCCGAGTTCGTGTTCATGCGGGCGGCCGCCGCCGGGGAGCGGGTCCAGGTGTCGTACCGCTGCTGGCCCGAGGCCCGCTGGACCGCCCTGCGCGCCGACATCGGGCGGCTCGCCGCGGCGGCCGGGCCGGCCACGGTGGAGTACCCCGGCGACCCGTTCCCGGCGATGGTCGTCCCCCCGGCGGACGACGAGGCGCTGGCCCGGTACCTGCGCCGGACGAACGGCCGCGACCGGGTCGTCGGGCTGCACGCCGCGCTGCCGTACAACGGCGAGGACTTCGCGCTGTTCCTGCGGCGGCTGCCGGGCACCTACACGTTCCTCGGCGTGCGCCGGCCGGGCGCCTCGATCGAGACCGCCTTCCCGCACTTCGGCGCCTTCGACCCGGACGAGCGCGCGATCGCCCACGGCGTGCGCGCCATGGCCGGGTGGCTCGCGCACCGGGCGGTCGGCGATCATGGTGACCATGGATGACTCCGGAGCGCACGACCGGCACCGCTTCGACTACGCGCCGTGGTCGTTCGCGGCCGAGGCGGCGGAGGAGGACCGGGAGCGCCAGCGGGTACGGCAGGAGGCACTCGGGCGGCGGCCGGGGCACCGCATCGGTGCGGAGTGCTTCGTCTCCGAGCTGGCGTCGATCGCCAACGACGAGCTGGAGCTGGGCGAGCGCAGCTACATCGCGGCGTACGCGTACGTGAGCGGCACCCTGCACACCGGCCGCGACTGCTCCGTCAACCCGTACGCGGTGGTGCGCGGCACGGTCCGCCTCGGCGCCGCCGTCCGCGTCGGCGCGCACACGTCGCTGCTCGGGTTCAACCACGGCTTCGCCGACCCCGGCGTCGAGGTGTTCCGCCAGCCCATGGGCAGCCTCGGCATCACGATCGGCGACGACGTGTGGATCGGCTCGCACGTCGTGGTCCTCGACGGCGTGACGGTCGGCGACCGCGCGGTGCTCGCGGCCGGGGCCGTCGTCACCAAGGACGTGCCCGCGGGCGCGGTCGTGGGCGGCAACCCGGCGAAGGTGCTCAAGTGGCGTGTCCGGCCGACGTTCGACAGCGACGTGGCACGGTTCGCCGACGCCGCCCGGTCGCGGGCCACCGCGATCCTCGACCGCTGCTTCGGCGACGACGGGCTGTTCCGCGACACGCCGGGCGCGCCGCCGACCGTGCGGGCCCAGTGCGACGCGATCGAGATCGCCGACCTGCTGCTGGAGACCGCGCCGCCGCAGCTGGACTTCCACGACCAGGTCGAGCGGCTGCAGGGCTGGCAGGACCCGGAGACCGGCATGGTCGGGCCGCTGAACCCGGACGGGAGCCAACGCTCGCCGGAGCCGGGCCTGTTCGACCCCGACGCCGACTACCACGTGCTCTGCGTCGGGTACGCCCTCGACCTGCTCGGCGCCCGCTTCCCCCACCCGATCCGGGTCGTCGCGGACGCCGAGCCGGAGGAGATCCTCTTCGGGCTGCGGAGCCGGCCGTGGTGGACGGACACCTGGGCGTCCGGGCACTGGGTGGACGTGCTGGCCACCGCGATGTACCGCAACCAGGAGCTCGGCGAGCCGGGCCGCCCCGGCGCGGTCGAGACGCTGTTCGGCTGGCTGCTGGCCAACGCCGACCCGAACACGGGCATGTGGGGCTCGCACCGTCCCGACGACGGTCTGCTGCAGGTCGTCAACGGCTTCTACCGCGCCTCGCGGGGCAGCTTCGCGCAGTTCGGGCTGCCGGTGCCGTACCCGGAGCGCGTCATCGACACCGTCCTGCGCCACGCCCGCGACGGGCGCGTCACCCGCCCGGAGCGGCAGAACGCGTGCAACATCCTCGACATCGCGCACCCGCTGTGGCTGACGCGGCACACCGGGTACCGCCACGAGGAGGTGGACGCGCTGGCCCGCACGCTGCTGCGGGACGCGCTGGGCCACTGGACGGAGGGCCTGGGCTTCGGCTTCCGCGCCCCGCACCGCGACGCCGCCGGCGACCAGGCGACCGTCCCGGGCCTGCAGGGCACCGAGATGTGGCTCGCCATCGTCTGGCTCCTGGCCGACCTGACCGGCCAGGCGGACCGCCTCGGCTACCGCCCGCGCGGCGTCCACCGCCCGGCCGGATGACCGCCATGGACTCCTCGACCCGGCGGAACCGGGCCATCTGGGAGGCGGCGGCGCGCAAGTACGTCGACGAGCACGACGAGCTGCTGGAGGAGGCGCGCACCGGCTCGTCGCTCTTCCCGGCCGAGGCCGCGCTGCTCGAGCCGCTGCTGCGGGACGGGCCTCTGGTGGTACACCTGCAGAGCGGCCACGGCCTCGACGACATCGCCCTGGTCCGGGCGGGCGCCCGCCGCGTGGTCGGCGTGGACTACAGCGCGACCACCAACGGGGCGGCCCAGCGCCGGGCCGACGCCCTGGGGTTCGCGTGCACCTACGTGGTGGCCGCGCTGCCCGGCGCGCCGCTGGCCGACGGGTGCGCCGGCCTGGTGTACACCGGCAAGGGCGCCCTGATCTGGCAGCCCGACATCGCGGCGTGGGCCCGCGACGCGGCGCGCCTGCTCCGCCCGGGCGGGCACCTGTTCGTGTACGAGGAGCACCCGGCTCATCCACTGTGGACGTGGGACCTGGACGAGCCCCGGATCCGCGCCGACCGCGGCTACTTCGACCGCAGCTACCTCAGCGACACCTTCCCCGGCGTGGGGGCGACGGTGTGGCTGTGGACGCTGGGCGAGATCGTGACCGCGGTCGTCGAGGCGGGGCTGACGGTCCGGCATCTGTCGGAGTACGCGGAACCGTTCTGGCGCGCGGGCGGCCTCGACGCCGCCGCCTTCCGCGGCCGCCTGCCGAACGCGTTCGCCCTCGTCTGCTCGCGCTGAGCCGTCAGGACTCGCCGGGCCGGAGCAGGACGGCGACGAGGTCGGACAGCGGCTCGGTGAGGTCCTGCTCGGTGGCGGCGACGAGCGGCTCGACGCCCATGGACGAGCGCAGCAGCGTCATGCCCAGGGCCGCCGCCAGCAGGATCTGGGCCCGCAGCAGCGCCGCCCGGTCGCCGGGCGGATGGCCGCCGGCCGCGGTCGCCATACGCTCGGTGATCGTGTGCACGAAGTCGCGGCGGATGGCGTCGGCCCGGCCGTCGCCGGAGGACCGCAACAGCAGCAGGAGCATGTCGGGCAGGCGCCCGTCGTGGGCGGAGCTCGCGATCCGGTGCGCCATCGCGGGCGCGACGGCCGCGGCGGACGTGTTGTCGGAGTCGCGGCGCAGATCGGTGACCGCGGCGGCCAGGCAGGCCTCGAACAGCCCCTCCTTGGACGTGAAGTACCGGTTGATGAGCGCGACGTTCACGCCCGCCTCGTCGGCGATGTCCCGGACCGTCGTGGACGAGTAGCCGTCGCGGGCGAACCGGCCGATCGCCACGTCGAGCAGGGCCTGCCGGGTCTGCTCCGCGTTGCGGCGGCGGCGCACCGGCGCGGGGCCACCCGGCGCGCGGCCACCGGGGTCGGCGGGGACCGCCGCGTTCTGACCTGCTCGTGCCACTGGTCGTCCTCTCGTCCGCAAGCAGCGTAACGCGACCGAATCCCCGTAGTAAACAATCGCTTACTTTCCGGACGCACCGGGGGCCGTGTGACCCAGGACTCATCCGCTAGTAAACGCTTGTTGATTTGACGCATGATCCGACGGTAAGTCAGCAACTGTTTACTAGGGCCGGGGAGGGTGCCGTGGCTCGGCATCGCGCGGCGCGCCGGTACGGCCTGCGAGCCCTGGCCATGGTGGCCGCCGGCGCCGCCATGGTGTTCACGCTGCGGGGACGCCTGCCGGACCCCGGGACGGTCGCCGGCGTGCTGGCCGGCGCCAACGCCGGCTGGCTCGTCCTGGCCTGGTCCGTGCAGAACTTCTCGCAGGCGGCCTTCGCCCGCCAGCAGCGGGCCCTGCTCGCGGCCCTCGACGTCGACATCTCCCGCCGGGACGCCCTCGCCATCACCTACAGCCGCTCGGCGATGAGCCTGGTGCTGCCGGGCGGTTCGGCGGTGTCCGCGGCCTTCGCCCTGCGCCAGTACCGCCGCCGCGGCGCCAGCACCGCCGTGGCCGCCACCGCCACCGCACTGTCCGCGGTCGCCTCGGTCGTCGGGCTGGCCCTGCTCTACACGGCCACGGTCGGGCCGCCGGCCTGGGCGCACTCACCGGCCTGGCACGTCGCGCCGCCGGTCGGCATGCTCGCCGTGCTGCTCGGCGTCCTCGCGCTGCTGCGGCGGCGCTCGGCCCGGCCGCCGGGACCGCCGGTCGCGCACCGCCACCGGTGGCGGTGGGCCGCCCGGCTGCACGAGGAGGCCCACAACATCGCCGCCGTGGCGCGGGCCGTCAGCGTCGGGCAGCTGGCCGTGCCGGTCGGGTACGCCGCCCTCAACTGGCTACTGGATCTCTGCTGCCTGATCGCCGTCGCGCACGCCTGCGACCTGCCGCTGACGGCGTTCCAGCTCGCCACGGTGTACCTGGCGGTGCAGGTGGTGCGGCAGGTCCCGCTGACACCCGGCGGCATCGGCCTGATCGAGGCGAGCCTGCTCGCCGGCCTCGTCACCGCCGGAGCGCCCCAGTCGGGTGCGGCCGCCGCCGTGCTGGCGTACCGCCTCATCTCGTGCTGGCTCGTGCTCCCCGCGGGCCTGCTCGCCTATGTGCGCCTGCACCGCCGCGACCAGCGGCGGGTGTGACGTAAACGGCTGTTGACTTACGCCTGACGCGGGCCATACTAAGTAAGCAAGCGTTTACATCTAGCCCCGGGGAACGTCATGAAACGGAACGCAAACCTGCTGGTCGTGTACCTGTCCCTGGGCGGCCTGTCCTTCGCCGTCCTGCAGTCACTTGTCGCGCCGGCCCTGTCGACCATCGGCCGGGACCTCGGCGCCTCCACCGCCGACACCAGCTGGGTGCTCACGGCGTACCTGCTGTCGGCCTCGGTGCTCACCCCCATCTTCGGCCGCCTCGGCGACATGATCGGCAAGCGCAAGGTCCTCATCGGGGTGCTGGTCGCCCTGGCCGCGGGAACGCTCCTGGCGGCGCTCGCGCCGAGCCTCATGGTGCTGGTCCTCGGGCGGGTGCTGCAGGGCGCCGCCGGGGCGATCCTGCCGCTGTCCATCGGCATCGTGCGCGACGAGCTCCCCCACGAGAAGGTCAGCGTCACCGTCGGCCTGCTCTCGGCCATCTTCGGCATCGGCGCCGGCGTCGGCATCGTCGCGGCGGGGCCGATCGTGGAGCACCTGTCGTGGCACTGGCTGTTCTGGCTGCCGCTCGTCCTCGTCGTCATCGCCCTGCTCGGCGCGATCTTCGGCATGAAGGAGTCTCCGGTGCGCACTCCCGGGCGCCTCGACGTCCTCGGGGCCGGGATCCTGTCGGTGTCGCTGGTGTCGCTGCTCCTGGCGATCAGCAACGGGCAGAAGTGGGGCTGGGACGACGCCAAGACCGCCGGCCTGCTCGTCCTCGGCGTCGTCACCCTCGTCGCCTTCGTCCTGGTCGAGCTGCGGGTGAAGGAGCCCCTCGTGGACATGCGCCTGATGCGGCGGCGCGGCGTGTGGACCACCGACCTGGTCGCGGTCATCCTCGGCTTCGCCATGTTCGGCGCGTTCGTGCTGATCCCGACCCTGCTGCAGCTGCCCGCCGCGACGGGGTACGGCTTCGGCAAGTCGGTGTCGCAGTCCGGCCTGTTCCTGCTGCCGACCGTCCTCACCATGGTCGTGTTCGGCCCCATCGCGGGCACGCTCAACCGCAGGTACGGCCCGAAGCTGCCCCTGTTCCTCGGCGCCGTCGCGGTCGTGGCCGCGTTCACGCTGCCCGCCCTGAGCCACGGCGCGATCTGGCAGATCCTCGCCTCGGGCATCCTGACCGGCGCCGGCATCGGCCTGTCCTTCGCCGCCATGTCCAACGCCATCATCGAGGCCGTTCCCGCCGCCCAGACCGGCGAGGCGACGAGCGTCAACACCATCGCCCGGACCATCGGCAGCAGCATCGGCACCGCCGTCGTCGCGGCCGTCATCACCTCCAACAGCACGGCCCGGGGCCTGCCCGCCGACGACGCGTTCACCATCGGCTTCGGGGCCTGCGCGGCCGTCGCCGTCCTGGCCGTCGGGGCCGCCCTGGCGCTGCCCTCGGCCCGCAAGCGCCACCAGCAGTCCGTCGCCGCCGGCGTCACCGACCTGCCGCCCGAGCCCGAGGAGCTGCACGTCCCCTTCGTCCACCACGGCCGGCGCTGACGTTACGCTTTCTGACGTGCTCACCGCCGCCGATCGGGCGTACCTGGAGCGGGCCGTCGCCCTCGCCCGCGAGGCCCGCGAGCGCGGCGACCACCCGTTCGGCGCGCTCCTCGCCGCGCCCGGCGGCACGGTGCTCGAGGCGCGCAACAGCGTCGTCACCGGTTCCGACCCGACCGGGCACGCCGAGACCAACCTGGTGCGGCTGGCCGCGGGCCTGGACCGGGCGACGCTGAGCGGCAGCACGCTGTACACCAGCACCGAGCCGTGCGCGATGTGCTCCGGCGCCATCTACTGGTCGGGCATCGGCCGGGTGGTGTTCGCGCTCTCCGAGGCCGACCTGGCCTCGATGGTCGCGGAGGAGGAGGGTGTACCGCCGCTGCGCCTGCCCTGCCGTGAGGTCTTCGCCCGCGGCGGCCGCCCGATCGCCGTCGAGGGCCCGGTCCCGCTGCCCGGCGCGGTCGCCGTCCACGAGGGCTTCTGGGCCTGACCGGGCGCTCAGCCCCGGAGGGGCCCAGGGCGGTCGCGAGGCGGGCGGTCAACGCCACGATGGCGACGCTGCGCTCGACCCAGGAGGCCGTCGACTCCCTCGTGCGGGAGCAGACCGTGTCGGTACCGGGGCGACGTTAGGTATTTGCAGGGCCTCACTCCTTCGCCGTCGTGCGAACGGTCAGCTTGTGCAACGTACCGCCTGCAACTTTCGCTTTCTGATTGCGTAGTCCGCTCAGCGGCCGGAGCATATCGATGGGCAGCGCGCCAACCATCTGACCAAATCCGGCCGGACCACTGGGCGAGGACATCCGAACATGCTGGAAGCAGCGGTTACCATGCGCGACATCGTCGATCTGGCCGTGGTCGAGATCGTGGCCCGAGGGCGGTGGACCTGGCGACTGCGGGTCGATCTGCTGGCCGCGGTCCGCAAGGCGCTGGCGCAGCAGCCGCGCGCGCTGGTGCTCGACGTCGGGGGGCTGCTGGACGTCGACCGCGCGCTGACCCCGACGGTGCTGCTGGCCGAGCAGCAGGGCGCCGTGCAACGCCCTCGGGTACCGCTCGTCGTCGTCGGCGGTGCGGACCACGTGGCCCGGCTGCACGCCAGCGGCGTGGCCAGCCGGGTCCCCGTCCACCGGGACCGGGCGGTGGCCGTGCACCAGCTCGCGGGCACCACGCCGCCGTTCGGGCGGGCCCGCCTGCACCTGCAGCCCAGCGTGCTGTCCCCGTCGGAGGCCCGCAACCTCGTCGACGACACCTGCCGCGCCTGGGGCCTGCTCAGCCTGCTGTACCCGGCCCGCCTCGTCATGTCCGAGCTGGCCACGAACGCGGTGGACCACGCGGGCACCCCGTTCACCGTGACGATGACGCGCCGGGCCGCCGACCTGGTGCACCTCGCCGTGGAGGACGAGGTGCCGGCGCTGCCGCGGATGCGCGTCTGGCCCAAGGAGGTCACGGTGACGGCGGCGATGCGCGGCAACGGCCTGCGCCTCGTGGCCGGGGCGGCGACGGCCTGGGGCTGCGACCGTACCGCCCGCGGCAAGGTGGTCTGGGCCACCCTGCGCGCGCGGCCGGTGTGAACGGGGAACTCAGCCGGCCGGCACCTCGACCGGCTCGCTGTCGACCGGCTCCGGCTCCGGCGCGACCGTCGAGCCGAGCACACTGAGCAGGGCCGGGGCGAGCAGCGACCGTACGACGAACGCGTCGATCAGCACCCCGACGGACAGCGCGAACGCCAGCTCCCGGAACGGCCGCAGCGGCACGATGAGCAGCAGGCCGAAGCTCACCGCCAGGGTGAACGCGGCCGTGCGGATCGCCCGCGCCGAGTGCGGCAGGGTCAGGGCCAGGGCCTCGCGCAGCGGCCGGGTGCGGGCCTCGCGCCAGGCCGGGCCGATGCCGAAGATGTTGTAGTCGGAGCCGAGCGCGACAAGCAGCACCGCCGCCGCGAACGGCACGTAGAACGTCAGCCCGTCGGCGCCGAACACGTCCTGGAACAGCCACGTGGTGAGCCCGAGGGTGGCCCCGATCGCCAGGACGCTGCACGCGAGCAGCCCGATCGGCGCGAGCAGGGCCCGCAGGAACAGCATCAGGAACAGCAGGTTGGCCAGCAGCGCGGCGATCGCGATCCGGCCCAGGTCGTGGGTGGTCTGGTCGACGATGACCCGGGCGACCGCGGTGTCGCCGCCGAGGCTCGCCTGCACGCCGTCCAGCCCGGCCGCGGACAGCAGGCCCGGCAGGTCGCGATCGAGCCGGTTCAGCGTCTGCACGGCCCGGGCGCCGAGCGGCTCGTCGGCGAGGATCAGCACGTACCGGGCGGCGGCGCCGTCGGCGGAGCGGAAGACGTCGTAGCCCTTCGGCAGGTTGGGCGTGGTCGGGCCGAGCACGGCGGCGACGCCGGGCTCGCGGGCGAGGGCCTGCTGCAGCTTCCCGAGCTCGGCCTCGCGGCCGCCGACCGCGTTGCCTTCCAGGAGTACCTCCGTGGGCGAGAGGATCCCGTCGGCGAACCCGGTCTCGGCGGCGGTCGCGGCGGCCCGTGCGGGGCGGTCCGCCGGCAGCGCCTCGACGAACGACACCCCGAGCTTGATGTGTACCAGCGGCAGCGCGGCCACGACCAGCCCGGCCGTGCACACCAGCAGCATCGGCAGCGCGAACCAGCGCCGGGTCAGCAGCCGCGCCCACCAGCGGCCGCCGGCGGGCGCGCTCACCGGCGGCTCGGTGGGTGCGGTACGCCGCAGCGGTGACCAGAACGCCGCCCGGCCCAGGATCGCCAGCAGCGCCGGGACGAGCGTGACGGCCACGAGCACGCCGATGAGGATGGCCAGGGCCATGCCCGGGCCGAACGCGCGGAACGCGGGCGAGCCGGCCACGATCAGGGCCCCGGTGCCGGCGGCCGCGGTCAGCCCGGCGGTGGCGATGATCGGCGTGAACCGGGCGGTCGCCTGCCGGGCCGCGTCGAGCCGTGTCTCGCCGGCGGCCAGCGCGCGCCGGACCGCCGAGAGGTAGAACACCACGTAGTCGGTGACGACGCCGAGCAGCAGCGCGACGAGCAGCGGCTGGGTTTCCTGCGGCACCGGTACCCCGAGCTTCAGCGCCAGCGCCCCGCCGACGTGCAGGGTCAGCAGGGTCGCGACGCCGGCCACCGTGAGTGCGACCAGCGGGGCGACGATCGAGCGGAACGCGACAGCGACGATGAGGAACACCGCCGCGATGGTGATCAGCTCCAGCCGCGACACCGACGACTGCACGATCCGCGCCTGCTCGACACGGGCCGGTACCGACCCGGTGATGCCCACGACCTGGTCGTCGGCGTCGTAGTGCGCGGCGACGAACCGCTCCGCGGCCTCGACCTGCCCCGCGAAGTTGACGCTGGGGTCGGTGAACAGCAGCGTCACGATCGTGGTGCCGTCCTCGGCCGAGCCCGGGAACAGCCCGAGCGTGTTCATGACGGGAACGGCCGCCCGGATAGGACCGGCGTCGGTGTACGTCCCGTCGCTGACCGCCTGCGCCCGATCGATCGCATCGGCCTGTGTCTGCTTCGGCAGCCCCTGCGGGTTGCGCTGCACCACCGCGACCCGGCTGAGCAGCGGGAACCCGAACTTGTCGAACGAGCGCAGCTCGCTGCGGATCGCCGGGTTGTCGGTGGAGACGAGCTGCTCCAGGTCGCTGCCGCCCTGCCCGACGGCCGGCAGGTAGACCACCGAGGCCACGGCCGCCGCCGCCCACCCGCCGACCACGAGCCACCGCAACGCCACGACGAGGGTGGCGTACGCCCGCGGCAACAAGCTCGGCCGCCACCTGCTGCGCATCTCCATGCCCCGCGTTGTGCCCACCCATCGACGCGCGAAAACGGCCATGTCCCGTTCGTGCGAAGTCACGGTTGACGCATTCCGTTATAGGCATATGATGGCGCCATGGCACGAGCGGCGACGACCTCGGACACGTTCAACGCGATCGCCGAGCCGCAGCGGCGGGACATCCTCGTGCTGCTGCGGGGCGGCGAGCGGGCCGTGACCGCGCTGGCGCGGGACCTGGGGATGAGCCAGCCCCAGGCGTCCAAGCATCTGCGGGTGCTCCGCGAGGTCGGGCTGGTGCGCGTCCGCGAGGCGGGCAAGCAGCGGCTGTACGGCCTGGACGCCCGCGGGCTGCGGCCGGTCCACGAGTGGGTGGGCGGCTTCGAGAAATTCTGGAACGAGACCTTCGACCGAATGGACGAGTACGTGCGAAGTCTGAAACAAGGCGGGGCGGGGGAAACCACCGCGGACCGCGAGATCGTGCTCTCCCGGGCCATCGGCGCCCCCCGGGAGCTGGTGTTCGAGGTGTTCACGCAGGTCCGGCACCTGTCGCAGTGGTGGGGACCGGCAGGGTTCACGACCACGACGCGGTCCTTCGAGTTCCGCGTCGGCGGGGACTGGGACTTCGTGATGCACGGGCCGGACGGGACCGACTACCAGGAGTGGATCACCTGGACCGAGATCGTGCCGCCGGAGCGGATCGCGCTGGTGCACGGCGAGTCCCGCGACGACCCCAACGCCTTCGAGTCGGTCCTGACCTTCGAGCCGGCCGGCGAGGAGACCCGGATCGTGATGCGCACGGTGTTCCCCACCAAGGAGCTCCGGCAGGAGGCGGTGGAGAAGTACCACGCGATCGAGGGCGGCCGGCAGACGCTGGACAACCTGGCGGCCTACGTCGCCGAACTCACCGGGAACGAGACCACACCGAAGGGAACGCAGAGCTGATGGCCGGAAAGGTGTTCTTCAGCGTGACGATGTCGCTCGACGGGTTCATGGCGCCGGAGACGGTGTCCGTCGAGCTCGCCTTCTCACCCGCCGGTCAGAGCGACCCGGGGGTCCAGCGCTGGATGACGAAGTGGTCGGAGCTGCAGGCATGGCTGTTCCCGCAGCGGTGGTTCCGGGAGAACCTCAAGCTCGGCGAGGGCGGCGAGGAAGGTATCGACAACGACGTCGCCCGGGCGACGTACGAGCGCACCGGCGTGAGCGTCATGGGCAAGCGGATGTTCGACGGCGGCGAGCTGGCCTGGCCGGAGGAGGCGCCGTTCCACACCCCGGTGTTCGTCGTCACCCATACGAAGCGCGAGCCGTGGGAGCGACCGGGCGGCACCACCTTCCACTTCGTCAACGACGGCATCGCCAGCGCCCTCGAACAGGCCCGCGAGGCCGCCGGTGACCGCGACATCCGCATCGCCGGCGGCGGCGAGACGATCCAGGAGTACCTGGACGCCGGCCTGATCGACGAGTTCTCGGTCACCCTCGCGCCCGTGCTGTTCGGCACCGGCATCCGCCTGTTCGACCGCGTGGACCGCGACCGCATCTCCCTCGAGCAGACCCGCTCGGACGCGTCGTCCCGGGTGACCCACCTGACCTACACCGTCGGGAAGCGGTAGCCGGCGGCGCAATATCGGCGGCCCTCGGGGCAACCCGGGGGTGCCGGGCGGGAAACTCGGGAAGCCCTTCCCGATGCCGGCGCACGGCCCCGGACGGCAGCCTCGATGGTATGTCAGACCTTGTTCGCCGCGCCGGATCCGGCCTCGTCGGCGTGGTCGCCGCCCTCGTCGCCGGGGGCGGGGTCGCGGCCGGCTCGCCGCCTCCGCCGGAGGGGTCCGGCGCGCCCGCGCGCACGGTCGTCGTCGCGGTGCCCGACCACGATCGCGACGCCGAGATCCTGCACCTGTTCGTGGCGGCCGCGGCCGGGGCGCTCCTCGCGGGGCTGCTGCGGCGCCGGCCGCCACGAGCGTCCGGGCCCGGCGTGATCATCGACCTCGACCCCGGCCGCCGGCTCGCCGGGGGCGTCGGGCAGCCTTGATCGCATGAGTACGTGGGAGCAGCGGGTGCAGGGCGCGTGGGCGTCGATCGACGAGTACGAGGGGCGCGAGGACGCGTTCCGGGCGCTGATCGACGGCCTGGCCGGCGAGCGGCCCGCGGGCGATCCCGTCGCCGCGTTCGAGCGGGGCAGTGCGTGGGACTCGACCGGGCACTCCGACCGGGCCGTCCCGCTGTACCAGGAGGCGCTCGCGGGCGGGCTGGGCGGGTACCGGCGCCGCCGGGCCGTGATCCAGATGTCCAGCTCGCTGCGCAACGTCGGGCGGGTCGAGCAGGCCGTCGCGCTGCTCGAGGCCGAGCGCGCCGTCGACCCGGCCACGCTCGACGAGCCGACGCGGGGTCTCGCCGACGCGGTCAGCGCGACGCTCGCGCTGTGCCTGGCCGACACCGGGCGGGAGCGGGAGGCGGTGTCGATCGCCGTCGCGGCGCTCGCCCCGCACCTGCCGCGCTACCAGCGCTCGATGGCCAACTACGCGCGCCGGCTGGTCGAACCGCAGTAGGTTTCAGTCGCGGTCGTCCGGGCGGCCCTTGGCGATGCGCCGCAGGTAGTGGTCGACCTCCTGCTTGTTGTACCCCCGCATCGAGGTGTGGAAGGTGACGGCCTGGGCCTCGGCGCGGGCCTCGGCCACCCGGGCCGGATCACCGGAGGCGATGGCGGGGTTGGCCTTGTCCACGAACGCGTCGACCTCGGTGCGCTCGTAGCCGCGGAACTCGTTCGCGAAGTGCGTCATACCTGCGAGTGTGCGCCTGCCCCACCCGAACCGCACACACCGTCCGCCAAGGTCACGCCGGATGGCCCCGGTCGTCGGTGTGGAACGACTGCGACGTGAACTTGTTCTGGAACACGTCGTAGCGGCCGTCCGGGCGCTCGACCATGGTCACGCCGTCCTGCCAGGGGTCGTTTTCGTCGTACCACTGGCTGTCCGCCGGATCGCCCTGGTTCTGGTGCACGTTGTGCACGCCCAGGCCCTCCGTGAACGGCTCGCCGAACACCACGATCCGCGCCCCGACCACGAGGATCGCCTCCAGCGCGGTCGCCGCGTCCAGGTTCGAGCCGGTGCTCCAGCCCTGCCGGCGCACGAAGTCCTCGAGCCCCGGCGCGAACGGGGCCAGGGCGGCGAGGCAGCCCAGCGCCGGGCGGAACGCGGGGTGCCGCTGGTAGTCCACGGCGCCGCCGGCCGCGCTCATGGGCAGCCGGTGCAGCCCGGCGGGCCGGCCCGACAGCACCGGCAGCTGCGCCGGGTGCAGGGTCCGGGTCCGCCACTGCACGCCCGTGGTGGTGTGCTTGCTGTCGACGTCGACGGCGCAGCGGTACCTCCCCGCGGGCGCGGTCACGTCGAGGTTGACGTGGAACCAGCGGCCCTCGTTGTCGGGGGTGTCGCGGCGGTGCCCGGTGAGCGTGCCGAGCAGCACGCCGTACTCGTCCAGTGACATGCCGTCATTGTGCCGTCTTTACGGCACCGGGTCGTGGGTGCCCCGCGGGGTCGACGGGTTGCAACGCCTGATCCGCGCGGCGGTCAGGCGCGAGCCCTCGACCAGGCCGTAGCGGCGCACCGCCTCCAGGCCGTAGTTGCTGCACGACGGGGTCTGCCGGCACCGGAACGGCAGGTGCGGCGACAGGAACCGCTGGTAGCCGCGGATCGCCACCACGCCCGCGCGGCCCGGGCCGCTGGTGCGGCGCCGCGGCGGGCGGGTCGGGGCCGCGATCGCCATCATCGTCAGCAGCGAGCCCAGCATGAACGGGTTGCAGTCGCAGCCGTCGCAGAAGTCGAGGTCGAAGTCGCAGCCGCTGAGGTCACAGTTGGACCAGCCCTGCCACCAACGCCGCCTCGGGTTCGTCACCGCCTCGTCCACGCCCGGCATTGTGCCCAGCGGCGGCGGCGGTGATCAAGACCGCTGTACCGGATCGGACAACGGGCCCGTGCTCCCCCGGACCTTCAGTGTGGTGGCGAGCTCGACGCCCAGCTGCGGCGGCTGCTCGCCGCGGCCGAGGGCGAGCGCGAGCTCGGTCGCGGCCACCGCCATCTCGATCAGCGGCTGGTGCACGGTCGTCAGCGGCGGGTCCATCAGGGCGGCCACCGGCAGGTCGTCGAAGCCGACCACGCTGAGGTCGTCGGGGATGCGCAGGCCCCGCTCGCGGGCGGCCTGGTACACCCCGAGGGCCTGCAGGTCGTTGGCCGCGAACACCGCGGTGGGCCGGTCCGGCCGCGCGAGCAGCTCCCGCCCGGCCGCGAGGCCGCCCTCGAGGGAGAGCTCGGCCCGCACCAGCAGGGCCGGGTCGGCCGGCAGGCGCTCGGCGTCGAGGGCCGAGCGGTAGCCGTCGAGGCGCGCGCGGCAGTACAGCACCTGGTCCGGGCCGCCCACCATGGCGATGCGGCGGTGGCCCAGCCCCGCGAGGTGGCGGGTGGCGGCGCGGCCGCCGGACCAGTTCGTGGCGCCGACGAAAGGTACATCGTCGGGCAGCTCGTTCATCGGGTCGAAGACGACGAACGGGATGCCGCGGGCCCGCAGCTGGTCGCGCTGCTCCTGGGTCAGCTGGGCCACCGTGACCACGCACGCCGGGCGGCGCTCGATCGCGTCGTCGATCCAGTAGCGGATGGCGCTGCCCTGCGGGCCGAACTCGGTCAGCACGACGCCGACGTGGTGCTTGCGGGCGACCCGCTGCACGCCGCGGATGATCTCGGTGCCCCACAGGTGCTCGAGCTGCTCGAACACCAGCTCCATCAGGTCGCCGCGGTTGGGCGGGGCCGGGCGCCGGTACCCGAACTCGTTGACGAGCGCCTCGACGCGGGCCCGGGTCTCGGCGGCCACACCCGAACGCCCGTTGATCACCTTCGAGACGGTCGGCACGGACACACCGGCGGTCTCGGCGATGTAGGCGATCGTCACCGGCGTGGACGGGTCGGCCCGCGTCGAATCCATCCGGTCAGGATAGGCGCTCATACTCGAACCAGTCCGCGTGCACGGTGCCCTGGGCGGCGTACAGGCCGATGACCCGGCCCGTGAACCCGCCGGCGACCTCGGTCGACAGGTAGCGCCCGTCGAGCGTGGCGAGGGCGGCGAAGGTACCGTCGGACCACTCCACGCCGATGGTCAGGCGGTCCGGGCCGTCGCGCGGGTCGTCGAGGTCCGCCGGCGCGGCCACGTCGATCCGCAGCACGACGGGGCCGGCCGGGATCGGGCGGCTCGCCACCAGGGTGCGCAGCGGGCCGATCCGGGCGAGCACCCCGACGGTGCCGCGGGCGGCCTCGATCGCGTAGTGGTGGCGCTCGTCGAGCCGGACGGCCAGGCCGCCGCGCCCCTCCCCCGGGTCGAACCGCACCCGGACCCGGCAGGACAGGTGCTGCTGGCGCCGGCCGACGAAGGTGACCCCGAGCTCGTCGAGCGAGCCGTCGCCGGCCCGCAGGGTCAGCCAGCCGGGGCGCTCCTTGGTGGTCCACTGCTCGGCCGCGCGCCGGCGGGGCGAGACCCAGCGCGGGTGCAGCTCGGCGTCGTCGAAGTCGTCGCGGGCCGGCTCGGCGGCCTGCGGGCGCAGCGGCCAGGGCGGCGCCGGCAGCTCCAGCGGCACCTCGTCGACGACCGGCCAGCCGCCGGCCCAGCGCACCGGGGCGAGGTACGTCTCCCGGCCGAGCACGTGCCAGCCGGGGGTGCCGCCGTGCGGGCGCACCCCGAGCAGCACCATCCACCACGAGCCGTCGGGCGCCTGCACCAGGTCGGCGTGGCCGGTGTTCTGGATCGGGTGGTCGAGGCCGCGGTGGGTCGCGATCGGGTTGTCCGGGCACGGCTCGAACGGGCCGGCCGGGGTCGGGCCGCGGGCGATGGAGACCGCGTGGCCGCGCTCGGTGCCGCCCTCGGCCAGCAGGAGGTACCAGTATTCGCCGATGCGGTACAGGTGCGGCGCCTCCGGGGCCTTCGCCCCCGGCGAGCCGGACCAGATCCGGCGGGGCTCGCCCAGCACCCGCCCGCTGTGCGGGTCGAGGCGCACCTGCGAGACGCCGGCGACGGTGCAGTAGCAGGTGCCGTCGTCGTCCCAGGCGAGGTCCGGGTCGATGCCCGGCACGCCCGGCAGCGGGATCGGGTCCGACCACGGGCCGGCCGGGTCGGTGGCGGTGAACAGCAGGTTCCCGCCGCCGCTGACGTTGGTGGTGACCAGCCAGAACCGCCCGTCGTGGTGGCGCAGGGTCGGCGCGTAGACGCCGCCCGACGAGCGCGTGCCCGCCGGCAGGTGCAGCTGGGCGGGGCGGTCGAGGGCGTTGCCGATCTGCGCCCAGTGCACGAGGTCCCGGCTGTGGAAGATGGGTACGCCCGGGAAGTACTCGAAGCTGGAGCAGGCGAGGTAGTAGTCCTCACCCACCCGGCAGACGCTCGGGTCCGGATGGAACCCCGGCAGGACGGGGTTGGCGAACGACGTCATCCTTTGATTGCTCCGATCAGCATGCCCTTGACGAAGTGGCGCTGGACGAACGGGTACGCGAACAGGATCGGCACGAGGGTCAGGCTGACCACGGCCATCTGGATCGACAGCGGGGCCAGCGCCTGGTGGCCGGCGAGCTGGCCGCCGGTGATGCCGGTGCCGGGCGTCGGGTTGCCCAGCAGGGTGTACGTGTAGACGATCATCTGCAGCGGCCACTTGCCGTTGTCGGGCAGGTACAGCAGCGCGTTGAAGAACGAGTTCCAGTAGCCGACCGCGTAGAACAGCGTGATCACCGCGACCACCGGCCGGGAGATCGGCAGCACCACCGACCACAGCGTCCGCCACTCGCCCGCGCCGTCGAGGCGGGCCGAGTCGATGAGCTCCTGCGCGGTGTTCATGAAGAACCCGCGCATCACGATGATGTTGAACACCGACACCGCGCTGGGCAGGATCAGCGACCAGTAGCTGTCGTACCCGCCGAGCGCGGACACGACGATGAAGGTCGGGATGATCCCGCCGCTGAAGAACATCGTGACGATGAGCGTCATGAGCAGCGTGCGGTGCGCGAAGGAGCCGCGGCGCGACAGCCCGTAGGCGCACAGGATCGTCACGACCATCGACAGGGCGGTACCGACGGCGGTGATCAGCAGGCTCACCACCACCGAGTGCAGAATCAGCGTGTTGCCGAAGATCTGCCGGTACGACTCCAGCGTCAGGTGGTGCGGCACCAGCACCATGCCGCCGGCCACGTTTATCGACGCCTGGTCCGACAGGCTGGTGAGCACCACCGAGTACACCGGCACGACGAGCAGCGCCAGCACGACGGTGAGCGCCACGCCCTTGCCGGCCTGGCCCAGCGCGGTCGGCCGCTCCTCCCAGATCGGTCGCGTCATCGCCGGTACAACCCGTCCTCGCCGAAGCTGTGCGCGAGCCGGTTGGCGGCCAGGATCAGCGCCACCGACAGCACGCCCTTGAACAGCCCGGCCGCGGCGCCGTAGCTGAAGTTGTTGTTGACGACGCCGTAGTAGTAGGCGAAGGTGTCGAGCACCTCGGCGGCGTCGCGGCCCACCATGTCCCGCTGGATCAGCATCTGCTCGAAGCCGACCGTGAGCGCGTTGCCCAGGCGCAGGACCAGCATCAGCACGATGACGCTGCGCATGCCGGGCAGGGTGATGTGCCACATCCGCCGCCACCGCCCGGCGCCGTCGGCCGCGGCCGCCTCGTACAGGTTCGGGTCGATCGCGGCCAGCGCGGCCAGGAACACGATGATGCCCCAGCCCGCCTCCTTCCAGACCGCCTGCGCGGTGATCAGGAACTTGAACGTGTCCGGGCTGGTCATGACGTCCCACACGCCGAGGTCGTGGCGGCGCAGGAACGCGTTGAGCACGCCCGCGCCGCCGAGCATCTGCTGGAAGATCGTGACCACGAGCACCCAGGAGAAGAAGTGCGGCAGGTACACGACCGACTGGACGAACGCGCGCACCTTGCCGCTCAGGATCGAGTTGAGCAGGATCGCGAGCCCGATGGGGATCGGGAAGTACAACACCAGCTGCACGGCGCTGATGACCAGGGTGTTGCGCAGCGCCTGCCAGAACAGCGGGTCGCCGAGCAGGATCTCGAAGTTGTCCAGTCCCACCCACGGGCTGTGGGCGAAGCCGGTGTACACGCTGTAGGACTGGAACGCCATCACCGACCCGAGCATCGGCGTGTACGCGAACACGAGCAGGAGCGCGATCGCCGGCAGCGTCATGAGCACGAGCGGGCGATCGCGCCACAACCGGTTGCGCCAGTTCATTGACCGGTGCCGTACTTGTTGCGGATGTCCTCGTAGAACTTGCGCAGCTCGTCGCCGCCCTGCTTGCGCCAGGTATCCACGGCCGACTTGAACGCGTCGATCGGCTTGCGGCCGAACCGCACGTCCTTGATGGTGTCCTCGACCTGCTGCTCGATCGAGGCGTACTGGGCCGGCTCGGCGATGTTCATCCCGTAGAACAGCGGCCGCACGGCGTGCTTGACCGCGTCGGCCTGCCAGGCGGCGTAGTCCCGCACGACCTGCGTGTAGCCGTTCTTGACCAGCGTCACCTGGGGCGGGCTGACGAGGAACTGGTACCCGCCGGCGACCTCCTTCTGGCCGGTGCCGGTCAGCACCGGGTTGCCGCCGGTCATCGTGTAGTCGGTGCCCTCCGCGCCGAAGTTCACCAGGAGGTACTCCCGCGAGCCGTACGGCGCCGCGAGGTAGTTCGCGATCGCCAGGCACTCGCGCACCTGCCGCTCGGAGAGCTTCTTGTTCAGATAGCTGAACCAGCCGGCGCCGGGGCCGAGCTCGATCCCGGCCTCGCCGCCGTGGGCGGAGAACACCTTGAAGGCCTGCCGGTTGTACGCCGGGTTGGCCGCCGTGCCGCCCTTGGCGTCGTCGCCGTCCCAGCCGCCGGTCCCGCCGCCCTGGATGGCGACCTTGCCGCTCCAGAACCGCTGCTGGGACTGCTGGGTGTTGTACGCGAGCGCGTCGGGGTGCACGAAGCCGGCCTTGGCCAGCTTGGCCGCGAAGTTCAGCGCCTCGACCATGGCGTCGTTCTCGTACTGGTTGACGAGCTTGCCGCTCGCGTCGGCGGACCACCTGTTGTAGAGGCCGAACGGGAACTTGAGGTACGGCCAGAGGTCGTCGAACGCCCACCGGCCCTGGTTCGCGTTGGTCAGCGGCGCGCCGAGCGCGTACAGGTCGTCGATGTTCTTGAGGTCGGGCTTGACCCCGGCCGCGTCGAGCAGGTCCTTGCGGTGGAACAGGTACCCGCCGAAGCCGCCCGCGGTCGGGTAGCACGGCAGGCCGTAGAGCTTGCCGTTCCAGACCCCGGCCTGCCAGGCGGCGGACGGGATGTTCGCGAGGTTCGGGTACTTGGCGACGTTGCCGCCGGACAGGTACGGCGTCAGGTCCACGAAATGGTCCAGCGCCCCGCCCAGGTTGAGCTTGGCGTTGGCCCAGCTCGGGATCTGCAGCCAGTCCGGCAGGTTGCCGGAGGCGAACAGCGCCGGGATCGTGTCGACGTAGTTGTTGCCGTCGCTGGGCTGCAGCTTCAGGGTCGCGCCGAGGGCCTTGTTCACCGCGTCGTAGTAGGCGTTGCCGCTCGAGGGCGGGATGGCGCCCCACAGCGGGGTGCGGGTGGTGTACGAGCCGCCGGCGCCCGGGACGCCGCTGACGGTCTGCGCCGGGTTGGCCGGGTAGCTCAGGAAGGCCGGGTCGGAGGCGGCGCCGCCGGCCCCGGTGGCCGCGGGGATGTCCGCGGTCACCGCCTGGCTCGGGGTGTAGTTCGGCAGCGCCTTCTTCAGGTCGTCGGCGCCGGTGGTGCCGGGGCCGCTCGCCTTGGGCGCGTCGCCGCAGGCCGCGAGTAACGGGGAGGCGAGCACGGCGCCGGCGATCGCGGCCCCGCCGGCCAGCAGCCGGCGGCGGGACGGGCCCGCGCTCATGACGCGCACGCCGAGCCGTTGAGGGCGAAGCTCGCCGGGCTCGCGTCGTTCGCGGTCCACGAGCCCTGGAAGCCGAAGGAGGTGCTGCCGCCGGGCGGGATGACGGCGTTGTAGGAAGCGTTCACGGCGGTCACGGCCGCTCCGCTCTGGGTCACGGTCGCGTTCCAGGCGTTGCCGACCTTGGTGTCGCCGGGGAAGGTGTACGTCAGCCGCCAGCCGTTGATCGCGGCGGTGCCGGGGTTCGCGATGGTGACGGTGGCGACGAGGCCGCCCTGCCACTCCTGCTTGGTGTAGGTGACGCGGCAGGTGCCCGCCGGGGCGCTCGGGCTGGCGCTGGTCGACGTGCTGCGGCTCGGGGACGCACTTGGAGACGCGCTCGTCGTGCCGCTGCCCTTGTGCAGCTGGACCACGGCGATGGAGTACGCCGGAACGGTCTGGGTTGCCGCGGTACCGGCCGAGGCCGAGCCGATCGCGGTGGCGTTCTTCAGGTACGAGTACACCGTGGGCGCCCCTGCGGCCGGGGTGAAGCCCGCGTAGTTCAGGCTCACCGTGGCGTCGTTGGACGGGTCCTTGTTGATGAGCATGACGCTCACGTCGCCGTTGGCCTTCTTCACCGCGTGGGCCGACAGCAGCCCCGAGGACGAGTTCGCGCGGACCAGGGTGTCGCCGGCCCCGCCGAGCTTCTGGAGCATCTGCAGGCCGTAGTACGACGGGAACGGCGTGTTCACCGCCGGCTCGCAGGAGGCGCCGCTGGACACGATGCTGCCGTCGTTGTAGTCGGTCGCGCCCTGGATCGTGGTGACCTTGCTGCAGTCGGTGCCGTTGCGCATGTTCCACCAGTCGACGTTGAACGCGCCCTGCTCCATCCAGGTCAGGTACATGTCGGGCGTGTAGAGCCCGGACGGCGAGGTGTTCAGCGCGTACTGCGAGTTGGCCTCGGTCACCGCGACGGCCAGGTTGGGCGCGAGCGACTTGAGGGTGTTCATCATGGTCGGGATCTCGGTCTGCGGCTTGGTCAGCAGCTCCGACTCGCTGGTGCTGTACGGGTAGTGATGCACGATCCCGAAGTCGATCTTCGAGCCCGCGATCGACAGCACGGTGTGGTTCCAGTCCTGGGTGTCGCCGGGGCCGACGATCCCGTCGGGCCAGGCGCCCGGCGTGGTAAGCACCGCACCGATCTTGATGGTGGGGTCGACCGCCTTCATCGCGGTGACGAACTGCAGCACGTTTGTGGCGTAGGTGGTCGCGGTGTGGCTGTCGTGCTTGTCGGTCTCCCAGGTGGCGCCGTAGAGGCCGTTGCCGTACAGCTCGTTGCCGATCTCCCAGTACTTGATGCCGTAGCCCTTGGTGACGTTGGCGTAGCGCACCCAGTCGGCCGCCTCCTGGGGCGTGCCGGAGCCGTAGTTGGCGGTGATGATCGGCTGCGCGCCGGCGGCGTGCACCATGGCCACGAACGGGTCGAACTCGGTGTTGGCCGCGACGTAGCCGCCGCCCTCGACCGTGTGCGTCTGCCAGTGGTAGCCGTCGCTGTACCCGCCGCCCGGATAGCGGACCGTCTTGACTCCCGCGCCGCTGAGCAGCGTGGACGTGGCCGCCTCGTTCATGTGCGCGTCCCAGACGGCGACGTTCATGCCGACGCCGGCGCCGTCGATGGTGCGCAGCGCCTGCCCGGCGTCGACCGACACCGTGGTGGCCGTGGCCGCCGCGGCCGGCCGCATGACGACCGCGGCGAGGCCGCCGGCGGCGAGCAGCACCGCCCCGGCCAGCGCGAGCCGGCGCGGGGCCGGTCGCACGGGAAACCCTCGCATGACGCCTCCTCAAAGACGCTTTCTGTTGCGGGCGAAATGCCCGGAAACTTTCTACGAAGCGCTTCGATACTTGCGTCGCGAGCACGAGGGGGTCAACACGACGGCCTCGTACGCCGCCATGACCAGGGAATCGGGGCGAGAAACTTTCAGAAAGTCAGGGGCGGCGAGCGGCGATGATCATCGCCGCGACCGCGCCGACCGAGAACGGCAGCTGGTTCGCCAGCGCCGCCTGCGGGTGCCGGGTCACGATCGCGAGGAGCGCCGGCCACAGCGCCAGCACGGCGACGTCGACGCCGCCGGCGAGCCACATGAGCAGGCCGGTCGGCATGGTCCCGGCCGGCGACACCAGCGGGGCGATGTCGTGGCGGACCTGGCGGCGCCGGGCCGAGCGCAGCGCCCCGGCGGCCAGGCCCGGGCCGGCGCACACGCCGAGCAGCGCCCACGGGCCGAGGCCGCCGCCGGACTGGGCGCCGACCGCGGTCATCGCGATCGTGGACCACACGGTGCACAGCACGACCGGCACCGCGACGCGGCCGGTGAACAGCTGCCCGTCGGTCAGGCCCAGCAGCCGGGCCAGGGTCGGGTCGTCGCGGTCGCGGCGGGCGTTCGCGGTGCCGGCGGCGGCCGCGACCACCCCGGCCAGCAGCCACGCGGCGGCGATCACCCAGCGCGACACCGGCAGCCCGGTCGCGAGCACCGGCACGGTCGTCAGCGCGCCGGCCAGCAGCAGCCGCACCGGGGAACGGGCCACCAGCAGCGCGTCCTGGCCGGTGACGGCGAGCCGGCCCCTCAGGCGCGGCAGGCGGTCGGGGCCGAGCCGGCGGCCGCGCCAGCGCCGCTCCTCGGCCGCGCGCGAGGCGAGGCCCGGGTCCAGGGTGACGAAGACGGCGGTGGCCGCGCCGCTGCTCTGAGCGGCGTCGGTGAGGTTGGCGAGGGTGTAGGACCTCAGGCGGTACCACAGCGGAAACGGCACCCCGAAGGCCGCGGCGGCGACGAGGACCGCCACCCAGGCGTGCCGGCCGGCGAGCAGCGGCCAGCCCCACGGGCCGGTCGCGGCGACGGCGCCGACCGGGGTGCCGGTGGCGGCGAGGACCCCGACCGCGGCGGCCGCGATCGCGAGGACCGTGGCGGCGGCGGAGAGGCGGCGGGCCGGGCGACGGCTCGCGGACTGCACGAGCGCCGCGGCCCCGACGACCAGCACCCCGCAGGCGACCGCGGCGATGAGTACCGCGCCCGCGCCGGTGGTGGACAGCGTCAGGGTGAGCAGGCCCTGCGCGAGCCCGGCCAGCAGCCCCAGCCCGAGCACCTGCGCCGCCGCCGGGGCGAGCAGCGGCCGCCGGTCCAGCGGGGCGGTGAACAGCCACTGCAGCGCGGGCGCCGACGTCGACACCGGGCCGAGCGCGGCCGCCGCCGCCAGCAGCGCCGCACACCAGGCCAGCCCGGCGGCGAGCACGACGCCCTCGCGGACCCCGGCCGGGGCCGCCGTCTGGCCACTGAGGACGGAGCGCACCTGGGCCCAGATCATGTACCCGACCATCGCCGCGAGCAGCACGAGGGTGTACACGGTCTCGAACCGGTCGGACGCGTCGCCGTGGGCCCGCTGCCGCTTGCGGATCCAGCGGCGAACGCTGCTCGAGGTCATTCTTCGTCGACCCAGTCGTGGCCGAGCTCGATGACCTCGCAGCCGGCGGTGACCGTCGGGTCGTGGGAGGCGAGCAGCGCGGCGCCGCCCCGGCCGAGGTACTCGTCGAGCAGCGCCGCGACGGTCCCCCGGCCCTCCTGGTCGAGGTGGCGCTCCGGCTCGTCGAGCAGCAGCAGCCGGCTCGGGCGGTCGAGCACCATGGCGAGCGCGAGGCGCTGGCGCTGCCCGGAGGAGAGGCTGCCCGGCGAGGCGTCGGCGAACCCGTCGACGCCGAGGCGCCCGGCGAGCTCGCCGTCGGCGAACCAGTCCGCGCCGACCGGGGCGTTGGCCAGCCGGACCAGGGTCAGATGCTCACGCGCGGACAGCCCCGGGTACCAGGCGGGCGGCTCGAGCAGCGAGGCCACGGCCCGGCGGAACCCGGCGCCGCGCTCGTCGACCGGCTCGCCGCCGACGAGCACCGTGCCGTCGGTGGGCTCGAGCAGCCCGGCCACGCAGCGCAGCACCGTGGACTTGCCGATGCCGTTGGGGCCGCGCAGGGCGACGGCCTCGCCCGCCTCGAGCGTGAGGCTCAGCTCCTCGATGACGACCCGGTCCCCGTACCCGACCTTGAGCCGGTCCATGGTCAGCACCGGCCGAGTCTACGGCCGCATGGCCCGGCGGGCGCCCTCGTAGGCCTCGGCGTCCCGCTCGACTCTGTCCTCGTCGGTGATACTGAGGACGGTGAGCGCGATCATCCGCACGCCGAGCGCCGCCACCGTGATGAAGATCAGCGTGAGCGGCGGCGCGCCGGACGCGTCGTCGACGGTCTCGGAGAGGTCGACCGTCACCTCGCCGGCCATCATGTACTGCGCCACGGTCATGGCCGCCGCCACCACCAGGATCGGCATCGCCATCGCCCACCGCTCGGTCGCCCCGGTCGCCAGCCACACCGCGACGGCGATGATCGCGGTCAGGCCGGCCGCGACCGCGACCACGTCCGGCACGTCGATCGACGTGACGTACCCGGACCGCGCCGACAGCACCGACTGCACGACCATCCCCGAGGCCAGCAGGCCGACCGTGACCCCGGCGCAGATCGTCCACAGCGTCCGCGGCCAGGCCGCGGCCACGCCGAGCACGGCGACGGCGATGAGCATCGCGCCGATGGTCAGCAAGAGACCCGGGGCGAGGTAGAACAGCACCCGGTCGTCGCGCAGGTGCACGGCGGTGGCGAGCACGAACAGCGCGTCGTCGCGCGCGGTCTCGATCAGGCCCCAGGCGGCGCCGAAGACGAGCAGCACCCGGTTGCCTGTCGAACGGCGCGCGTCGGCCATGCGAACCAGGCAGAACACGGTCAGCACGAGACCGATGCCGTTGGCGAGGAAGACTCCGAGGATGTACCACGGGCTGTAGACGACAGTGACTTCGGTCATCCTTCTCCAGTCGATACGCCACCCTCGGGCGCCGAGCTTACCGGGCTCACGGGCGCGGCCGTAGGTAGGACCGCCACCTGGCCGATCGGCCGATACGGCGAGGCCCCCGCCCCATCGCCGTCGGCCGGCCCGGAAGGGCACGATCGCCGCGGCGACGCTCGAGAACGCCACGCTCGACATCCCCGCCTGGCCGGCCGACAACCTGACCGGGCCCGCGGGCCGCATCAAGTTCACCGGCGGTGAGGCCCGGCCGCGTTCCCGGTCAACCCGGCCGTCACCGAGACCGGCGTCACGGCCGGCGAACTCGTGCTCGGCCCGGCCGCCGACGGCGTGCGGCACGGCACCCTCACCGTCCGGGTGACGTACCTGCGCGGGGCCCGGCCCGCCCTCATGCGGCTGGACTTCGCGGGCCTCGGTTCGCTGCAGCGCGAAGGGGCGGCGGCACCTGGTGCACGGCCGTCGTCTCGCCCACTGCCGTTACAACCGGTCGGCGGTCGCACGATCGTCGGGATGCACCACCGCGACGGGGCATTGGGCCTGGTGCGCCAGCGCGAACGCCGCCGGGCCGAGCACGATGCCGCTCAGGTCGTCGCGGCGGTGGGACCCCACCACGACCAGGCCGGCCGAGGCGGAGGCCCGCACGAGCGTTCGCGGCAGATCCGGCGTGTACCGCTCCTGCGTCACCACCTTGACCGCCCCGGTTTCCGGCGCCGCGGCCCGCCACTCCCCCGCCGGCAACGCTTCGTCGTCCGCGGGGCTCCAGCCGTACAGCACATGCAGCTCCACCCCGCGCAGGTGCGCCTCGTGGAACGCGAAGGCGAGCACCGGCGGGGCCGGGTGCCGGGCGTCGACGGCGACCAGCACCGGGCCGCGCGGCCGCACCGCGCCGCGGACGACCAGGACCGGGGAGCGGCCGTACATGACGATCTGACCGGCGGTCGAGCCCAGCTGCCGGTCGGCGAACCCGCCCAGCCCGCGGCGGCCGACGACCGTCAGGGCCGCCCCGCGCGAGGCGGCGAGCAGCGCGACGACCGACGGGCCGGCGGCCACCTCGGTCCGGATGGTCAGCTCCGGGTGGCGCAGCGCGGCCAGGCCGGCCGCTTCGGCCACGACATCACCGGGGTCCTCGGGCGCACGGTCCAGCGCGTGCAGGTCGTACACCGGCGGAACGGTCCAGCCGTCGGCGTGCACGATCTTCAGCGCGGCGCCGCGGCCGGCGGCCTCGGCGGCGGCGACGCCGACGGCGGTGAGTGCGCACCGTCCGCCGTCGACGCCGACGACCACATCCACCGGCCGCGCGATCGGCGCCGCCACGTCAGGTCTTGGCCGCAACGGCCGCACCGGCGCGGGGCCCGGGCACGGTCGCGGCGAGCGGGCCGGGGGCCGCGGCACGGGCGGCGGACGCCTCACGGGCAGCGGACGCCTCACGGGCCAGGAAGGAGCCGAGCTCGCCGATGGTGCTCATCAGCGGGGCCGGGAACACCACTGTCGTGTTCTTGTCCACGCCGATCTCGACCATGCTCTGCAGGTTGCGCAGCTGCAGCGCGAGCGGGTGGGCCATCATCGTGTCCGAGGCCTCCCCCAGCGCCGCCGCGGCGAGCGACTCGCCCTCGGCGTTGATGATCTTCGCGCGCTTCTCCCGCTCGGCCTCGGCCTGCCTGGCCATCGCCCGCTTCATGCTGTCGGGCAGCTGGATGTCCTTGAGCTCGACCAGCGTGACCTCCACGCCCCACTCCACGGTGATGACGTCGAGGATCTCGCGGATGTCGACGTTGATCTTGTCGGTCTCGGCGAGGGTCTCGTCCAGCGAGTGCTGGCCGACGACCTTGCGCAGTGTCGTCTGGGCGATCTGGTTGATCGCGGCGCGCACGTTCTCGATCGCCACGACGGACTTGACCGCGTCGACGACGCGGAAGTACGCGACGGCGGACACGTCGACACTGACGTTGTCGCGCGTGATGATGCCCTGCGACTGGATCGGCATCGTGACGATGCGCAGGGACACCCGGTGCATCTGGTCGATGATCGGGATCAGCAGCCGCAGCCCCGGCGCGCGCGAGCCGACGACACGGCCGAGGCGGAAGACCACGCCCCGCTCGTACTGCTTGACGATGCGGACGGACAGCACCGCGACCACGAGGATCACGGCCGCGGCGACGATGAGCACGGTGTTCATGGCCACGCTCCCTTGCGTGTTGCACCGGACCGGGCGGTGTGCGCCGGTCCCACCGATGCCAGCGTCACGCGCCGGACGACCCGGCGGCAGGGCCGAACGTCCCGACGCGCGTGCCGGACCTCAGGGTGTGCCACTCCCGCCTCATCCCGGCCAGCACGACCGGAAGGTCCGGGACACGACCGCGGTCCGCGATCGTGGTGATGACGAGCTCGCCGGCGTAGGACAGGGCGAGGAACGTGATGGTCAGGTTGCCGGCGATGGCGCCGATCGGCAGCAGGTGCAGCACCGGCAGGCCGAGAGCCCGGACCGGGTCCGGCGGCCCGGGCAGGTTGCTCTCGACCAGGTTCACCATGTGCTGGTTGCGGCTCAGGCGCCGGGCCAGACCGGCGCGGACGGCGAGCACCATGCAGTGCTGCTGGGCGATGGCCGCCTGCTCACGCTTGGCCCGGGCGGTGGCGGCCGCGACCGCGCGCAGCCGCGCCCCGCAGTCCGCCCCGTGCAGCGGCAGGCGGACGACGATGCTGCCGTTGCGGTTGCCGTACGCCGCCCGCTCGCCCGGTTCGCGCAGCGAGACGGCCACGGCGACCCGGAGCTCCACGCCCTCGACCGGCTCGCCCCGCGTCTGCAGCAGGCTGCGCAGGCCGCCGCCGATCAGGCCGAGTACCACGTCGTTGACCTTGCCGCCGGCGTGGTGCGCGACCACCTTGGCCTCGGCCAGGTCGAGCCGGATCAGGCCCAGCCGCCGCCCGGCCCCGATCGGCGCGTTCAGCGAAGTCCGCGGCGCTGATCCGGTCTGCCGCAGCGTGCGCCAGACCGCCCGCGGCGAGCGCCGCACCCCGGTTCCCCCGATCGTCCGCCGCGGCCGCCCCGCCGCATCGCGCCACGACGGGTCCAGCAGCGTACGGATGATCCGCAGCGCCGCCGTGCCGTCGCCGATGGCGTGGTGCAGTGCCACGACCAGAGCCAGCCGCCGGTCGGGCCGCCCCGTCACCACCCAGATCCGCCACAACGGCCGGGACCGGTCCAGCGGTACGGCCATGAGCCGGGCCGTCAGCCGCAGCAGCTCGGCCTCATCCCCGGGCGGCTCGACCGCGACCGGCACGACGTGGTCCTCGATGCGGAACGCGGGGGCGTCCACCCACCGCGGACGCCGGGCCGGCTGACATACGACCTGCCGCAGGCGCGGCACCGCCCGGACACCGTCGAGAATGCGGGCCCGGATGTCCGCCAGCGGCAGCCGGCCGTCCAGCACCGCCACCACACCGACGTGCATCGGGGTGTCGGGCGCCTCGACCGCCAGGCTGGTCAGGTCGAACGCGCTGAGCCGGTCGAGTGCACGGGCCGCCGCCATGCGCCCACCCTCGCCCCCGGACACGGTGCATGACAGGGCGAGCGGTCCCGTCACGGGAGGACGTTCGGCCCGCTCACCCCGACGCCGGAAGGCGGATCGTGAACGTGGCGCCGCCGCCGGGTGCACCGTCGGCCTCGATGGTGCCGCCGTGGCCGGTGACGACCTCACGGGCGAGGGCCAGGCCGAGGCCGAAGCGGCGGTGGTCGTCGTGGCCGCGCGCGAAGCGGTCGAAGAGGCGTTTCGCGTCGGCCGGGTCGAGTCCGGCGCCGTCATCGCGGACCACGACCTCCACGCGGGGCGGGGAGTCCAGCCGGCCGAGCTCGACGCTGATGTGACCGCCGTGCGGGGTGTGGCTGAGGGCGTTGTCGATCAGGGCGGTGAGGACCCGGCGCAGGGCCGCTTCCCGTCCGTGGGTGACGGATGGCCGCTCGGGGTCGGCCCGCAGCGCGATCTCGACGTGCTGGGAGCGGGCGCGCTCCTGGAAGCCGGCGACGACGGCGTCGGCCAGCACACCGAGATCGACCTCCGCGCCGGCCTCCGTGCGATCGGTCAGGTGGGTGGACAGCAGCAGGTCCTCGACGATCTCGCCGAGCTGCCGCGTCCCGGCGACGAGACGGTCGATGTCGGGCGCCATGTCCGCGGCCGCAACGCCGGCCCGCAGATCGTGCTCGAGCAGCTGGGCGCGGGTGTGCAGCTGGGCGATCGGGGTGCGCAGCTCGTGACTGGCGTCGGCGACGAAGCGGCGCTGCCGGGCCAGGGCGTCACCGAGCGGCGCGGTGGCCCGGCGGGCGAGCAGCCGGCCCGCGAGGACGGCGGCGGCGAGCCCGAGCAGCTCCGCCGGGCCGAGGGCGGCGAGCAGGCGGCGGGTCTCGGCGTGCGGCGCGGCGAGGCTGCCCACGACCTGGACGGTGGACGTCCCATGACGCTGGGTGACCAGCAGGTAGTCGCCGATCCGGCTCTGCTCGGCCGGGCCGCCGGCGCGGACCCGGTCCATCGCCGCGCGGTCGGGGAACCCCGGCGGCGCGTCGTCGGTGGCGGTGAGGGCGCCGCCGGCGTCCAGCCGGAAGATCCAGCTGCCGGCGGGCGGGTCGACGACGTCCTCCTCGGTGGCCGCCGTCTGCTGGATGGACGCGGTGAGGGCGGCCCGCTCCTCCCGGGACACCACGTAGAGCGCGACGGCGCCGACGGCGAGCAGGATCAGGGCGATCACCACCGTGTGCCGCACGGCCAGGGTGCGCCGTGCGCGGCGGACGAGCTCCTCGTCCGGATCGGGCCGGGTCACAGGCGGCCGAGCCGGTAGCCGGTGCCGCGGACGGTGGTCACCACGGCCGCGCCGAGCTTGCGGCGCAGGTAGTGCACGTACGTGTCGGCCAGCGTGTCGGTACCGGACTCCGGAAAGACCCGCGCGGCGATCTCCCGGCGGCTGAACACCCGGCTCGGGTGCTCGGCGAACAGGCGCAGCAGGTCGCTCTCGCGGCCGGACAGCGTCGTGGCCGTGCCGTCCTCGGTGTGCACCGTGCGGGTGATCAGATCGAACTCGGCGGTGCCGACGGCGATGACGTGCCCGGCCGGGGCCGGCGGCCGGCGCAGCAGCACCCGGACCCGGGCCAGCAGCTCGTCGAGGTCGAACGGCTTGACCACGTAGTCCTCGGCGCCCCCGTCGAGCCCGGCGACGCGGTCGGCGACGGTACCGAGCGCGGTGAGCATCACCACCGGGGCCTGCACGCCGCTGCGGCGCAGCCGGGCCAGCAGGTCGAGGCCCTCGATCGCCGGCAGGCCGCGGTCGAGGATCAGCAGGTCGTAGCCGCGGGTGAGGGCCCGGTGCAGTCCGGCCTGCCCGTCGCCGGCCAGATCGGTCGTGTACCCGGCGTTGCCGAACGCGCGCACGAGGAGCTCACCGAGCTCCCGGTCGTCCTCGACGACGAGCACACGGGTCACGTTGCCACTCTCACAGGCGCGGGATTGGAGAACTCGAAGAATCGGATTCCTAATCTTGCCCCGTCACTGTTCACCGGCTCTCGACGGGGATCTCGTTCATGAACACACTCAACGGCCTGCCCGCGCACGTCCTGCTCGTCCACGGCGTCGTCGTGCTCCTGCCGCTGTCGGCCCTGCTGCTCGTGCTGACCTCGGTGTGGCCCGCCGCCCGCCGCCGGCTCGCCGGTCCGAACGCCGTGCTGGCCGTGCTGGTGGTACTGCTCGTGCCGCTGACCACGGACGCCGGTGAGTGGCTGGAGCGACGCGTGCCGAGCAGCGAGCTCGTGCGCAACCACGCCGAGCTCGGCGACTCCGCGATCTTCTACGCCGTTCCGATCGCCGTGCTGGCGCTCGTCGTCTGGTGGCGCGACCGCGAGGCCCGGGTGGCCTCCGGGCGCCGGACGTACCTCGCCCCGCTGTCGGTCGCCGTGACGGGTGTGGTGGTGGTGCTCGCCCTGGTCGTCGCGGCGGCCGGCGTCTACGGCATGTACCGCATCGGCGACTCCGGGGCCAGGGCCGCCTGGACCTCCGGGCGGGGCTGAGCCGAGGGGAGTTTTCAGGCTGCCCGCAGCCGGTTCACAGGTTTCCTGCCGATGGTTGCTGTCAAGACGACACCTCGCCGCTGGACCTCGACCGAACCCTTCGCCTGGTAGGAGCCGCACCGTGCGACGCATCACCCTCTGGATACTGTCCACCCTCGCCGCGGTCGTCCTGCTGTTCAGCTACCGCACCAGCCTCGGCGCCGCGACGCCGCCCACGACCACCACGGCCGCCACCGGCGCAGGCGGCACCGGGAACACTGGCACGGCCAGCACCGGTCCCACCACCGGCGAAACCGGCACCACCACGTCGGGAAAGACCTACCAGGGCTCGGTCGCGTCCACGCGCTGGGGCGACGTCCAGGTCAGCATCACCGTCGCCGACGGCAAGATCACCGCCGTGTCCGTGCCCGTCTATCCCAACAGCAACGGCAAGGACAAGCAGATCAACGCCCGCGCCCTGCCGATCCTCACCCGGGAGACCATCAGCGCGCAGAGCGCCGACATCGACACCGTCTCCGGCGCCACCGTCACCAGCGACGGCTACATCGAGTCCCTCCAGGCCGCCCTGGACGCCGCCCACGTGGGGTGACCTTCGGCCCTGCCCGGCCGCGCCCCGGCGCGGAACAGTGGAACGATGGTCGCTTCGTCAGCAACCGCCGTCGCCGGACTGTCCACCGCCGAGGTCACCGAGCGGCAGCGCCGCTACGGCTCCAACGAACTGCCCGCCCCGCGCCCGCCCTCGGTCACCGGCCGCATCCTCACGCAGCTGCGCGATCCGCTCGTGCTGGTCCTGCTCGCCGCCGCGGTGATCACCGCGCTCCTGCGCGACCTCAGCGACCTGGCGGTCATCCTGCTCGTCATCGTGCTCAACACGACCGTCGGTGTGGTCCAGGAGATCCGCGCCGACCGCGCGGTGGCGGCGCTGCGGCGCATGGCCGCCCCGGCCGCCCGGGTCCGGCGCGACGGCGCCGATGTCACGATCCCGGCGGCGCGGCTCGTGCCGGGCGACGTCGTGCGGGTCGAGGCCGGCGACATCGTCCCGGCCGACCTGCGCCTCCTCGAGGCGGTCCGGCTCAGCGTCGACGAGGCGGCGCTGACCGGCGAGTCGGTGCCGGTGGCGCGGGACGCCGGGGAGGAGCTTTCCGCCGGTACCGTCGCCGCCACCGGACGGGCCGTCGGCGAGGTGAGCCGCACCGGCGCCGACAGCGCGCTGGGTCGCATCGCCGCCCTGGTGGCCGGGCAGCCCCGCCGCGCGACCCCGCTGCAGCGCCGCCTGGCCGGCCTCGGGCGCGTGCTGGCGTTCGCGGCCGCCGGGCTGTCCGCGGTCGTCCTCGCCGTCGGCGTCGCCCGCGGCCAGCCGCTCGGCGAGATGCTGCTGGCGGCGGTCAGCCTCACCGTGGCCGCCGTGCCGGAGTCGCTGCCGGCCGTGGTGACGCTCGCCCTCGCGCTCGGCGCCCACCGCATGGCCCGCCAGGCGGCGATCGTGCGGCGGCTGCCGGCGGTGGAGACGCTCGGCTCGGTCACCGTGCTGGCCACCGACAAGACCGGCACCCTGACCGAGGGCGTCATGGCCGTCGACCGGCTCGTGCTGCCGGACGGCACCGAGGTCACCCTGACCGGCCGCGGCTACGACCCGGAGGGTTCCGCCGAGCCCGCTGCGGGCGCGGACACGCGGCGGCTCGCCGAGGCGATGGTGCTCTGCAACGACGCCGCGCTCGCGGCGCCCGGGGCCGACCAGCCGCTGTGGCGCGCGGTCGGGGACCCGATGGAGGCCGCTCTGCTGGTCGCGGGGGCGCGCTGCGGTGTGCCGGCGGACCTGCGCGAGCGGCTCCCCCGCGTCGGCGAGGTGCCGTTCGACGCGACCCGGCGCCGGATGACCACGGTGCACCGCCATCCCGCGGGCGGACACGTGGTCGCGTGCAAGGGCGCGCCCGACGTCCTGCTCGCGCCCGGCGGACCGGTACGCATCGACGACGACGGGCGGCGCCGGGCCCTCGACGCCGCGGCCGAGCTGTCCCGGGCCGGCTACCGCGTGCTGGCCGTCGCCGGCGCCCGACGCGACGAATCCGGGGCCGAGCACGACCTCGACCTGCTCGGCCTGGTCGCGCTCGCGGACCCGGTGCGCGCGGAGACGGCCGACACCGTGGCCGCCTTCCGCGAGGCCGGCATCGAGCTCGTCCTCATCACCGGCGACCACCCGGCGACGGCCGCCGCCATCGCCGAGCGGGTCGGCCTCACCGCCGGCCCGGCCCGGGTCGCGCTCGGCGACGACGCCGCCGCCGCGGACCTGCGCACCGAGGTGTTCGCCCGCACCGGCCCGGAGCAGAAGCTCACCATCATCGGCCGCCTGCAGCACAGTGGCGCCGTCGTCGCGATGACCGGCGACGGGGTCAACGACGCGCCGGCCCTGCGCCGGGCCGACATCGGGGTCGCCATGGGCCGCGGCGGCACCGAGGCCGCGCGCCAGGCCGCCGACCTGGTCCTCGCCGACGACAACCTCGCGACCATCGGGCGGGCGGTGCGCGAGGGCCGGCGCATCTACGCCAACATCCGCCGGTTCCTGGTGTACGCGCTCTCGGGCGGCACCGCCGAGGTGCTCATCATGCTCGCCGGGCCGTGGCTCGGCCTGCCCGTACCGCTGCTGCCGGCCCAGATCCTGTGGATCAACATGAACACGCACGGCCTGCCGGGCGTCGCCCTCGGCGGCGAGCCCGCCGAGGACGGCCTCATGCACCGCCCGCCGCGCCGGCCCGGCCAGGCGATCCTGGGCGGTCTCGCGGCGCGCATCGCCATCACCGGCACGCTCATCACCGCGGCCGCCCTCGGCGCCGCGCTCCTGGCCCGGCACGCCGGCGGCCCGTGGCAGAGCGTCCTGTTCACCGTGCTCGGCCTGGCCCAGCTCGGCGTTGCCCTCGCCGTGCGCGTGCGGGGCGGCCGCGAGCGCAACTGGGGCCTGGACGCCGCCGTCGCGCTGTCGCTGGCGTTGCAGCTCGGCGCGCTCTGGCTACCGTGGCTGCGCGACCTGCTCGGCACCGAGGCGCTGAGCCTGCCGCAGTTCGCCGCGGCGGCCGGGTTCGCGGCCGTGCCGGGTCTGGTCACGCTCCTGCTGGTCCGGCGGCGGCGCGGGGCCGAACAGGCCGGACGACCTGTCGCCGGGGGTCGCACGCCCTACGCGCCGCCGGTCGCGACGGCGTGTGATGAGGGTGCAACGACGCCGGAAGGAGGCGTGAGATGAGCACGACCAGCAGGCTCTTCCCGCTGGACCTGATGCAGCTGCCGAGCACCCTGTTCGGGGTGCAGGCCGTCCGCGTCGAGGAGTACACCGACGGCGACACCTTCGTGGTGCGCGCCGAGACGCCCGGGCTCGACCCGGACAAGGACATCACGGTGTCCGTGTTCGGCAACCGGCTGCAGATCCGCGTGGAGCGCACGGAGGAGCGCGTCGACAAGGCGCACTCGGAGTTCCACTACGGCACGTTCGCCCGCGCGGTGACGCTGCCGCTGCACGCCCGCGAGGAGGGCATCACCGCCTCCTACGTGGCGGGCATTCTCGAGGTCCGGGTCCCGCTCGCCGGCACCGTGGCGCCGGGCCGGGAGATCCCGGTGACGGCGAAGCCGGCGACGAAGCCGCCGACGAGCGCCGCCAAACCGAAGTGAGGTGAGCCCTGATGATGAGGCTGACGTGGCGCGACGGTGTGGCCACCGCACTGACGGCCGTCATCCTCGCGTCCTACGCGGCGTTCGCCGCCGCGTCGCCCGCGCCCGGCTCCGGCGCGACCCGCGTCGCCGGCGCCGCCGTGCTCCTGGCCGGGATCGCGATGTGCGTCCTCGGCGCGGTCCCGGCGGCCTTCCCCCGGCCGGGCGCGGCGGTGTACGTCGCCGCCACGCTCGGGGTCGTCGCACTGCTGGCCGCTCTGGTCACCGTGGCGGGGGCGAGCGGGGCGGCGCTGGGCCTGCAGGTCTGGATCACCCTCGCGCTGTGGCTGTTCACCACCGTGCACCACGCCGTGGCCGGATCGCGCGGCGAGCCGGTCGAACCGCCGCACGCCGAGGTCCTGCTCGAACAGCACAGGGATGCGCTGCCGCCCCGCGTCGAGATCCGCTGAACCGGCGGGCGGCACAGGAAGTGGACGAGGCCGACTGGCCCCGTCCACTTCCTCGCGGTCGAGCCGGACTCACTTCAGCCAGGGCGCCCGGCTGACGAGGGGGATCCGGCTCCACCAACGACCGAGGCCCGCCGTGTCGCCGGCCCGCATCAGCGCGAGGCCGACCAGCGTGCCCGCGTAGATCAGATGGTCGTCCATGAACGGGTTGTTCGCCGGGGGCAGTACCGCGCTCCACATGAGCACGAGCAGCAGCGCGCCCGCGGTCGCGGCGATCCGCATGCCGATGCCGAGGATCAACGCGATGCCGATGCCGGCCAGGCCGATCATGAACAGCCAGTCGGCCCACGCGGCGCCCGCCATGTCGTTGTAGAGGCCCTTGAACGGTCCGGCGGCCGCGTGGCCGAGGAAGCCGCTCGTCGGGCTGCCGCCATTGATCCAGGCGGCCTGGCCGGTGGTCTCGTGGCCGAGCCCGAACAGCTTGTCCAGGAACGCCCACAGGAACACCCAGCCGAGCGCGATGCGCACGCCGGCGAACGTGTAGCGGGCGACGGTCGCCGCCGAGACGCCGGCCACCGCCTTCACCGCCGGGGTCGGACGGGAACTGGCGGAGGCACCGCCGTGTGCGAGGGTGGCCATGGTGCACGCTTCCTTTCACATCGATGACGATGGCTGACACCCTGAGCCTTACGAACGACGAGTGCCCGGCCCAGGGTCATCCGGCCTCCCCGCGGGAGCCGTTGGGCCAGGGTCGGCCCGGCGTGTGTGGCGCCGCGACGGGCGCACCACGGCCACCGGGCACGCGGCGTTGCGGACGAGGACCTCCGGCAGCCGTCCCGCCGGGCCGGGATCGGCCCGGCCCCGGTCCCACTCACCGACGACGACCAGGCCGGCCTCGACGGAGGCGTCGAGCAGCCGGGCGACCGGGTCCAGGCCGGCGAGCACGTCGATGGCGACCGGCACGTCGGCGAAGGCGGCACGCCAGCCCGCGACCGCCTCGCTGACCGCGCGCCGAGCCGTGGCGTCGTCCGGCCAGCGTCCGCCGTCGACCGGGCGTACGCAGCAGATCCGCAGGCTCGAGCCGCGCCACTGGGCCGCCGCGAACGCGTACGGCACCGCCGGCGATCCCGGGTCGGCCGGGTCGAAGCCGACCACGACCTCGCCGTGCTCGGGCAGCTGCGGACCGACGACCACCACCGGGCAGTTCGCGCCGGCCGCCACCCGCGCCGTGGTCGAGCCCGCGGGCGAGCGGCGGCCGGGGTGCAGCCCGCTGCGGCCCACCACCAGCAGGCCGGCGGACCGGGATGCGCGCAGCAGGGCAGCGGCGGGTCCGGACTCGGTCACCACGGCGCGGACATCCAGGCCCGGGTAGGCGCGCCGGAGATCCTTGCGGACCGCGTCGATGAGCGCACGCGGGGCCAGGGCGTCGTCGGCGGCGATGCCCGGCGGCAACAGCAGCGCGTAGTCGGCGACCGGCAGCCGGGCGTGCACCAGGCGCAGGGGCCGGTGCTCCGCGGCCGCCTCGGCCGCGGCGAGCCGGGCCGCCGCCAGCGAGGCGTCGGACCCGTCGACCCCGGCGACGATTCTGCTGAGCATCGCACCCCTCCTGAAGGCGGGACCGCGCGCGGTCAGACGTCGAAGGTGTACCGGCGCTGCAACGTGGTGTCGTCGAAGCCCCACTCGAGCTCGTCGGTGACGCCCACGACGCCGTCGAGAGCCCGGGTCAGCCGGGTCGCGATCTGCGCGGTACTGCGCCGGTCGACCTTGCCCGTGAGCGTCACGTGACCGTCCGCCACGGCGACGGTGACCTCGATCGGGTCGAGCCAGAGGACGCCGAGCAGCACGCCTTCCAGCACGTCGGCCCGAATCTCGTCGTCCGTGCGCAGGTAACGGCGCAGCAGGTCGCGCCGGGCCACGACGCCGACCAGCTTGCCCGCGTCGTCCAGGACAGGCAGGCGCTTGATGTCGTGGCGCTCCATGAGCTGGGCCGCCGTCGTCAGCGGGACCGACGCGAGCACGGTTATGGCGGGGCTCGTCATGAGCTCTGCGGCCGTCTCCCCGGTGGCCTTCTCCTTGGCCTGGCGCGACCGGCGGCGCTCGAACAGCGCCGGGTGCACGTCCGCGCCGTTGAACTCGACCTTGTGCAGCAGGTCGGCCTCCGACACGACGCCGATCACCCGCCCGTCGTCTTCGACCACGGGCACAGCGCTGACTCCCATGTCCACGAGCAGGTCCGCGACCTGCTTGTAGCCCAGGCCAGGCGAGACCGTGACCACGGTCGTGCTCATCACATCACGTACTAGCAGCGGGCGCATCGCCTGCTCCCTTCTCCTGTCTCCTCCCACCACCGTGTTCTTCCCGCCCGCCCGGCACACGGGCTGAAGGTCCCGCCTGCGCCGGGCCGGCCTCCCTGTCTTCGCCGCCGCCCTCACCCCTGCACTGGATGCATGAAGGAAACACTGCTGCCCGTGGTGCGCTCCTGCGCCGGCCGGACCGTCCCCATCGGCGCCTATGCCGTCGACGAGCAGGGCCGCGCGCGGTTCGTGCCCGTGCTCGACGTGCAGCGGCTGGCCCGGTACGCCGTCGCCGGCGCGGCCGTGGGCGCCACGGCCACCGTCGCGGTCGCGTGGAGCCGGCGGGGGCGCGGCCCGTCGATCGGCTCCGTCCGCATGGGACCCGGCGGCTGGGTGAGCCTGAAGAACGCCCGGCCGTCCGCGTTGCGGGCCGACCGCTCCGCCCGCCCATGGTGGGCGCGGCTGTTGCGGGCGCACCGTGTTGTCGCCGAATGAGCGTCCTGCGGGACCCCGGACGAACGGGACGGGAGATCACGTCACCGGGCGGACCGACCGGGCGAGGCCGTGAGCGTCCCGATCCGGCCGGCGATGCCGAGACCGAGCACCACCGCGGGCCCATCGGCCGGACCCGGCTCCGCCACGAATCGCTCCACCGAGGTGACCAGGCCGGCGGCGGCCGCGGTGAGCAGTACCGCGGACGTCGCCTCGCCGGCGGCCAGCCAGTCGCGGCGCGTGTCCCCGGCGGCTCCGACGACGAAGTAGCGGCCCGGGTGCCCGGGCAGCGCCCAGGACGGCGGGTCCGCGATGGGGCGCAGCGTGGCGCCGAACCGCGCGGCGACGTCTTCCAGCGTCGCGACGTGGTCCGGGCCGAGCCGGGCGTCGGCGAACGAGCGCCGGTCGGTGCGCCGGACGGCGATGGCCCGGTGGAGCCGGTCGTCGCGGCGGCGGCGCGGAGCCGGTCCGGTGTACCGCACGACGGCGAGCAGGCCGGGGTCGCGCTCGTCCGGCAGCCGCTGCACCGCCGCTGCGGCGCCGCCGGACGCCAGCGTTACCAGAGCGTGGTGCAGCGCGGCGCCGCAACCTACCGTGACCAGGCGCCGGTCGATGTCGCCCGGCACCCGGCCGCGGTCGTCCTCGAGCAGCGCGGCCCGGTCGCCGTCGATCCGCCAGCGCCACGGTTGGCTGTCGCCGGCCGACGGCGCTTCCTGGGAAACCATGGCGGCCCGCATGAGCAGGTGCCCGGAGTCGCTCGTTCGTGCCGCCGGCGTGCGGTCGATGTACTGGATCGCCACCATGGCGCGCTCCCGATGCGCTCGGTCCGATTCGTCCCTACCACCGTGCCGCCCGATCGCGGTGGCGTGCAGGGGCGAAGGTCCCGATGCAGGCCGGGACGGGTCTTGCCGATGACCTCGGCCCGGGCCGGAGGTGACCTTCGGCCCGTGCGCGCCGTGCGGCCGGGGGAGACGGTGAAGGGGCGGGACGGATGAGCCCCGCGCCGCGCTGCTGGGAGGATGTCATGACCTACCGAATCGCCATCAACGGCTTCGGCCGGATCGGCCGGGACGTTGTCCGGGGTCTCGTCGAGCGCAAGCTGCTCGGAGGCCAGATCATGCTGGTCGCGATAAACGACCTGTTCGACACGGCGAGCCTGGCGCACCTGCTGCAGTACGACTCCACGTTCGGCCGGCTGCGGGCCACGGTCGACGTCGACCCGTCCGGCGGTGGCTTCAGCGTCGGCGGGCAGTACATCGAGGTGCTCCGCCAGCGCGATCCCGCGTTCCTGCCGTGGGCCGACCTCGACGTGGACCTCGTCATCGAGTCCACCGGACGCTTCCGCGGCCGCGAGGACGCCGCCGTCCACCTCAAGGCCGGCGCCCGCAAGGTGCTCATCTCCGCGCCGGGCAAGGACGTCGACGCGACGATCGTGCTCGGCGTGAACGGCGCCGCGTACGACCCCGACCTGCATGACGTCGTCTCCGCCGCGTCCTGCACCACGAACTGCGCCGCACCGATGGCGCAGGTGCTGCACAACGCCTTCGGCATCGAGCAGGGCATGCTGACCACGGTGCACGCGTACACCAACGACCAGGTCGTGCTCGACGCCCCGCACAAGGACCCGCGCCGCGGCCGTACCGCCGCCACGAACATCATCCCGACCAGCACCGGCGCGGCCAAGGCCATCGGACTCGTGCTGCCCGAGCTCGCCGGGAAACTCGGCGGCGTCGCGCTGCGGGTGCCGGTCGAGAACGGCTCGATGACCGACCTGACCGTCCGGCTGGCCCAGCCCGCCACCGTCGAGCAGGTCAACGCCGCCTTCGCCGCGGCCGCGGCGGGGCCGCTCGCGGGCATCCTGCGCTACAGCGACGCACCGCTGGTGTCCCGTGACATCATCGGCGATCCGGCGTCCTGCGTCTTCGACTCCGGCCTGACCGCCGCCGACGGGCACCTGGTGAAGGTCTTCGGCTGGTACGACAACGAGTGGGGCTACACCAACCGCCTCCTCGACCTCGCTCTGCTGTTCGCCGGCGCCGACCGGTAAGGCCACTTGACGCTCCCGCCTCCCGGGCGGGCACACTGTTGCCGACGACGGGAGGCGGGATGACCAAAACCGGGGGCAGGGGCCGCGACGGCGTGGAGGTCCCATTCGTCGCCGACGCGCGCCTCGAGCTCGACGAGCTGCTGGAGCAGCTGGTCGAACGCATCCGCGACGTGCAGAACACCCAGGGCCGGCTACGTGGGCTGCTCAGGGCCAACCTCGACATCGCACAGGGCGTGGACCTGGAGCAGGTGCTGCGCCAGATCGTCTCGGCGTCGCGGCAGCTGGTCGACGCCCGCTATGCGGCGCTCGGCGTGGTGCAGGACGGGCACCTGGCCCGCTTCCTGCACGAGGGCATGGACCCGGCGACGGTCGGGCGCATCGGCGGCCTGCCGGAGGGCAAGGGACTGCTCGGCGCCCTCGTGGACGACCCGCAGCCCATCCGGCTCGCCGAGATCGCCGAGCACCCGGCGTCGGCCGGGTTCCCGGAGGACCATCCGCCGATGCACAGCTTCCTCGGGGTGCCGATCCGGGTCCGCGACCGCGTCTTCGGCCACCTCTACCTGGCCGAGAAGCAGGGCGCGGCCGAGTTCAGCCGCGACGACGAGGAGGTCGCCAAGGCGCTCGCCGGCGCGGCCGGGGTCGCCATCGAGAACGCCACGCTGTTCGACGAGGCCCGCCGGCGCCGCGACTGGCAGGAGGCGATGACCGCGGTCACCACCGACCTGCTCCGGGGCGCCGGCCGCGACCAGTCGGTGCGCTGCCTGGCCGACTGTGCGCTGCAGGCGTCGGGCGCGGACGGCGCGGCCTTCACCGCGCCGCCCGGCGACTCGGCGCCCGGGCCGCGCGTGACGCTCGGCTTCGGCCTGCTGGAGCCATGGCACGGCCGTTCCGTGTCGCCGATCGGCACGTTGGCCGAGAGTGTGCTCGACAGTGGCGAGCCGGCCCTCGTGCCGGACCCGGCCGGAGACCCGCGCACCGCCGCCGCGGTCGGCGCCGTGCCTGAGCTGGGTTCGATGATGGCCGCCCCGGTGGCCGGCAACCATGGCCTGCACGGCGTGCTCACCATCGCCCACCGCCGTGGCTCCGACCGCTTCGAGGGCGCCGACCTCGAACAGTTCGCGGCGTTCGCCGTGCACGCCGGCCTGGTGCTGGACGTCGCGGCGCTGCGCCGGGAGAACGAGCAGATCCAGGCGCTGGAGGATCGGCAGCGCATCGCCACCGAGCTGCAGGACACCCTGATCCGGGACCTGTTCGCGCTCGGGCTGTCACTGCAGGGTGTTGCCGCCCGCAACACCAACCCGGACACCCGGGCCGGTCTCGCGGCCGGCGTCGACGACCTGGACCGCATCATCCGGGCGGTGCGCACCGCGGTGTTCGCGATGGAGCCGCGGCCCGACCGGGACTGACCCGCGTCGTGCGTGTGACGTTACGTCACTGCGCACACTGGGCTCGTGCCTGTTCCTGCCCCGGCTCACCGGGCAGGCGTGGCTGCCCCTGGCCGCCGGTGGCGTGCTCGCCCTGCTCGGCCCGCTGCTGAGGGTGCCGGAGGCGCTGTCCGGCCTCGGCCCGTTCGAGCACCACGGGTGGCCCGGCCCGATCGCCCTCGCCGCGGTCGTGACCGCCGGCGCCGGGCTCGCCGGCGTTGCCCGCCGTGACCTGCGCATCGGCTGAGGTGTCACACGGCCTTCAGGCCGGCCTCGCGGAACTGGGCGCGCACCCGCTCCACGAGGCCGGGGTCCGGCGCCGGGGTGTCACGCAGCGCGAACCGCAGGCCCAGCCGCTCGTACTTCGCCGCGCCGAGCTTGTGGAAGGGCAGGACGTCGACGCGTTCGATGTTGCCCAGGTCCGCGGCGAACCCGGCCAGGGCCTGCACGTCGTCGGGGTTGTCGGTGTGGCCGGGCACCAGGACGTACCGTAGCCAGACCGGCGAGCCCCGCTCGGCCAGGCGGCGGGCGAAGGTGAGGGTCGGGGCGAGCTCGCCACCGGTCAGCCGGCGGTATCCGGCCGGGTCCCAGCACTTGATGTCCAGCAGGACGAGGCTGGTCAGGTCGAGCAGCGTGTCGTCGGCCCGGACGCCGAGCGCGCCCGAGGTGTCCAGGGCCGTGTGCAGGTCCAGGCCCCGGGCGCCGGCGAACAGCGCCCGGGTGAAGGCCGGCTGGAGCAGGGGCTCGCCGCCGCTGACGGTGAGGCCGCCGCCGGCCGCGCGCAGGAAGCCCGCGAAGCCGGCCACCGTCGACAGCAGATCCTCCGCAGTGGACGACTTGCCGTCGCGCATGTGCCAGGTGTCCGGGTTCTGGCAGTACAGGCAGCGTAGCGGGCAGCCCGACAGGAAGGCGACGAAGCGGGTCCCGGGACCGTCCACACCGGTGGACAGGTCCCAGGAATGCAGCCGGCCGGTGGTCATCGCGCGCCGTGGAAGGTGCGGCCGAGGACGTCCCGCTGCTGCTCCGCGGTCAGCTTGACGAAGTTCACCGCGTACCCGGAGACGCGGATCGTCAGCTGCGGGTACCGCTCGGGGTGCGCCATCGCGTCCAGCAGCGTCTCGCGGTTGAGCACGTTGACGTTGAGATGGAACCCGCCGGCGCCCATGTACGCGTCGAGCAGCCCGGCGAGGTTCGCGGCCCGCTCCCCATCGGCGCGGCCGAGCCCGTCGGGCGTCACCGTGCTGGTGAGGGAGATGCCGTCGCGCGCGGCGGCGTAGGGCAGCTTCGCCACCGACAGGGCCGAGGCGGCCATGCCGTGCACGTCGCGGCCGTTCATCGGGTTGGCCCCGGGCGCGAACGGCTCGCCGGCGCGGCGGCCGTCGGGCGTGTTGCCGGTGTGCTTGCCGTACACCACGTTCGAGGTGATGGTGAGCACCGACTGGGTGTGGACGGCGTCGCGGTAGGCCGGGTTGCCGCTCACCTTCCGCATGAAGGTCTCGACCAGCCACACGGCGATGGCGTCGGCGCGGTCGTCGCCGTTGCCGTACGCCGGGTACTCCCCCTCGATCTCGTAGTCCACGACGAGGCCGGTCTCGTCGCGCACGGGGCGGACGGTGGCGTACCGGATCGCCGCGAGGCTGTCCGCCGCGACCGACAGGCCGGCGATGCCGCAGGCCAGGAACCGGCGCACCGGGTAGTCGTGCAGGGCCATCTCGAGGCGCTCGTACGCGTACTTGTCGTGCATGTAGTGGATGATGTTCAGCGCGTCGACGTAGGTGCGGGCGAGCCAGTCCAGGGTGCGGTCGTAGGCGGCGCGCACGGTGTCGTAGTCGAGCACCTCCCCGGCCACCGGCGGGGTCGCGGGGGCCACCTGCGCGCCGGACATCTCGTCGCGGCCGCCGTTGATCGCGTACAGCAGCGCCTTTGCCACGTTCACGCGGGCGCCGAAGAACTGCATGTCCTTGCCGACCCGCATGGCCGAGACGCAGCACGCGATCGCCGTGTCGTCGTCGCTGTACCGCCGCAGCAGGTCGTCGTTCTCGTACTGGATCGCGCTGGTGTCCAGCGAGACCTTCGCGCAGAAGCGCTTGAACGGCTCCGGCAGGGCCGGCGACCACAGCACCGTGAGGTTGGGCTCCGGCGCCGGGCCCAGGTTGTACAGCGTCTGCAGGTACCGGTACGACGTCCGCGTCACCAGCGTGGTCCCGTCGCCGCCCATGCCGCCGATCGACTCGGTCACCCACGTGGGGTCGCCGGAGAACAGCTGGTCGTACTCGGGCGTGCGCAGGAAGCGGATGATGCGCAGCTTGATGACGAAGTCGTCGACCAGCTCCTGCGCCCCGGCCTCGCTCAGCGTGCCGTCGGCGAGGTCGCGCTCGAGGTACACGTCGAGGAACGTCGAGGTGCGCCCGAGCGACATCGCGGCGCCGTTCTGCTCCTTGGTGGCGGCGAGGTAGCCGAAGTACAGCCACTGGATCGCCTCGCGGGCGGTCCGCGCCGGCTTCGCGATGTCGTACCCGTAGGAGGCCGCCATCGTCTTGAGCTCGGCCAGCGCCCGCAGCTGCTCGGCCAGCTCCTCCCGGTCGCGCACCACGTCCTCGGTGGCCGCGTGCTGATCCAGCGAGGCCTTCTCGCGCCGCTTGTCCTCGACGAGGAAGTCCACGCCGTAGAGCGCCACCCGCCGGTAGTCGCCGATGATGCGGCCGCGGCCGTAGGCGTCGGGCAGCCCGGTGATGATGCCGGCCTTGCGGGCCGCGAGGATCTGCGGCGTGTAGGCGTCGAACACGGCGTCGTTGTGGGTCTTGCGGTACCGGGTGAAGAACTCCTCCACGACCGGGTCGAGCTCGTAGCCGTACGCGCGCAGGCCGTTCTTGACCATGCGCAGGCCGCCGGCGGGCATGATGCCCCGGCGCAGCGGCGCATCCGTCTGCAGCCCGACGATCAGCTCCCGGTCCCGGTCGATGTAACCCGGTGCGTGGGAGGTGATCGAGGCGGGCGTGCTCGCGTCGACGTCGTAGACGCCACGTTCGCGCTCCGCCGGGAACATCGCCGTGAGCAGGCCCCAGATGTGGGTGGTCCGCTCGGTCGGGCCGGCGAGGAACGCCCCGTCGCCCTCGTAGGGCTGGACGTTGGCGCGGATGAAGCCGGCGACATCGACCTCGTCGCGCCACGGCCCGCCGCGGAATCCACGCCAGGCGACGAGTTCGGTGTTCGCGGGAAGGCTCATGGTGGTCATGCCCCTAGCGTCGTCCGTCCCCGCCCGTGCGGGCAGGGCCGAAGTCCCTCAGTCCCCGGGCCCTCGGCCCTACGCGCGCGACCCGGGGATGCCTAGCTTCGGGAGCGACACCACAACGACGTGGAGGTGCGCCGTGACCAAATTCGTCTACGACTTCGCCGAGGGCGGGCGGGACCTCAAGGACCTGCTCGGCGGCAAGGGCGGCAACCTCGCCGAGATGGCGGGTCTGGGCCTGCCGGTGCCGCCCGGCTTCACGATCACGACCGACGCGTGCCGGGCCTACCTGCGCACCGGCCGCGAGCCGTTCGGCCTCGCGGACGAGATCGCGCTGCACCTGGAGGGCCTGGAGCGCCAGGCCGGCCGGCGCCTCGGCGATCCGGCCGACCCGCTGCTGGTCTCGGTGCGGTCCGGCGCCAAGTTCTCCATGCCCGGCATGATGGAGACCATTCTCAACGTCGGCCTCACCGACGCCACCGTCGGCGGTCTCGCCGCCCGGGCCGGCGACGAGCGCTTCGCCTGGGACTCCTACCGCCGGCTCATCCAGATGTTCGGCAAGACGGTCCGGGGTGTGCCGGGCGAGGTGTTCGAGCACGCGCTCGACGAAGCCAAGACCGGGGCCGGCGCCGCCGACGACACCGGCCTGGACGCCGAGACACTGCGCGGGCTGGTCGAGCGGTACAAGCACATCTTCACCGCCCACACCGCCGAGGAGTTCCCGCAGGACCCGCACGAGCAGCTCCGGCAGGCCGTCCGGGCCGTGTTCGACTCCTGGAACGCCGAGCGCGCCGTGCTGTACCGCCGCCAGGAGCGCATCCCCTCGAACCTCGGCACCGCCGTGAACGTGGTCGCCATGGTCTTCGGCAACCTCGGCGCCGACTCCGGCACCGGCGTGGCGTTCACCCGCGACCCGGCCACCGGCGAGCGCGGCGTGTACGGCGACTACCTCGCCAACGCCCAGGGCGAGGACGTCGTGGCCGGCATCCGCAACACCATGCCGCTGCAGGACCTCGAGCAGCGCGACAAGGCCAGCTACGACGAGCTGATGTCGATCATGTCCACGCTCGAGGAGCACTACAAGGACCTGTGCGACATCGAGTTCACCATCGAGCGCGGCAAGCTCTGGATGCTGCAGACCCGCGTCGGCAAGCGCACCGCGGCCGCCGCGTTCGTCATCGCGGCCCAGCTCGTCGACGAGGGCGTCATCGACCTCGACGAGGCGCTGAGCCGGGTGACGGGCGCGCAGCTGGCCCAGCTGATGTTCCCCGCCTTCGACCTCTCGGGCGCGCCGCGGCGGGTGGGGTCCGGGGTGGCCGCCTCCCCCGGCGCGGCGGTGGGCGTCGCCGTGTTCGACGCGCACCGCGCGGCCGAGGTCGCCGCGGACGGCACGCCGGTGATCCTGGTACGCCGCGAAACCAACCCCGACGACCTGCCCGGCATGATCGCCGCCCAGGGCATCCTCACCAGCCGCGGTGGCAAAACGAGTCACGCCGCCGTGGTGGCCCGCGGGATGGGCAAGACGTGCGTGTGCGGGGCGTCGCTGGACGTCGACCTGCACGAGGGCGACCTGCTGAGCGTCGACGGCACCGCCGGCGCGGTCTACCTCGGCGCGGTGCCCGTGCAGCCCTCGCCCGTCGTGTGCTACTTCGAGGGGACCCTGTCCCCCGACGCCGATCCGCTGATCCGGGCCGTCGACCGTCTGCTGACCCACGCGGACAAGCGCCGCCGGTTGGCGGTGCGGGCCAACGCCGACACCGGCGAGGACGCGGCCCGGGCCCGGCGCTTCGGCGCACAGGGCATCGGCCTGTGCCGCACCGAGCACATGTTCCTCGGCGAGCGCCGCACCCTCGTCGAGCGGCTCATCCTGGCCCGCACCACCGAACAGCGCGAGGCCGCCCTGGCCGAGCTGCTCCCGCTGCAGCGCAATGACTTCACCGACCTGTTCCGCGAGATGGCCGGACTACCGGTGACCGTCCGGCTGATCGACCCGCCCCTGCACGAGTTCCTCCCGCCCCTGGAGGACCTCGCGGTAAAGGTCGCCGTGGCCGAGGAGCGCGGCGAGGACCCGGGCCACGACCGCGAGCTGCTCGACGCGGTCCACCGCATGCACGAGGACAACCCGATGCTGGGCCTGCGCGGCGTGCGCCTCGGCCTGGTCATCCCCGGCCTCTTCGCGATGCAGGTCCGGGCGATCGCCGAGGCGGCCGCGCTGGTGCCGGGGGCCCGGGCGGAGATCATGGTGCCGCTCGTCGGGGCGGTGCAGGAGCTGGAGGCCGTACGCGAGGAGGCCCGGCGGCTGCTGACCGAGCTCGGCGTCGAGGCCCGCATCGGCACGATGATCGAGGTGCCGCGGGCCGCGCTCACGGCCGGCGAGATCGCGCGCGCCGCGGACTTCTTCTCGTTCGGCACCAACGACCTGACCCAGATGGGCTGGGGGTTCTCCCGCGACGACGTCGAAGGAGCCTTCTTCTCGCGGTACCTCGAGCTGGGCATCTTCGGCGTCTCGCCGTTCGAGTCCATCGACCGCGACGGCGTCGGCCGGCTCATCCGCATCGCGGTCACCGAGGGCCGCGCCGCCCGGCCGGACCTGCACATCGGGGTCTGCGGCGAGCACGGCGGCGACCCCGACTCGATCCGCTTCTTCCACGACGCCGGGCTCGACTACGTGTCCTGCTCGCCGTTCCGCGTGCCGGTCGCCCGGCTCGAGGCCGGCCGCAGCGCGGTCGTCGCCGCCGGCTCCGACACCCGCTGAGGACGGGTCCTTGGACCCGCTGGGTGACACCGATGGTCCCTGGCCGCAGGAACGCGCCGGGCCGAGCCTGAAGCCAGGGACAATCGAGGAGGAGCGATGAGCACCAACACCAACCCCCCGCGGATCGTCGTCGGCTACGACGGGTCCGAGGAGGCCCGCCAGGCGGTCGAGTGGGCCGCGGACGAGGCCGAGCGCACCGCCGTGCAGCTGCAGATCGTCAACGCCTACCAGATCCTGTGGCCGGGCGCGTACTACGCCACGTTCACCGAGCAGACGGGCGCCGCCCAGGAGGCCGCCCAGAAGCTCGTCGGCGGGATCGCCGAGCGGATCCGCGCCCGGGGCACCGGCATCGACGTCGTCGGCCTGAGCGTGGACGCGCCGCCCGCGTCGACCCTGCTGGAGCTCGGCGACGCCGGCGCCCGGCTGCTCGTCGTCGGCAACCGCGGCTCCGGCGGGCTGACCAACCTGTTCATGGGCTCGGTCAGCCAGCAGGTCGCCACGCACGCCCGCGTCCCCGTCGCCGTCGTGCGCGGGCGGACCGCGGTGACGTACGGGCCGGTCGTGGTCGGGGTCGACGGCTCCGACTCCGGCGCGGACGCGCTCGGTCTGGCGTTCGCGGCCGCCCGGGCCCGGGGGGTCGAGCTGGTCGCGATCCGCGCCCACCTCATCCCGGCCCAGCCTTCGCTGCCGGCGCGGGACGTCGAGGAGTACGAGCGGGCGGCGCTTGACGCGTCGCTGGCCCCGTGGCTGCAGCAGTACCCCGACGTCAAGGTCGAGGCCCTCGTCACCGCCGGGCGCGCGGCGAGGGTCCTGATCGGCGTCTCGCACACCGCCCAGCTCGTCGTCGTCGGCAGCCGCGGCCACGGCGGGTTCGCCGGCCTGCTCGTCGGCTCCGTCGGACAGCAGCTCATGCACCATGCCGAGTGCCCGGTGCTCATCGCACACGAGCGCCGGGACGCATGACCGATCGCCACCGCGCCGCCGCGGTGAAGGGAGCAGCCGCGATGAGCACCGCATCCGAACAACCTGGCGCGGTGCCCGTCGCGCAGGATCCGCGGGAACCGGTCGGCCTGCTCATGCGGGACCTGCGCTAAGGTCCGCGCGGCCTTTCCGCACGCGAGGCCGACCGCCGGCGGCTCGTGTACGGCCCGAACGAGCTCACCCGGCACGGCGGACGGCGGTGGTGGCGCGAACTGGTGCGCCAGCTCGTCCATCCGCTCGCCGCGCTGCTGTGGCTGGCCGCCGCGCTGGCGCTCATCGCCGCCACCACCGCATTGGCGATCGCGATCGTGATCGTCGTGCTGGTCAACGCCGTGTTCGCGTTCGTGCAGGAACAGCAGGCGGAGCGGGCCGTCGAAGCCCTCGCCGCCTACCTGCCGCAGCAGGCCACCGTGCTGCGCGACGGCGTACGCACCGCCATCCCGGCCGCCGACCTCGTGCCCGGCGACGTGCTGGTCGTCGAGGAGGGCGAGCGCATCTGCGCCGACGCCCGCCTCCTGACCGGCGGGGTCGAGGTCGACCTGTCCACGCTCAACGGCGAGTCCCTGCCCGCGTACCGCTCGGCCACGCAGACCGACCGCGGCGGGCCCCTGCTGGACGCCCGCGATCTGGTCTTCAGCGGCACGAACTGCACCGGCGGCGAGGCCACCGCCGTCGTCTTCGGCACCGGGATGCGCACCGAGCTGGGCCGCATCGCCGCCCTGACCCAGCGGGTCGGCCGCGACGAGAGCCCGCTGGAGACCCAGGTGAAGCGGGTCGCGTGGCTCATCGCCCTGGTCGCGGTCACCGCGGGCCTGGCCTTCCTGCCGCTGGGCACGTTCGCCGCGCACCTGAGCGTGGCCGCCGCCTTCACCTTCGCCATCGGGCTGCTCGTGGCCAACGTGCCCGAGGGGCTGCTGCCCACGATCACCCTGGCGCTCGGCATGGGCGTACGGGAGCTGGCCCGCAGCGGCGCGGTCGTGAAGCGCCTCAGCGCCGTGGAGACCCTGGGTTCCACCACCGTCATCTGTACCGACAAGACCGGCACGCTCACCATGAACCGGATGCGGGTCACCACCGTGTGGACGCTGCCGCAGCGCCTCGGCCTGGAGCCCGGCGATCCGGCTCCGGCCGGCCCGGCGCGGCGGCTCGCCGATGCGGTGGTCCGGTGCAACAACGCCGGGCTGGAGCCCGAGACCGGCGATCCGACGGAGATCGCGCTGCTGCACGCCGCGGCCGCGCTCGGCCGGCCGGCCGACGCCGGCGCGCGGCGGGACCAGCGCCGTCAGTTCCACTTCGACCCGGCGCTGCGCCGGATGTCCACCGTCGACGACCTCGACGGCGAGGCCTGGCTGCACGCCAAGGGCGCGCCGGAGGAGCTGCTGCCGTTGTGCACCCGCGTTGCCGACGCCACGGGCGACCGCGCGCTCACGGACGCGGACGGTGAGCGCGTCGCGGCCGCCGTGGCCGAACTGGCCGCCCACGGGCTGCGCCTCCTCGCCGTTGCCGTGCGCCGTCTTCCGCCGGGCCCGGTGCCGGAGCGCCGCGAGGACGCCGAGCAGGATCTCACGCTGCTCGGCGTGGTGGCCATGTTCGACCCGCCGCGGCCCGAGGTTGCCGCCGCCGTCGCGCGCTGCCACACCGCCGGCATCCGGCTGATGGTGGTCACCGGGGACCACGGGCTCACCGCCGCGGAGATCGCCCGGCGGGTCGGCATCGCGACCGGCGACACCCGCGTCATCACCGGGGCCGAGCTCGACGCGATGCCGGAGCCGGAGCTCGACCGGCTGCTCACCGAGCACCGCGAGCTGATCTTCGCCCGCAGCTCGCCCGAGGCCAAGCTGCGCATCGCCGACGCCCTGCGCGCCCAGGGGCACGTGGTGGCCATGACCGGCGACGGCGTCAACGACGCCCCGGCGCTGCGGCGGGCCGACATCGGCGTCGCCATGGGCCGGGGCGGGACCGACGTGGCCCGCGAGGCCGCCACGATGATCCTCACCGACGACAACTTCGCCACCATCGTCACCGCGGTGCAGGCGGGCCGGCGGGTCTACAACAACGTGCGCAAGTTCATCCTGTACATCTTCGCGCACGCCACGCCGGAGGTCGTGCCGTTCCTGGTCTTCGCCCTGTCCGGCGGCGCCGTGCCGCTGCCGCTGACGGTGCTGCAGATCCTGGCCATCGACCTGGGCACCGAGACACTCCCGGCCCTCGCCCTGGGCCGCGAGCCGGCCGAGCCCGGTCTCATGGACCGGCCGCCGCGGGCGCGCCGGCAGGGTGTCATCCACGGGCGGATGCTCGTGCGTGCCTGGGGTGTGCTCGGCGGCGTCTCGGCGCTGCTCGTGCTGGCCGGGTTCTTCGCCACGCTCTACGGCGGCGGATGGCACCCGGGCGACGCCACCGGTCCGGGCACGCCGCTGCACCACGTCTGGCAGCAGGCCACGACCATGACCTTCCTGGGCATCGTCGCCTGCCAGATCGGCACCGCGTTCGCCGCGCGGACCCAGACCGCCCCGCTGCGGGCCGTCGGGCTGCTCACCAACCGCCTGCTGCTGTGGGGCATCGGCTTCGAGGTGGCCTTCGCCGCCGCGCTGGTCGGCAATCCCGCGCTGCACGGCCTGTTCGACACGGCGGTCCCGGGCCCCGGCCAGATCGCCCTGCTGCTGCCGTTCCCGCTGGTCGTGTGGGGCGCCGACGAGCTGTGGCGGGCCCGGCTGCGCCGGGTGGACGCCCGGTACGGGACCACTGTCCCCGAACGCGGGTCGCAAGACCCTGCCCGAAGGCCCGCGACGGAGATCAAATGATCTCAGGCGGTCGGATCTCCACCGCCGGCCCGTTCGGCGAAAGGACGATAACGATGTCCCGCACCCACGACGAGGTCGAGATCAACGTGCAGCTGCAGCCGGGGATGGAGCCGCAGATCCAGCGCTACGCCCGGGAGAAGGTCACCGCGGTCCTCGGTCACACCGCCCGGCCGGTGCTCTTCGCGCGGGTCCGGCTGGACCGGATCGGCAACCCGGCGGCGGACCGGCCGGTGAAGGCCCGCGCGGAGATCGACCTCAACGGCCGGGTCCTGCACGCCGAGGCGTGCGCCGACACCCCGTACGAGGCCCTCGACCTGCTGCAGGACCGCCTGCAGGCGCGCCTGGACCGGCGAGACACCCACGAACACCGATAGCCGTCGAGATGCGGCGGCGCCATCTGGAGGAGGTCACGATGATGTGGCATCACTACTACGGGATGATGGGCTTTCCGATGGGCGGCCTGGTGCTGACGCTGCTGGTGTTCCTGGCGGCCGCCGGCTTGGTCGTCTACGCCCTGCGCCGCCCCGGTTCGCCGGACGGCGGCCGGGACGCCGCGGCGATCCTCGCGGAGCGCTACGCCCGCGGTGAGATCGACGATGAGGAGTACCACCGCCGCCTGAACCGCCTGCGCACGTCCTGACACGACAGCAAATGACGCCGCCCCCCGGTCATGAAGGCGCTGCGCGGACCGGTCCGGTCCGCGCAGCGCTTCGGGTGTCGTTCAGGATTGTCCGGGGAGTCCGATGATGTCGGTACCGGAGCGGCGCACGGCCGGCGGTACCGGTTCGCTGTCGGGCACCGGCACGCCGAGACGCAGCGCGATCGCCGGGTTGCCCGCGCCGAGCAGGCGGCCAAGGGCCTGCCGTACCGGCTCGACCTCGATCACCTCGCTGATCGGCGACGCGGCCAGGCCGCGGGCGGTAAGCGTCAGCCAGACGTCCGACAGCGCCTCCCCGGCCGCGACCCAGTCCCGCGGCTCGTCGCCGTCGATGGCCAGCACCACGTACACGGTCCCGCGGTCGCTGCCCGGGCCCGGGTCCAGCGCCGCCGGTGCGGCCACGGCGAAGTCCCGGGGCGCGATCCGGCGGTCGGTGGGTCCGGTGACGCTGCGGGGCGAGACGCCGTCGCGGTCCGGCCGCGTGCGGGTGGTCCACTTCTGCACGTCGTCGCACATCGCGGGGTCGGCGCGTTCGAAGGCGCCGGCGTCGTCGACCGCGGCGGCCAGGGCGGCCAGCTGGTCGTAGTGCAGCAGGTGCAGGCGCACGCCGTGGCGTTCGGCGGCGAAGCGGAGCTCGGCGAGGATCGCGCCGGCCGGTCGGGCGTCGGCGAACGGGCGCCGGTCGGTGCGCCGGCGGTAGATGGCCCGGTACAGCAGGTCGTGCCGCTCACACGGGGAGCCCTGCCGCACCTGGGCCACCAGATCCGGCCGGTGCAGGTCCGGCAGCACCGTGATGTCGGCCGCGTAGCCGGCGGCCAGCAGGGCGACCGCGGCGTGGTGCAGCGCGGTGCCGCAGCTGAGCAGCAGGAGGCGGCCGTGGGGGTCGAGGCCGTCCAGCCGGCGGGTGTGGTCGGCCCACAGCTCGCCGTGGTTGCCGGTCAGCCGCCAGCGCCAGGGCTGGGTGTTGAAGATGGACGGGGCGCGCAGGGCCGCTATCGACGCCTCCGCGACCTGGTCGATCTCAGCTCGTCCGGGGGTTGTCATGACCCGCTCCTTCCCCGCCGTAGTAGGCGGTCCGCATGATCTCGCGCAGGTCGGCCAGCATCGGCATGCGCGGGTTGGCCGGGGCGCACTGGTCGAGGTACGCGTTCATCGCCTGCTGGGGCAGCGCCTCCAGGAACGCCTGCTCGTCGACGCCGGCCGCCTGGAAGGACGGCTCGATGCCGACGTCGGCGCGCAGCCGCTCGACCGCCCGGGCGTAGGACTCGACGCCCTCCTCGGGCGTGGCCGCGGGCAGGCCGAGCATCCGGGCGATGTCCTGGAAGCGCTCCGGGGCCACGTACCGCTCGTACTTCGGCCACGAGTTGAGCTTCGCCGGCACCTTGCCGTTGTGCCGGATGACGTGCGGCAGCAGCAGCGCGTTCGTGCGGCCGTGCGCGACGTGGAATGTCGCCCCGAGCGTGTGGGCCAGGGCGTGCACGATGCCCAGGAACGCGTTGCCGAACGCCATGCCGGCGATGGAGCCGGCGTTGTGCATCTTCTCGCGGGCCACCGGGTCGGCCGCGCCGCGGTGCACGGCCGCGGGCAGGTTCTGGAAGATCAGCCGGATCGCGTGCAGGGCCAGGCCGTCGGTGTAGTCGCTGGCGTACACGGACACGTACGCCTCGGTGGCGTGGGTGAGCGCGTCGAAGCCGCTGTCGGCGGTCACGGCCGGCGGCAGGTCGGCGGTGAGCACCGGGTCGACGATCGCGACGCTCGGGGTGAGCGCGTAGTCCGCCAGGGGGTACTTCAGGCCGGTCTTCGTGTCGGTGATGACCGCGAACGGCGTGATCTCGGCGCCGGTGCCCGAGGTGGTCGGGATGCACACCAGGCGGGCGAGCCGGCCGAGGGTCGGGAAGGTGAAGGCGCGCTTGCGGATGTCGAAGAACTTCTCCCGCATGTCGGCGAACTCGGTGCCCGGGTGCTCGTACAGCAGCCACATGACCTTGGCCGCGTCCATCGGCGAGCCGCCGCCGAGCGCGATGATCGTGTCCGGCCGGAACTGGTGCATCAGCTCGGCGCCGCGCTCGACGGTGGCCATCGTCGGCTCGGGTTCGATGTCGTCCAGGATCTGGACGGTGACCGGGTTCGCGCCGGCCCGTAGCGCCGTGCGGATCCGGTCGACGTACCCGAGCCGGGTCATCGTCGGGTCGGTCACGATTGTCACCCGGTGGACGTCGGGCATGTCGGTGAGGTACCGGATCGCGTTCGGCTCGAAGTAGATCTTCGGCGGGATCTTGAACCACTGCAGGTTGTTCGTCCGCCGCCCGACCCGCTTGATGTTGAGCAGGTTGACCGCCGAGACGTTGCCCGACACCGAGTTGCGCCCGTAGCTGCCGCAGCCGAGCGTGAGGGAGGGCAGGAAGGCGTTGTAGACGTCGCCGATCCCGCCCTGCGACGACGGCGAGTTCCAGATGATGCGCACGGCCTTCACCCGCCGGCCGTACTCCTCGGCCACGTCGGCCGCGGCGGTGTGGATGACGGCGCTGTGGCCGAGCCCGTCGAGCTCGACCATCTCCTGGGCCAGGCGGAACCCGTCCTCCCGGGAGCCGGCCCGCAGCACGGCCAGGACCGGGCAGAGCTTCTCCCGGGTCAGCGGCTCCTGGGCGCCGACCTCGGCGACGGGCACGAGGATGACCGACGTGTCCTCGGCGACCTCGAACCCGGCCTGCGCGGCGATCCAGGCCGCGGACCGGCCGACGACGTCGGGGTTGACCCGCGGGCCGTCGCCGAAGATGAGCCGCTCCAGCCGCCGCTTCTCCTCGGGCGTGGCCACGTGCGCGTGCAGCCGCTCGAACTGCGCGAGAGCCTCCTCCTCGATCGCCTCGTCGAGGATGACGGCCTGCTCCGAGGCACAGATCATGCCGTTGTCGAACGTCTTGGACACCACGATGTCGTGGACCGCGCGCACCACGTCCGCGCTGCGCTCGATGTACGCGGGAACGTTGCCCGGCCCGACGCCGAGCGCCGGCTTGCCGGCCGAGTAGGCGGCCCGGACCATGCCGCCGCCCCCGGTGGCCAGGATGACGGCCACGCCGGGGTGGGCCATGAGCGCCTGGGTCGCCTCGATCGACGGCTGCTCGACCCACTGGATGCAGTGCCGGGGCGCGCCGGCGGCCACGGCGGCGTCGCGCACGATCCGGGCCGCCTCGGCGCTGCAGCGCTGGGCCGACGGGTGGAAGGCGAAGACGACCGGGTTGCGGGTCTTGAGCGCGATGAGCGCCTTGAACACCGTCGTGGAGGTCGGGTTCGTCACCGGCGTGACGGCGCAGACGACGCCGACCGGGTCGGCGATCTCGACGATGCCGTCGATCTCGTTGCGGGCCACCACCCCGACCGTGCGCAGCCCGGCCAGGCTGTGGGCGATGTGCTCGGAGGCGAAGACGTTCTTCACCGCCTTGTCCTCGAACACGCCCCGGCCGGTCTCCTCGATGGCCAGCTCGGCGAGGCGGCCGTGCGCGCTCAGGGCGGCCACCGACGCCTTCTTCACGATGTGGTCGATGCGTTCCTGGTCGAGTCCGGTGTACCCGTCCAGCGCCCCCAGCGCCCGCAGAACCAGGCGGTCGATCGCGGCCGCGGTGTCCTCGACACTCAGCTCGAGCTCGGCGGGCGTCGGGGCAAGCGTCCCGGTCACCGTCATCACATCCCTTCTCGGCGGCACGGATCGGTCGATCCACCTTCGATCGTTCGCCGTGCCGGCCCGGCCCCCCAGGGCCACCGGTCCCGCGCGGCTCCGCCTTTGGTCCCGAACCCCGGCCGCGGCCGGACCGGCCCCCGGGATCGGGACCATCGGCCCTGTCCGCGTCGGCCCGAATCCGCCACCGTCGGAGGGGCATCCGCCGCTGGAGGTGACGACACCATGTCCGAGCAGCTGCCGGACCGAACGACCGCCGCGTGCCTGAACGCCGCCGTCGCCGCACCCTCGATGCACAACACCCAGCCGTGGCGGTTCCGGTTCGACGGGCTCGGGTTCGACGTGTATGCCGACGCCGAGCGCGCCCTCCCGGCCACCGACCCCGCGGGCCGCGCCCTGCACATCAGCGTCGGGGCGGCCGTGTGCAACCTGCGGCTCGCGCTCGCGGCCGACGGCTGGGTCTCGCGGCTGGAACGGCCGGCGACCGCCGGCGGGCCGGTGCGCGTGGTGCCGGTCGCCACCCGCGATCCGAGCTCGGACATCGAGGCCCTCGCCCTGGCGATCAACCGCCGCCGGACCAACCGCGGCCCCTACGACGACGCCGCCGTGCCCGGGGCCCTGCTCGAGGCGCTGCGCCGGGCCGCCGCCGGCGGGAGCAGCCGGCTCGTCGTACTCGACCCGGTGCGCCGCGGCGCGGTGCTGGCCATCACCCAGGCCGCCGACGCCTGGCAGCAGACGGATCCGCGGTACCGGCGGGAGCTCGCCCGGTGGACCAGCGAACGCGGCGACCGGCGCGACGGTGTGCTCGCCCCCTGGTTCGGGCCCCGCGCGACGACCGCGGGCCTGCCGCTGCGGGACTTCGGGCTCGCGCTGCCCCGGCTGTCGCGGGAGGCGGCCCGGTTCGAGCGGCACCCGACGCTCGTCGTCCTGCACGCCCGCGGCGATACCCCCGAGGCCTGGCTCGACGCCGGTGGTGCCCTGCAGCGCGTGCTGCTCACCGCCACCCTGCACGGCCTGGCCGTCCAGCCGATGACCCAGGCGCTCGAGGTGGCACACCTGCGCCGGATGCTCGCCGCGCCCGGCGGTGTCTGGCATCCGCAGATGATCCTGCGCGTCGGCTACGGCGGCCCCGTCGAGGCGAGCCGCCGCCGGCCGCTGCGAACGTTCCTGCTGCATTCCCATCGGAGGGAGAACCCATGCGAACGGTGAGCGAGGCCGAGCTCGGCCACATCCTCGGCGCGCTGCCCGGCGTGCCGAGGATCGTCGCGAGCGGCAACTTCGCCGCGCCGGCGCGGCTGCTGGCCATCGCCGACGCCAGCATCGCCGAGTTCCGGCTCGTGATGCTCAACGCCCAGCCCGGCATCCCGGACCGGGAGGGCGTCGTCCACGAGACGTCGTTCGTCGGGCCGGGCATGCGGGGTGGTGCGCGGCTGCGGTACTTCCCCTGCCGCCTTTCGCTCGTCCCCGACCTGCTGCGCCAGCGTCTCGTGCCGGACGTCGTCCTGCTGCACACGTCGCCGGCCTCGGGCGGCGCGGTGAGCCTCGGCGTCGAGGTCAACGTGCTGCCCGCCGCGGTCGAGGCGGTCCGCGCCCGCGGCGGCATCGTCGTGGCCCAGGCCAACCCGCACATGCCGGTCACGTACGGCGACGCCCAGCTGCCGGTCGAGGCGGTCGACTACCTCGTCGAGGCCGGGGAGCCCCTGGCCACGCACGCCCCGGCCGCGCCCGACGACACCTCCCGGACCATCGGCGAGCGGGTGGCGGCATTGGTACCGCAGCAGGCCACCCTGCAGCTCGGCATCGGCGCCATCCCCGACGCCACCCTCGAGGCGCTGCGGCACCGGCGCGGGCTGCGCGTCTGGTCGGAGATGTTCACCGACGGCGCCCTGGCGCTGGAGAAGGCCGGCGCGCTGGAGGCCGACACCCCGGTCACCGCGTCGTTCTGCTTCGGCTCCCAGGAGCTCTACGACTGGATCGACCGCAACCCCCGGGTGCGGATGCTGCGCACGGAGAAGACCAACGACCCGGCCGCAATCGCCGCGCACCCGGGCCTCATGAGCATCAACAGCGCCCTGCAGGTCGACCTGTTCGCCCAAGCCAACGCCAGCCGCGTCGGCGCCCGGACCCACTCCGGCTTCGGCGGCCAGACGGACTTCATCGTCGGGGCGATGCACTCCCCGGGCGGCCACGCGATCATCGCGCTGCGCTCGTGGCACCCGAAGGCGGACGTGTCGGCGGTCGTGCCGCTGCTGTCCGGGCCGGTAACCTCGTTCCAGCACAGCTACATCGTCACCGAGCAGGGTACCGCCCAGATCTGGGGCCGCGACTCGGTGGAGCAGGCACAGGAGATCCTCGACCACGCCGCCCACCCGGGCGTGCACGACTCGCTACTGGACGCGGGACGGCGCCTCGGGCTACCCCTGCGCTGACACCGTCCCGGCCCTTCAAAACATGACCGGCGCCTGGTACGGGCGCGCCTCGTTCACCCCGCAGGAGCTCCAGCGGAGCACCGAAGCCCCGCCGGCCATCCTCCGCGTAGCGGCCCGCGCCGAGGTACGCGCCGTGCTCATCGACGAGGTCCACCGGTGCCGGGACAGCGCCGCCATCGCCGCCTCGCTGGCCCGGCACGGACACCCCTTCGCGGTCCCGACGACGAGCCGGCGGTTCCGCCGCCTGGACACCGTGCTGCTGCGCGTCCTCGACCGCGATCCCGACCAGCTGGAAACCGCGTTCGCCCGGCTGTTCGCCGCCAGTCCGGCCGATCGGGTCCTGCGGTTCCTCGACGAGCAGAGCTCGCTCCGCGACGATCTGCGGATCGTCGCGTCACTGCCGCCCGCGCCATATCTGCGCGCCCTGGCCGGCAACCCGCTCGGCACGCCATGACTGGGCTCCCGTCCCGGCGCAGAGGTGTCCTTCGGCCCAGGTGCCGGCCCCGGGACGGTGACATCGTAGGGGTCGAAGGTGGGCGAAGGGAGTCTCCGATGAGCGAGCTGCGCGTCCGAGATGTCATGAGTCCGTCGGTGGTCGCGGTGACCGCGGACTGCACCAGCCGGCACGTCACCGACGTCATCACCGAGTTCGGCGTAAGCGGTGTGCCGGTGGTCGGCCAGGACGACCGGGTGATCGGCGTGATCTCGGAGGCCGATTTGTTGTCCAGGCTCACTGCCAGGGATGGCGCTGACACGCCGCCGGCGGACGGCCTTACGGCCGGCGAGCTCATGAGCACCCCGCCGGTCACCGTCCGCGCGGGCGCGGCGCTGAGCACGGCGGCCGGGCTCATGCAGCGGTACCGCGTCAAAAGGCTCCCCGTCCTCGACGACGACCGCGGCACGCTGGTCGGCATCGTCACACGCCGAGACCTGCTGCGCAACGCGCTGCGTTCCGACGAGGCGATCGAGCGGGAACTCATGGACGAGCTACTGCTGCACGGCCTCTGGCACAAGCCGGGCGACATCACAGCCACGGTGCACGACGGTGAGGTGCAGCTGTCCGGGGGGCCCGGAGGACGCGACGCCGCCCGGCTGGCCGCCGAGATCGCCGCGAACCTGACCGGCGTTACCGCGGTGCGCAGCAACATCGCCACCGACCGTTCGCGCTCCGCGTGACGCCGGGCGAAAGCCGCGCCGGGTCCCGCTCGAGCAGCCGCGCGTACTCCGCCTGCACCCCGTCCACGCGGTGGCCCAGAATCCAGCCGCCGCCACCCAGGCACTGCCCGGAGTGCACGGCCCGGCAGAACCGGCAGACGCCGCACGCCGAGATGCGCGACGCCAGCACACGGTGCTCGGCCGCCAGGCCGCTGACAGCGCTGCCGACCCCCACGACGGTACCGACCGCCTCGTGCCCCCAGGACGCGTCCGGGCTGCACGGCCGGCACGTCGCTGGCTAGGATATGCAGGTCCGTGCCGCAGATCGTCATGGTGTCGATGCGGATGATGGCATCACGAGGGTCCTGGATGCCTGTTCCGGCACATCGGTCCGGGTCTTCCAACCCGGACCTCGGACACCATTGCTTTCATCTGCCAGCGGACGCGGCATGATCCGGGTCGGCGGACAGTTTGCTCCGGGCTGACGGACATGAGAATTCCGGGCGCTGTTGCATTGAGCGATCGAGTTGAGCGAGCACCGGATATTCTTCGTCGCGAAGTCCGCCGGAGGCCGGCTGTCGCTGTGCAGCACCCCCTTTTGCTGTCCGTTATATCCAGTTTCGTTGCCGCCACGGCACACGAACGCGGACCTCGGCCGAAATTCTTGCGGCAGGCGATCTTGACGATGGCTCAATGCAACAGCGCCCTCCCAGCTGCACCGGGGGTACAACAAGGCGCCTCGCGGCGCAGCGCATCTGCCGCTGTGGGCGCGCGACGGCCGCTGGCGCCCGTCGCGGAAGGTTGGGTCGGGCCCGATGAACGTTGGCAGGGTCTTCTACCGGGCCGATGTCGTCATTCGAGGCGCTCAGGGTGCGTCGGTGGGTCGAGGTAGACGCGGGCGCCGGCGGCCGTCAGTCGGTCCGCCAGCAGCCGCATCTCGCCGGCGGTGCCGGTCACGCCCTCACCGGTGAGGCGGTCGTACTCGGCGACCGCAGCGGCAATCGACCGATCACCGGACGCGCGTAGGACGCTCAGCAGCCGGACTCGCAGTGGACCGGCCTCGGCGGGGTCCAGGTGGACTGTTGCCGCGCCGTACCGGGCCAGCAGCTTGGCACGGAGCGAGGACGGCAGATCGCCCTCGCCGCATGCGAGTACGAGATGCGGGCAGTCCCGACAACTGATCTCCTCTGACCAGACCAGCCGGCCACCCTGCACGCCCTCGGAAACCTCATGCACGGTGGGGCCGCCGCATGACGGACATCGCAGGTCCGAAGTGGCCCCGTCGACCTGCATAGATCTCGACCTTACTCGACAACGGGCCACTCATGGCACCCCTCTGTGTCAAGAGACGGCCTGGGCCGGTGTTCTAGAGTGGGCTCTAGTACTGCAACGGCAGTTAGGTGAGTGGGTGGCCGCGTCGTCGGTAGTGGCTGAGGCGGGCTTGGTATTGGCGTCGGCGGCGCCAGTGTGACC
>NZ_JBEZDS010000035.1:0-125503 GCF_040648435.1 Dactylosporangium sp. NPDC049140 | reverse complement strand
ACCAGCCTGAAACCCTCGGACGCCTGGTCGACCGGCGGAACGGGCAGCTTCACGTACTCGTACCCGGTGACGTTGCCGCCCGCGCTGGGCGGCGCCGCTCCGGCGGTCGCGCTGGCCTACTCCTCGTCGGCCGTGGACGGGATGACCGCCTCGACGAACGCGCAGTCGGACTGGGTCGGCTCGGGCTGGTCCTACAACCCGGGTTACATCGAGCGGTCGTACATCCCGTGCAAGGACGACGGCATCGCGAACTCCGCCGACAGCTGCTGGGGGTGGGGCGGGCAGGAGGTGTCGGTCGACGCGGCCGGCCTGTCCGGTGGCCTGGTCTACGACGACTCGTCCCACAAGTGGCACGTGTCGTCCGACAACGGCGCGACGGTCGAGCTGAAGACGGGCGGGAACAACGGCGCCTACAGCGGCGAGTACTGGGTCGTGACGCTGCAGGACGGCACCCGCCTGTACTTCGGCGCGGGTCACCTGCCGGCCGCGGAGGGCGGCACGGGCGCGGACCCGGCGTCGAGCGGGGCGTGGACGCAGCCGGTGTACTGCCCGAAGTCCGGGGATCCGTGCTACAGCTCCGGCACCGGGACGAACAGCTTCACGCCGAACATGGCGTACCGGTGGAACCTCGACTACGTTGTCGACCCGCACGGCAACGCCACGACGTACTCGTACGGCACCGAGACGAACTACTACGCCCGCAGCAGCGCACACACGAACACGCAGTACGTGCGCGGCGGGTACCTCAAGCAGATCAACTACGGCTGGCGGGCGTCCGATGTGGCGAGCCAGGCGACGCCGGCCCCGGCGGCGGAGGTCGTGTTCACGACCGTCCAGCGGTGCAAGGGCTCGGCGAGCGAGTGCTCGGCCTACGCGAACCTGACGAAGACGACGGCGCCGGACTGGCCGGACACGCCGTTCGACCAGATCTGCCCGGCGACCGGCACCTGCCTCAACGGCGGCATCTCGTACTTCTCCACGGTCGAGCTGAGCCAGATCCAGACGCTGGTGAACAAGGGCGGCACCTACAAGCCGGTCGACACCTACGCCCTGGCGCACTCGTTCCCCGACCCCAACGATGGTTCCAGCCCGTCGCTGTGGCTGGACTCCATCACCCACACCGGCAACAACGCCACCACCGCCGCCGCCCTGCCGCCGGTCATCTTCACCGGCACGCAGACGATGGCAAACCGGGTGCCGGGGTCGGGCACCTGGCCGGCGTACAACCACCAGCGGATCGACAAGATCACCACGGAGACCGGCGAGCAGGTCACCGTCACCTACGCCAACAGCACCGCGACGATCCAGGCGTGCGACCAGACGCCCGGAGCGTCGCACCTGCCGTCGGCGACGAACAACACGATGCTGTGCTACCAGCAGTACTGGCAGGGCCAGGGGCAGAGTTCGCCGGTGTCGGACTGGTTCCAGAAGTGGGTCGTCACCAAGGTCGTGCAGCACGACCCGGTCGTCGTCAGCTCCAAGGACCTGGAAACGAACTACACGTACGTCGGCGACGCCGCCTGGCACCGCGACGACTCGGTCACGACGAAGAACGCCCAGCGCAGCTGGAACCAGTTCCGCGGCTTCGGCCAAGTCGTCAAGACGACCGGCGCCGCACCGGACCCGGTCACGCAGACGTCCACGACGTACCTGCGCGGCATGGACGGCGACTACAACAGCCAGACCGGCGGCACCCAGAAGTCCGTGACGGTCACGGCGAGCACCGGCGACGCGGTCGTCGACGCGAACCAGTACGCCGACACCGTGCTGGAGACCGGCACGTACACGCAGGCCGGCGGCACGGTCACGGCCAGGGCGATCAGCCTGCCGTGGTCGGCGCAGACCGCCTCGCACGCCGAGACCGCGCAGCCCGGCCTGCCACCCAAGATCGCCGGCTTCGCCAACATCGGCACGAGCAAGAACCTGACGCTGCTGAGCACCGGCGCCTGGCGTACCACCAAAAAGGTCGACACCTACGCAACGGGCACCGGCCTGCTGCAGCAGACCGACGACCAGGGCGACGTGTCCCTGCTCGGCACCGCCGGCTCGCAGGAGACCTGCTCCACGGTCACCTACGCGACGCCTCCGAGCGGCGTCAACGCCGGGATGGTCAGCTACGGCAAACGGAACCTCACCGTGGCCGGGGACTGCGCCACCACGCCGGGCGCCACGACCACCATCGCGGACACGCTGACGTACTACGACGGCAATGCGTCGGCCGGCGTCATCACGGCCGCCGGCAATGTGTCCCGCACCGAGGCGGTCGACTCCTACACCGGCTCGTCGCCGTCGTACACCGCGACGACGTCCGCGGCCGGGTACGACGACTACGGTCGTCCTCTGACGAGTACCGACGCTCGCGGCCTGGTCACCACGACCGCGTACGCACCGGTGGCCGGGCAGCTGGCGACCACCATCACCACCACCGACGTCACGTTCAGCCAGTCCACCGTCACGACGGTGGACCAGGCGCGGCAGCAGCCGACGAAGACGGTCGATGCGAACAGCAACACCACCTCGGAGGCGTACGACGGGCTGGGCCGGCTCACCAGCGTCTGGCTGCCGGGCCGGGCCACCACCCAGTCGGCCAGCATCGTGCACGCCTACAGCGTGAACGGGACCGCGTCACCGTCGTACACGTCGACGAAGACCCTGCGCGACGACTCCACCTACGCCTGGGCGTACACCATCTACGACGGCCTCGGCCGGCAACGGCAGAGCCAGGCCGTTTCCCGTGACGGCAGCAACGGATCCCTCGTCAGCGACTCCTTCTACGACAGCCATGGGTGGCCTGGCAAGAAGACCCGCCCGTTCTACGTCACCGCATTCCCCAGCGCCAACCTTTACCCGGCCGCCGACGCGTCCGTCCCGGGAGAGATCGTCACCGCGTACGACGGGCAGGGCCGCCCCACCGGGGTCACGCTCTACTCCCTCGGCCAGCCCCAGTGGACGACCACGACGGCCTACCCGGGCGGCGAACGTACCGACGTCACCCCGCCCTCCGGCGGCACCGCGACGAGCACGTTCACCGACGCCCGCGGGCACACCAGCGCGCTGTGGAACTACACCACCGCGACCCCGGACGGCAACGCCGCCCACGCCTCGATCATCTCCTATGCCTACTTCCCGAGCGGCATGCAGTCGCAGGTGACCGGCCCGGGCGGGCGGGTCTGGACCTACACGTACGACCTGCACGGCAAACCGGCCACCGTCGCCGACCCGGACAGCGGCACCGTCACGACCCACTACAGCGCGGCCGGTGACCTGCTCAGCCAGGCCGACGCCCGGCCGAAGACCATCACGTGGACGTACGACGAGCTCGGCCGGAAGAAGACCGAGAACGACGGCGCCACGCTGCTGGCGAAGTGGGACTACGACACCGCGCCCGGCGGCCAGGGCCGGCTGGCCGCGGCCACCGCGTACATCGGCGGCGCCGCCTATGTGAAGGCGGTCACGGGCTACAGCAACCGCGGGTCCATCACGGGCAGCACGGTGACGATCCCGTCGACCGGGCCGGCCGACGAGGCCAAGCTGGCCGGCACGTACAGCAGCGCCACCTCGTACAAGGCGATCACCGGGCTGCCCACGGCGACCACGTACAACGCCGACGGCGGGCTGCCGGCCGAGACCGTCACCACGCAGTACAACCAGAACGGCGTCGCGACCGTGATGGCCGGCAACGCCGACTACCTCACCTCGGCCGTCATCGATCCGTTCGGCAACCACACCACGGTGACGCTCGGCGACATGCCGAACCAGGTGGTGCAGACCACGCACTACGACGCGGCGACCGGCCGGATCACCGAGCAGTTCATCGACAAGGAGTCCGGGTCCGCGCACGTCGACGACGTCGTCAACCTGGTCAACCCGGCCGGCGACATCACCGCGGTCAAGGACGCGCAGGGCGGCGGCGCCGTCACCGACCTGCAGTGCTTCTCCTACGACCAGCTGGGACGGCTGACGGAGGCCTGGAGCGACTCCGGCGGGACGCATACGGCGGCGGCGCCGTCGGTGCCGAACATCGGCGGCTGCGACCACACGTCGGGCAGTGCGGCGAACCTCGGCGGCCCGGCGAAGTACTGGCAGTCCTTCACGTACAACGCCGCGAGCAACCGGGCCACCGCGACCGACCACGCGGTGGACGGCAACACCGCGCACGACGTGCTGCGCACCAGCAGCTACACCGGCGACAAGGTGCAGTCGGTCCTCAACGACGGGCCCACCGACACCACCGACAGCTACCTGTACGACCTGGCGGGCAACACCACCACCCGCACGATCGGCGGCGGCGCCAACCAGACGATCACCTACACGCCGCAGAACCGGACCGAGTCGGTGACCGACGCCGTGTCCGGGAACACGGCCACCTACCGCTACGACGCCGACGGCAACCTGCTGCTGCAGCGGGACAAGGCCGGCTCGTCGGCCAAGGTGACCCTGTACCTCGACGGCGAGCAACTGACCCTCGACGTCGGCCCCAACACGCTCAGCGGCCTGCGCTACTACCAGGCCGCCGGCGGGCCGAGCCTGGTGCGCTCCTCGACCGGCGCGCTGACCTACGAGTTCGGCAACGCCCAGGGCACGCACGGGCTGTCGATCGACGCCGGCGCCGCCCAGACCGAGACCCGGCGGTACTTCACCCCGTTCGGCGGCACCCGCGGCACGGCGCCCGGCGCCTGGGCCGACAACCGGGCCTTCGTCAACCAGCCCGCGGATCCCGCCACCGGCCTGAACCTGCTCGGCGCCCGCAACTACGACCCGCTCACCGGCCGGTTCCTGCAGCGCGACCCGGTCTTCGAAAGCAATGACCTCAACCAGCTCGGCGGCTACGCCTACGCTTCCAACAACCCGGCCACGTTCTCGGATCCGTCCGGGCTTCGAACCGACGAGCAGTACTACGGCAAGGCCGGTGCGTGGAGCATCGAAATGCGGGGGACGCTCCCCAGCCCAAGCGTGCCGGTCGAGACCCACTCGGCCGAGAGCGAACCCTACTACCCCTACGACAACGGGAAATGGACCAAGCAGCAGAAGGCTGACGACCTGTACGCCCGGGCTATCCGGGTTACCGAACCGATCCTGAGCGCGAAAGGCGGCGCCGGGTTCAAGGACGGCACGCTCATGCTGGCGAAGGTCACGATCAACGGTGAGCCTGAGGTCGTCGGATTCACCACGTACAGATTTTCTCCGGCCGTCGTCGACATGCTCAACAAGATGGGCATCACCGTCTATGAGAGCGGGACGCCGACAAGGAACCTCGACCCCAAGACCGGTGCCCACGCGGAGAAGGTGGCCTCGGAGTGGCGTGATGACATGGAGCTCGAAGGCTACAAAGTCGAGGTGAAGGGTTCGGTCACCACCAACCGGGCCTGCAGCGACGATTGCGCGGCGGAACATACGTACTTCGCGCGCCGGGCCGACGGGTCGGGGCCGAAGATCACCGCGAAAGATCAGGGCTTCGAAGGGGAAACCGTGTTCACGACGGACTGGACGAAAGAGCGACGCGGGATCACGCCCGGTCGCGCCTTCCGGGTGATCGGGCAGTTCGTCCAGAACCCCTTCGGGAAGGGCGGACTGAGCGCGGACGGGTTCCCGCCGGAGGCGGGGGACAGCGGCGAGAACGAGGACTGATCGGAGCCCGGGGCGGCGAGGCCGCCCCGGGCCGCGAGGCACTACTGGAGGCCGGTGAGTTCGTACAGGTTGATGGTCGTTCCGTCGGCGTCGCCGACGACAAGGGCCGGCCGGCCGTCGACGACGGACGTGGTGGCCGACCATCCGGTCAACGACTCGTCGATCAACCCGCCGGTGATCGCGTCCCACCGGCGGATCACGTCGTCCGCGCCGACGGAGATCAGCTGCGGCGATCCGGCGAGCAGGGTCACGTGCAGCTGATAGATCGCGACCCCGTCGTCGCCTGAGCTGGTGCCGAGCAGGTCGCCGGTGACCGGATCCCACCGATTGATCGTTCCGTCCATGTCCGCGGTGGCCAGGAGCAGTCGCCCGCCGCCGAGGTCGGCCATCGCCATCGCCCGGACCCGGTCTTCGTGGCCGTCGAGCACGCCGTCGGACCGGTTCGGCCAGTGGCTCGCGGTCGACCCGTCCCAGCACCGCACGGTGCCGGCCTCGTCGGCCGAGGCGACCAGCAGGTGGTCCGGCAGCGCGACCGCGACGACCGCGGTGATGGAGATGTCGTGGTATCCGATCGGCGGCAGCTCCTGACCGGTGGCGGCGTCCCAGCACAGCACCGGCCACGGCTTGCTGTAGGCCGCCCCGAACAGGCGTACCCGGCCGTCGGGGGTGGACGCCGCGGCAACATCCCAGATCGGGCCCACCTCGGCCCCGGGAAACGGTTCCCGGCCGGTCGCCGGATCCCACCACGACACGCCGTCCTCGGTTGCCACCCCGATGACCGCCCGGTCCCGACCGAGCCGGCCGACCGCAACGCCGTTGACCCCAGGATATTCGCCGGGCGATCGGGCCAGCTCCACCGCGGCGGCGCCGCTCGTCGTTCCGGTGAGATCCCAGATCCGGACCTCGCTGTCGTTGGCCGACACCAGCCGGACGCCGCCGGTCAACGACACGGTTGTCAGGTGATACACCGCGCCGGCATCCCACCGGCCAAGCAACCGATCCACGACCCGAGGCTATCGCCGCAGGGCAACGCTCAATGCAACGGACCCGACGCTACTCCCCGGGTGCGCGCCGAGCGGGCGTCGGGCGGCCGTTCGCCGCCCGACGCCCACCGCGGGTGCGGTCGGAACCGCGGTCAGAACTCGTAGGCGCCCCGATCGTCGTAGGCGCGGGGGCCGATGCCGGTGTTGGGCACGGCCGGGTCGTCGCGGCGCGGCGTGCCGACGATGTCGACCAGCTGCTCGCCGTCGACGCCGGAGTCGGCCGAGTCGATCGCGGGCGATCCCTGCGACAGGCGCAGGTCGCCGCCGGCCGCGTTGACGAACAGCGGGTTGGCCTGCAGGCCGTGCTGCTCCTGGCCGGTGGCGGCCTTCATCGCCGCCAGCGAGGTGAACGACGAGCCGAACACGTACATGGTGCCGGCCTTGCTCAGATACACGAGGTTGCTGTCCACCACCGTGCTGGCCGGGGCCGAGTCCCAGATCCCGATGTTGCCGGCGCGCCGGCTGCAGGCGATGCCCTTGTACGCCGGGTAGACCGCGTTGTCCACGGCGATGTTGTTGACCACGACGTAGTCGCCCGAGGTGCCCTCGACGTTGATGCCGCTCGTGCAGTTGTGGTAGACGGTGTTGCCGATCAGTCGGCCGCCGGTGACGTTGAGGTTGTCGATGCCGTGGTCGCCGTTGTTGTACGTGACGTTGAGCGTGGCGAACGAGTTGTTCGCGCCCGGGTAGAACTGCAGGCCGGAGTCCTCGTTGTCGTGCAGGATGTTGCCGATGACCGTGTTGTCCGGCCCAATGACGTCGATGCCGTTGGCGTTGCGGCGGAACTCGTTGGCGTTGAACGACGACTGGTTGCCCTGGACCGTGGTCTCGCTGGTGTCGGTGGACAGGTAGATGCCGTGGTCGCTGTTGTGGTGGGTGTTGTTGCCACTGACGGTCGAGTCGGTGGTCGCCTTCAGGTAGATGCCGGCGGCCTGCTGACCGCTCACCGGGGTGCCCGCGCCCGACACGGTGTTGCCGGAGATCACGATGTGGTTCGACGACTTGACCGAGATGCCGTACGACGTGGTGTCGGTGATGTTGAACCCGCTGATCGTCACGTACGACTTGCTGGACACGACGAAGCCGCTGGTGCCCCCAGTGACGGTGACGGTCGCGCCGTTGGCCGGCCTCAGGGTGATCGGGCTGCCGGCGGTGCCGCTCTTGCCGACGGTGGCGGTCTCCGAGTAGGTACCGGAGGCCACGAGGACGGTCTGGCCGGCCGAGGCCACCGTCGCGCCCTTCTTGATGGTGCAGAACGGCTGGGCCTGGGTGCCCGGGCCACTGTCGGAGCAGCCTGGGCCGCCGACGTAGAGAAACGGATCGGCGGCGAACGCGGGGGCCGCCCCCAGCACAGTGACAAAGGCCAACCCGCACAGGCCGCCGGTGATGGCGGAGATCCGGGTCAGCCGGTGAGCGCACGACATGAACACTCCAGTGCGAACAGTTCGGAACTGACCGACTCATGCTGCGGTCGGCGGGCGGGTGGCACGTCGTGCAAAAACCGTAGTTTGACCTCGCCCTCGGCGGGCTCACCCGGCGGGCTCACCCGGCGCCTGCCACGTCTGTGCCATCGGTACCACCCGATGCTGCGGCATGGTGTGGCGATGCATGACATCTCGCTGCTCGTGGTCGACGACCATGCGCTGTTCGCCGAGGCGCTGCAGGCGCGGCTGTCGCGGGAGCCCGGCCTGCGGCCGATCCGCGTGGCGTTCACTGCCCAGGGGGCGCGGGCGTGCCTGGCGGCCCACCGCTCGCAGGTCGCCCTTCTGGACGTGGCGCTCGGTGATGACAACGGCATCGAGTTGGCCGCCTACTTCGCTGAGTCCGCGCCTGGCACTCGGGTGGTGATGCTGACCGCGGCCGAGACGGCCGGGTCGGTCGAGGACGTCGTCGCCGTGCTGCGCTGCGGTGCGGTCGGGTGGCTGCCGAAGACAGTCGAGGTCGACCACCTGGTGCGGGCGATCCGGGGCGTGGCCGCCGGCGAGGCGTGGCTGTCGCCGGAGCTGCTGGGGCTGGCGCTGCCGGGGCTGATCGCGGGCGGTGCGACCGCGCAGCCCAATCCGCTCGACCGCCTGACCATGAGGGAGCGGGAGGTCCTGCAGTACCTCGTCGACGGGCTGACCCGGGCCGAGATCGCGTTGCGGTTGCACCTGTCGACCAACACGGTGCGCACCCACACCCAGAACCTGCTGGCCAAGCTCGAGGTGCACTCGACGCTCGAGTTGGTCGCGGTGGCCATGCGGCAGGGGCTGCGCGCCTCCGGTCATTGAGCGTGGGGCGGCGGCGCGGGCTACCACAGATGGCGTAGGCAGACCTGCGCTGAGCACGCGATGGCCGGCCGTACAGATCGCCATAACCTCGTAGTCATCTGGTGTTCATCGGTTGTCTACCCGTGGGTTGAGGGGCGTTCGCGTGGAAGTGAACGAAGTCGCGATTCGGCTGGTTCGCCGGTACTGGGCGGTGCTGCTGCCGGCGGTCCTCGTGCCGGTGCTGCTGATGGCGGGGTACGTGACCCACGAACCCGAGCAGTACACCGCTCGGGGGCGCGTCGTCGCGGCGGCCACCGTCCCCCGGTCGGTCGCCGAGGCCGCCGCGGTTGTCAGCCAGGTGCAGGCGATCGCGACCAGTCCGGGCGTCGTGCGTCGGGTGCTGGACGCGGCGCACCTGCCCCGCGACCCCTTCGCGGTCGTGGACGCGGTGACGGTGACCGGCCTCGGCAGCTCCGCCGTCGTGGAGATCGCCTACACCGACGGCGACGCGGCCATGGCGCAGAAGGTCGCCGCGGCTCTCGTCACCGCCGTCGCCGGACAGCTCGACGCGCTGCGCGTCGGCGCGCTGCCCGACACGGTCCAGGACCTGAGCCGGCAGCTTACCGACCTGGCGGAGAAGCGGGCCCCGATCGCGGCGCAGGCGCAGGCCAAGCCGCAGGACCCGGTCGCGCAGAACCACCTGGCCAGCATGGACCGGCTCATCGCCGACCTTACCGCGGACCGCGACCGGCTGTCCGAGGAGGCCGCCTCGGCGGGCCGCTCGGCCGTCGTCGACGCGCCGGCCGTCCCGGCCCGGCCAGATCCGTCGGGGCTGCCCGGACGGCTCGCCATCGCTGCCTTCGCCGGGCTCGCTCTGGGCCTGATCCTGGCCGGGCTCAACGAGATCGCACGGCCCCGGGTGTCCGGTGCGACGCAGGTCGGCCGGGCGCTGCGCGCCCCGGGGCTGGGCCGGCTCAACGCCGATCCGGCGGTGCTGGCCGACCTCGGCCGCCGGATCCGGCTGGCCGCGGGCCTTGCGAACGTCTCCACCGTCGTGCTGGCGCGGCCCGGCGGCGCGCCGATCGGCCCGGAGCTCGTCGACCGGGTCGAGGCGGCCGCGCTGCGCCCGGCGGCCGTGCCGGCCCGCGTCGCGATCCCCGTGCAGGCGGCCGCCGTCGAGGCGCTCGCCGCCGGACCGGCGGGGGCGGAGCCGTCCGGCGACTCCGCCGACTCCGGCGATGGGACCGGCCGCACGGCGCGGCTGCAGGGCGTCTGCGCGCTCGATGAGCTCGACCCGGGCGCCGAGGGCGGGCGCATCGGCGTGGTGGTGCTGGCCGGCGGCCACGTCCGGACGCGGGCGGTGGACCGGATTCGGGATCTGGCGGCCGCCTCGGGCTGGCACCTGCTCGGCGTAGTCGAGGACGGGGGCGCGCGATGACCATCGCGACGACCACGGCGGTGCCCTTCTCCGTCCCGCCGTTCACCGGCGCCGCCCGCGAGGCGGCCGTCCGGGTCATCGACTCGGGCTGGATCACCACCGGCGCCGAGTGCGGGGCGTTCGAGGCCGAGCTCGCCGCCTACCTCGGCCAGCCGCACGTGGTGACCGTCGCCACCTGCACCCAGGCGATCGAGCTGAGCCTGCGGGCCTTGCGGCTGGCACCAGGCGCCCCCGTGCTGACCCCGAGCCTGACGTTCTGCGGCGCCGTGGCCGCGATCGTGCACGCCGGGTGTCGCCCGGTGCTCGTCGACATCGACGAGGACACGCTGGTGCCGAGCCCGGCGACGGTCGCCGCGGCGGTACGGCGGGCCGGCCGGTGCGCGGCGATGGTGGTGTGCCCGCTCGGCGGGTACCCGGCCGACCACGCCGCGCTCGCCGACGCGGCCGGGCTGCCGGCCCGGCGGATCGTGGTCGACGCCGCCCACGGGCCCGGCGGCGCGATCGGCCGGGCCGACGACCCGGCGAGCGCGCCGTACGCGACCTGCCTGAGCTTCTACGCGACCAAGAACCTGCCGATCGGCGAGGGCGGCGCGGTCGCCACCCATGACGGTGACCTTGCGGCCTGGCTGCGCTCGGCCCGGCTGCACGGGATGAGCCGCGACGCGTGGCGGCGCTACCTGCCCGGCGGCTCGTGGCGTTACGACGTCGTGGAGCTGGGGTTCAAGGCGAACCTCACCGACCTGCAGGCGGCGATCGGCCGGACCCAGCTGGCCGCGCTACCGGGATGGCATCGGCGGCGGGCCGAGCTGGTGGCGGGCTACGACGCGGTGCTCGCCCCGCTGGTGCGGCTGCCGCGGCGGCACCCCGGGCACTCCTGGCACCTGTACCAGGTGCGGGTCCGCGACCGCGACGCCGTCATCGCCGGCCTGACGGAGGCGGGCATCGGCACGTCGGTGCACTTCATCCCCGTGCACCGGCTGACGGCGTTCGCCGCGCTGTTCGACTCCGACGAGCGCGCCGCGCTGCCGGTCACCGACCGCGTCGGCGGCGAGCTGCTGTCGTTGCCGCTGTACCCCGACCTGACCCCCGCCGCCGTCGACGTCGTCACCGGCCGCTTGGCCGAGCTGCTCGCATGACACCCAACTGGAGGTACCGTTCGTGAACTGGCGCAGAACATCGACGGCCCGCCCCGCCGGGCTGGCGACCCTGGTCCTCGGGGCGGGCCACGCCGGCCGTGCCCTCGTCGGGGCGCTGCGCACAGCGCCTGGATATGGGCTGCGCCCGGTGGGATTTCTCGACGACAACCCAAGGCTGCGACGGGCCATGGGACTGCCGGTGATGGGCCGGCTGGACGACGTGGCCCGAGCCGCCCACGTCACCGGGGCGCGCGCCGCACTGGTGGCCATCCCGTCGCTGCCGTCGCCGCGCATCGCGCAGCTGATCGACCGGACGGTCGCCGCCGGGCTGCTGGTGCGCCACCTGCCGTCGTTCCTGGCCGCCGTCGAGCGCGACATGCGCCTGTCGGACCTGCGCGGGGTACACGTGGGCAAACTGCTGGGCCGCGACGAGATCCACGTCAGCTCCCAGCGGGCGCGCGCGCTGATCCGCGGCCGGCGGGTGCTGGTCACCGGCGCCGGCGGCTCGATCGGCTCGGAGCTGTGCCGGCAGATCCACGGCTTCGGGCCCGCGGCACTGTACCTGCTCGACCACGACGAGTCGAACCTGCACGGGCTGCACCTGGAGATCACCGGCTCCGGCGTCCTTGACTCCAACGAGATCATCATCGCCGACATCCGTGACCGGCGCCGACTGGAGCAGGTGTTCACCGAGACGCGGCCGGACATCGTCTTCCACGCCGCGGCGCACAAGCACCTGCCCCTGCTGGAGCGCCACCCGTGCGAGGCGGTGAAGACCAACGTTCGTGGCACCCAAGACCTCGTGGACCTCGCGGTCCGGCACGGCACGTCGCGGTTCGTGCTCATCTCGACCGACAAGGCGGCCGACCCCGCCTCGGTGCTCGGCGCGACCAAGCGGCTGGCCGAGATCATGGTGCAGGCGGCGGCCGGCGGCCCGACCTGCGTGGCGTCGGTGCGGTTCGGCAACGTGCTGGGCTCCCGCGGTTCGCTGCTGAGCGTGCTGGCCGACCAGCTGGCCAAGGCGCAGGCGGTCACCGTCACCCACCCCGAGGTCACCAGGTTCTTCATGACCATCGAGGAGGCGGTCGGGCTGGTGCTCGAGGCGGTGGCGATGGCCGAGTACGCCGAGACGTTCGTGCTCGACATGGGCGACGCGGTGCCGATCGTCGACCTGGTGCACCGCTACGCCGAGGCCGTGCACCTGCCCGAGGTGACGATCCGGTTCACCGGCCTGAGGCCGGGCGAGAAGCTCAACGAGAAGGTGTTCTCCGACTCCGAGACCCGCCTGGCCACCGCGCACCCGAAGATCTGGGCCACCCGGACCAGCGAGGTGCCGTCGGGCCTACCGGCCCTGCTCGACCGGCTATACGCCGCGGCCGACGACAACGACGCCCCGCAGACCCTGGCGCTGCTGCAGCAGCTGCTGCCGGAGTACCGGCGCACGCTGCACCCGCAGACCGCCGCGAGCGTCGCCGGCCCGTACCCGGACGGGTTCTGATGCGCTACCGCACCGCCGGCGAGGTGATGGACGTCGACACCGAGCTGCCGTGGGCGGCCCGGCTGGTCGCCCGAGCGCTCGGCGTCCCCCCTGGTGCAACCCCGCCACCGGACCCGACCGGCCCGCCGACGATCCGGCTGCGGATCGACGCGGGCACGGCGCTGCCCCTGCACGGCCTGCGCCCGGTGACCCGCGGCACCTGGTCCGACGGGGTCACGACCGCGCTGGTCAACGCCGGCGGATCCGGGTTCGACCTGAAGGTGACTGTCGGCGAGCCGCTGGAGATCCTGGCGCGGTACCGGCCGGGCGGGCCGCTGCGGGCGGCCAATCTGCTGCTGGGCGCGCGGTTCGGGCTGCTCGCCGGGCAGATCCTGGTGCACTACCCGGTGCTGTGGCGGGCCGGCTGGCGGGGCCGGGTCCCGTTGCACGCCTGCGTGCTGCGCGGCGGCCCGGCGACGCCGCTGCTGGCCGGGCCCGGCGGGGTGGGCAAGTCGACCCTGCTGCGCCAGGCCCTCGCCGCCGGGGCGGTGGCCACCGCCGACAACCTGTGCTGCGCCGACGCTTCGCGCTGCTTCGGCGTCGCCGAGCCGCTGCGCCTCGACGGGCCCGCCGCGCGCGGCCCGCGCGCCGGCACCTCGCACGGCCGGGTCGAGCTGCCCGTGGCTGCCCGGGAGCCGGTGCTGGAGCCCGACCGGCTGGTGGTGCTCGAACGCGGCCCGCGGACCGAGATCGACCGGCTCGCGCCCGACGAGGCGGCACGAGCCCTGGTCGCCGGCACGTATGCCGCCGGCGAACTGCGCCGGTTCTGGGCGTTCGCGGCGACCCTCGCACTGGCGACCGGCCTCGGGCCGGCGCACCCGCCGATCGAGGCGATCGCCGAGGGCTACGCGCGGCGGCTGCCGTGCCTGCGGGTTCGCGTCGGCGACGGCGATTCGGCGTCGGCCGCCAGCCTGTGCGGCCTGGCTACGTGAGGGGGACTGATGGGATGACAACGGGGGAGCTTGAAGTGGAGGGCGTACGGCTCAAGGTCGCGACGGTGATCACGCGCATGGCCGCCGGCGCCGGCGGGGTCAGCCTGCGCGGGGCGCTGGCCCTCGATCCGGACCGGTACGACATCACCTTCATCGCCGGCGGCCAGGGGATCACCGCGGGCGCGGCGCACGGCTCCGCGGAGGCGGAGGTACTCACCGGCGCCGAGGCGGTGAACGACGCGCTGGAGGGCGACCTGCTGCTCGACGCGTTCAAGGCGGGCATGCAGGTGATGCGGATGCCCAGCCTGGTACCGCAGATCTCCCCGCGCCAGGACGCCGCCGCCCTGCGGACGCTGACCCGACTGCTGAGCGTGGGCGGCTACGACATCGTCCATACGCACAGCGCCAAGGCCGGCGCGCTGGGCCGGATCGCGGCGTCGCGGGCCGGCGCGGCCCGGATCGTGCACACCTATCACGGCTTCCCGTTCCACGAGTTCCAGGCGCGCTGGCTGCGGGCCGCATACGTGCGCGCGGAGCGGCATCTGTCCCAGCGTACGCACGCCTTCCTCGCCGTCGGCGGCGCGGTCGCGGCGCAGGCGATCCGGCTCGGGCTCGCCCCGCCGGAGCGCATCCGCACCATCCCGCCGGCCGTCGCGGGCGCCGACGCCGGGCCCGGCTCGTGCTGGCGTGGGCTGGCCCGCCGCCGGCTCGGGCTGCCGCCCGGCGTCCGGCTCGTCGGCACCGTCGGCCGGGTCGACTACCAGAAGGCGCCGGAGGTGTGGATCGACGCGCTCGCCGAGACCGGCGACGACGTGTGGGGCGTGTGGATCGGCGACGGGCCGCTGCGCGGGCGGCTGCTGGCACGGGCGGCCAAGCGCGGCGTGACCGGCCGATTCCGCCTGCTGGGCCACCGCGACGACGTCGCCGACCTGCTGCCCGCCTTCGACGTGTTCGCGCTGGCCAGCCGGTATGAGGGGCTGCCCTGCGCGCTCATCGAGGCCGTCGTCGCCGGGGTGCCGGTGGCGGCGACCGCGGTCAACGCGGTGCCCGACGTCGTGGTGCCCGGCGAGACGGGCCTGCTGGTCCCGCCGGAGAACGCCGGTCTGCTCGGCCGGGCCATCCGGTACCTGCTGGAGGAGCCGGCCGAGGCCGCACGAATGGCCAGCACGGCCCGTGACCGGCTCGGCGGGCGGTACACACCCGAGGCGCTGGGCGCCGTACTCGATCACACCTACCGCTGGAGAATCGCGTGGAACTGAACCTGATCGGCCGGGCGCCGACGGTCTTCGACGGCCCGGACCTGCCGGCCGACGAGGCCGCCCTCGCCGAGGTGATGTCGCGGGTCGGCGGGGCCGACCTCGCAGCGGCCCCGGTGGTGCTGCCAGACTTCCACCACAAGTCGACCATGGAGCTTCCCTCGTCGGTGGCGGTCGCTACGGCCGGCACCATCCGCCCGACGCTCACCTCGGCGTCGGTGAACTGCGGGATGGCGTTGTTGACGCTGGACTGCGAGCGGCCCGGCCCGTCCGGGGTCGCCGAGTTCTACCGGCGAGTCCGGGAACGCTACCCCTATCCGGCCCGCAACCTGCGCGAGCTGTCCGCGCGCGAGGTGCGGCGGGCCGCGGTGCACGGGGCGCACTTCGCCGCCGAGCGGTTCGAGGTCGACGCCGCCGAGCTGACCCGCGTGGAGGAGTCCGGCCGGCTCGACCTCGACCGCTACGGCGGCGCCGACCGGCTGGCGCGGGAGCTGCCGGGGCTGGCCTACCAGCTCGCCCGGCTGCGCTTCGGCACGGTCGGCCCGTCGAACCACTTCGTCGAGCTGCAGGTCGTCGAGGAGGTCCTCGACGAGCGGGTGGCTGAGCTGCTGGGCGTGCGGCAGGGGCAGCTGACGCTGCAGTACCACGCCGGCGGCGGCGTGCTCACCGGGGAGATCGGCGCGCTGTTCGGCCGCCGCAAGCACTACCCCCGCCAGCTGCGGATGGCGATGGCGGTGCAGAAGCCGCTGTTCCACCTGGCGACCGCGCGCTCGTACCGGCAGCTGCGGGAGCGCCTGTCGCTGTACTTCTCCGGCGGCTGCCCGCCGGTGGACCGCGACAGCGACGAGGGGCAACGGCTGCTGCTGGCCAACGCGGCCGCGATGAACTACGGCTTCGCCTTCCGGATGGCGACCTACGCCGCGCTGCGCCGCATCGCCGCCACGGTCTTCGGCGGCAGTGGCGGCCGCCTCGTCGTCGACTCGCCGCACAACTCCATCTATGAGGAGGAGGTCCAGGGCGCGCCGGCGATCGTGCACCGGCACAACGCCTGCCGCGCGTTCCCGGCGTGGCGCTGTCCGCCCGGCACGGTGTTCGCCACGACGGGCCAGGCGGTGCTGCTGCCCGGCACCCACCGTACGTCCTCGTACCTGGCGGTGGCCGGGCCGGATGCGGCGGACAGCCTGCACTCGGCCTGCCACGGCGCGGGCACCCTGGTCTCCAGTTTCGCCGAGCGGGGGCTCTCCGGCCCGCACCCGGCCGGGCACGAGACCCTGCGGTTCAGCTACGACGGTGCTGCCCCCGCGCGGGTACGCCACCTCGACGACAACGGTGTCAACGCGGCGCTTGACGTGCTGGTCGACCACGGCCTGGTCCGGCCGGTCGCCCGGCTGCGCCCTCTCGCGGTACTGAACTGAGGAGGTCCGATGCCGGGCATGCGACATGACGCCCAGAGCGGCAGTCAGGGCGGCGCGCAGGCGCTCGAGCAGCGCTGGCGCCTGCTGGTGCCGCGCGGCGCGGTGGTGGTGCCCGTCGAGCGGCGCCGGGACGCGGTGCGGCGGGTCCGCGCGCTGCCCGCCGGCACCGAGGTGGCGCTCGTCGGCGGGCGGCGGCTGCGCCGGGTCGCCCGGCGCGCCGGGGTGCGGATCCGCGCCGAGTACGTGGCCCTGCCGTCGCTCGCGGAGCCGGTCACGCTGACCCAGGTGACCCCGGGCTCGCTGCACTGGACCGCACGCGCCGTGCTCACCGTGCCCAGCGGCGTGCGCCGGCTGCACGCTCCACTGTGGACGGCGGTACGCCTGGTGCGGCGTTTCCCGGGTCTGCTGGCCCGGGTGCCGGTCGGCGAGCGGCTCGTGGTCGGGGCCCGGTGACGGCGCCGACCGCGCGGGACGCCCCGCGGATTCCCGTCCGGCCGGTGCCCAGGCCGCCGCTGGAGCGGTTGCTGCGCCGGCCGGGCACCCGGGCGGTGCTCCTGGCCGGCTCGCGCGACCCGAACGCGAAGCTCACCGTGGTCCTGATCGACGACTACGGGCCATCGTTCGTCGTCAAGGTCCCGACCACCCGGGCCGCGGCCCGGGTCGTGCAGCGGGAGGGGGCGATCCTGCGGCGCCTGGCCGAGCTCGGCCTGGGCAGTCTGGCCACGACGCTGCCCCGGCCGCTGGGCTACCTCGAGCATTGCGGCCTGCCCGCGCTAGCGTGCACAGCGCTGCTCGGCACGCCGATGTCGGTCGGGTACCACGGCTGGCGCCACACCGCGCGGCGGCGCAGCGTCGGGGCGGACCTCCGCATCGCCGGCGACTGGCTGGCCGACCTGCAGCGGCGCACCGCCGGCCCAACGGCCCCGGTCACGCTGCTGGCCGACGCCCTCGACGCGATCGGGCGCCGGTTCCCGGATCATCCGGGCCTGCCGGCGGCGCTGCCGCGTCTGGCCGCGGCGGCCTGCCGCCTCGCCGCCGAGCGCACGCCGCGGACGGTGGTGCACGGCGACTACTGGTTCGGCAACCTGCTGGTCGACCGGGGACGGGTGGTCGGCGTGGTGGACTGGGAGTGCGGCCAGCCGGCCGGGGAGCCGCTGCGCGACGTCGCCCGCTTCGCCGTGAGCTACGCGCTGTACCTCGACCGGCACGTGGCCCCCGGCGCCCGGGTGCCGGGCCACCGCAGCCTGCGCGCCGACCGGTGGGGCGCCGGCATCGCCCACGCGGCGGCCGGGCGGGGCTGGTTCGGCGAGCTGGTACACGAGCACGTGTCCGGAGCGCTGGAGCGGCTCGGCGCGAACGGCGGGCGCTGGCGCGAGGTGCTGCTCGCCGGGGTCGCCGATGTCGCCGCCACGGCCGACCATCCGGGCTTCGCCCGTGATCACCTGAACCTGCTCATCGAGCTCGCGGGCGACCCGGCCGACCCGCCCGCGCCGGGCGTCGTCGCGGCCGGGGACGAATCGCCGGGGGAGGAGTCGACCGGCGTGACAGATGTGTCCGGAGACGAGCCGACCGGCGTGACCGACCCGGCCGGAGCGCTGCGGTGAGCGCCGCGAGCGCCGCCCTCGCCGGCCCGCGGCCCGCGTCGCCGACCGTCCGGCCCGGGCGCTGGCGGCTGCTGCACGTGCTCGTCTCGGCGGCCGTCGTAAGCCTGCCGCTGCTGCGCCCCTCCGGGCCGGGCAACACCGGCCTGGTCGACCTGGCGCTGCTGGCCGCCGTGTTCGTCGGCACCGTGCGGGCCTCCGCGCTGGCGCTGCCGGTGCGCCTGCCGTACGCGCTGCCGACCGGCCTGGCGATGGCCGCCGGCGCGGTCGCCGTCACCGTCAACGGCGGGCAGCCGGGCGTCGTCGGGCGCGGCGCGGTCGCGCTCGTCCAGGATCTGTTCGTGTTCGCCTGGGCCGCGGTGATCGCCACCATCGGCCGGGACCACCGGGTCCTGGACTCGCTCTGCCGCGCCTGGGCGTACAGCGCCACCGGCTGGGCCGCCCTGATGATTATCGGCGAGCTGACCGGGATCGCCTGGCTCAGCGGCATCACCGAGCGCGACGGCGTCCGCGCCTCGCTGACCCTCGGCGATCCGAACCTCGCCGCGAGCTACTTCGTGTGCGGCCTGCTGGTCATGCGGGCCGCGCGCCGGCCGAGGCACACGTGGGGGCGCCGGCTCGCGTGTGCCGTCGTCGCCACCGCGGTCGTGCTGACCCTCTCCAACGGCGGGATCCTCGCCATGCTGGTCGCCACGGCCCTGGGTGGGCTGATCACGCTGGCCCGCCGGCGCGGGGCGATCGTCGCGCTGGCGGCCGGCGCCCTGCTCGCGTTCGGCGCCGTCACCACGGTGTCCACTGTGGACGTCAGAAGCTGGGTCGACCCGGCCGGGCAGTCCTCCCCGTGGATCCGCGACTCGCTGGGCCGGGAGGCGGAGAGCAGCGGCAGCCGCTCCACGGTGGCGGCCGAGACCGCCCGGCTGTGGCTGGAGGCCCCGAACCCCTTCGGCATCGGCCCGGCGAGCACGGAGCCGACGCTGCGCGCCGCTCAGGCCCCCTACGTCAAGGAGGCCCACGACGACTATCTCGCCGCCCTCGTCGAGCGCGGCGCGCTCGGCGGGTTCGCGCTCGCCCTGCTCATCGCCGCGGTCGCCGTCCGGGCCCGCCGGATCAGCGTCGCCGACGGGGTGGGGCCGGCGCACCGCAAGGTCGTGCCCCGGCCGGAGCTGCTCGTCGCGGCGGCGGTCGCGGTCGGGCTGTCGGGGTTCATCTACGAGGTGCTGCACTTCAGACACGTCTGGGCCCTGCTCGGGCTCATCGCGGCCCTCGAGCTGTCCGGGCGGCGGCGATGACCGCGCTCGTCACCCCGGCGCCGCGGCGGGTGCGGGCCCGGCGGCTCGTCGCCGGCAACCTGGTCGCCCGGCTCGGCGCCCTGGTCTCCCTCGCCGCGGCCACCGTCCTGGTCGCCCGGGCCGGCGGGCCCGACATGGTCGGCGCGTTCACCCTGCTCCGTGTGCTACCGGGGCTGGCCGGCGTGGTCGCCGCCGCCGGGCTACCCGGCGCCGCGCCGTTCTTCCTCGGTACCCGCTCCGCCGACCCGCGGCTGCGCCCGACCCTCGTCGCGCTCACCTGGCTCGGCGCCACCGCCGCGGCGGCGGGCTGGCTGGCCCTCACCCCGGCGCTACGCCTGGTGTTCTTCCAGTCCTGGGGCGCCTCCATGGTGGCGGCCGCGGCGGCGGCCGTGTTCACCCAGCTGTTCGTCGCGGTCGGCAAGGCGCTGCTGCAGGGTTCGGGGGACCTGCCCGGCGCCAACGCGGCGATCGTCGGCGAGGAGGCCGCGTTCCTGCCGCTGTACCTCGCCCTGCTGCCGTTCGGCGTGGGCGTCTGGACGATGCTGTGGGCCCTCGTCGCGGCCGACGTCGCGGTGGCGCTCGTCATCGCCGTGCGCCTGCACCGCGTCGGCTTCTTCGCCGGCTGGGGCCGGCCGAGCCACCGGCTGGGCCGGCGGATCTGCGGGTACGGCTGGCGCGGCCAGCTCGGCGGCATCCTGGCGCTGGTCAACCTCCGCCTCGACGTGGCCGTCCTGGGCGCGCTGGCCGGCCCGGCGACGCTCGGCGTCTACGCGGTCGCCAGCAAGTACGCCGAGCTGCTGCGGCTGCCCGGCCAGGCGTTCAACTACGTGCTGTATCCGGCCTTCGCCGCGCGGGACGGGCGCGACGCCCGGGCCCGCACCCGGGCGCTGCTCGCCCCGGCGGCCGGGCTGACCGCGCTGGCCGCGATCCCGCTGGCGCTGGCTGCCGGCACCCTGCTGCCGCTGGTGTACGGCGCCGGCTTCCGCGGCGCCGTGGTGCCGGTGTGGATCCTGCTGGGCGGCCTGATCGGCGAGGGCGTGGCGGGCGTGATCACCGCCTACTTCTACGGCGTCGGGCGGCCGGGGCTCTCCTCGCTGGCCGTCGGCATAGGGGTGGCCGTGACCGTCGCCGGCGACCTGCTGCTGATCCCCCGGCACGGGGCGGTCGGCGCGGCCGTCGCGTCGAGCATTGCCTACCTGTTGACCGTCGCCACGCTGCTGGCGTGCTTCGGAATGACCCCCAGGACCCGACCCGCAGGACCTGACCCCGAGGACCTGACCCCGAAGGAGTAGACCGTGAGAAGACGGACGATCCTGTTCGGCGCGGCGGGTGCGCTGCTGGCCGCCGCCACCGGCACCGCCCTGGCGCGGCGACCGGGGACGAGCCCGCCGCGCGGGCCCGCCGCGTCCTGGGCGCCGTCGCAACAGCCGGTCGTCGGCATCAGCGGCGACCGGTACGCGGCCGCGGTGACCGCCGCACATCAGCTGGGGCTGACCGTCTGGATCGAGTCGGATCTGGTCAAGCGCTGGCTGGCCGGGCCGGACTCGTTCCGGGGTGCGGTGGCGACGGTCGCGAAGCTCGCGGCGCAGCCCGGCGTGGCCGGTATCAAGATCGCCGATGAGCTCGGCTACCACGACCGGCTCGACTCGGCGCAGCAGGTGCAGCGGTTCCTCGACGCCGCCGCCGAGGCGTTGCACGCGGCCGCCCCCGGCAAGCGCCTGCTCGTGGACCTCCTGGTACCCGAGCTGGGCTGCCTGCCGGGCCGCCCCGCGCCCCCGGGTGGGGCGGCCGCATGCGCCGGGCAGGCCCGCGCGCAGTACCCGCAGCTGACGGCCGACGCCGTTGACGGGTACCTGCGCTCCCGCCGCATCGACGTCGTGGACCTCTCGTCCGGGCTGCAGGCGCCGGCGACGTACCGCGGCTGGGGCGTCGACCAGGACACCGCCCAGCGGACGGCGTGGGCGGAGGCGAAGCGGCGCGGCTGGGACGGGCTGGCGACGCTGCAGGCGCGCAAGGCCCTGGCACATCCGGGGGCCTACACCGGGTCCGATGCCGGGCCGAGCCTCACCACGTTCGTCGACATCCCGCGCCAGCAGGGCGCTGCCGCCGTCGACGTGTGGACCTGGCGCCAGCAGTACCAGGGCGAGACGTACCGCCTGCTCGACCCGGGGCTGCGCAGCAACGCCCTGTGGGAGGGGCTGCTGCAGCGACGCGCCGCAGGCGCCCGCCTGTTCACGCACCTGTCGCCCTCGTCACTGGAGACCGACCTGCAGACCGATCTCGCGATGCTGGCCAAGGTGTTCACCGACGTGTTCCTCGCCGCCGGGACGGGGTGAGCGCCATGACGACCGAAGATCGCACCCGGTCCGCCGCGGCGCAGACCCGCCCGAGGCCCGCCCGGCGACTGCTGGACCTGTTCGTCGGCGGCGCCGGGCTGCTGCTGGCCGGCGTGCCGCTGCTGGTGCTGATGCTGGCGGTGCGGCTGGACAGCCGCGGGCCGGCGCTGTTCCGCCAGATCCGGCTGGGCGAGCGGGGGCGCCCGTTCGTGCTGTACAAGCTGCGCTCGATGCGCACCGGGGCGAGCGGGTCGGACCTCACCACGGCCGGCGACCCCCGGATCACCCGGCTCGGCGGCTTCCTGCGCCGCACGTCCCTCGACGAGCTGCCGCAGCTGTGGCACGTGGTCCGCGGGCAGATGACGCTCGTGGGGCCGCGGCCCGAGACTCCGGCGCTGGCCCGGCGATACCCGCCCGAGTGCCGCTGGGTGCTCGAGCACCGGCCGGGGCTGACCGGGCCGGCTCAGGTGCGCCTCCGCGACGCCGATGTGCTCGGCGTCGCGGAGGAAGGTACGACGGAGGGGTACCTCACCCGGATCGTCCCGGCGCGGACCGCGATCGAGGCGGCGTTCCTCGCCGACCCGACGCTGGACGCCACCCTCAGGGTGCTGGCCGATACGGTCCGGCACCTGCTGGGGCGCCCCGTTCCGGAGCGCTGACCGCGAGCGGGTCGCAGCGCGCGTTGAGGCATTCGCCCGTCTCCAGGTCGAACGCGAAGTTGTGGGCCAGGCAGTGCAGGGTCGTGCCGTCCACGACCGCGCCGAGGGCGAGGTCCTCCCCGGCGTGCGGACAGTACCGGCCGACCTTGTACACGCGGTCGCCGGCCGTGATCGTGATCCGCTCGTCGCGGTCGCGGCCGGTCTCGTACGCCTCGACGGCCCGCAGCGCCTGCTCCTCGGCGTGCTTGAGCAGCCCGATCAGGTAGTCGTTGTAGCGGTCCGGATCGCGGTGCGCGGTCAGCCGCAGCGACAGCAGGAGGTCCTCCCAGGAGATCGAGCCGGACAGGACCGCGGCGAGCCACCGCCCCTCGACCGTGAAGGTATACGCCGGCGCCGCCGCCCGGCCCGTGAGGTCGACCCGCGCCCCGTCGGCGTCCAGCCGCACGTCCCAGTCGCCGCCGTTCGGGCCCGTCACCCGGAACCGGACGGTCATGCCGATCCGCTCGAGGAAGTAGGGCGACAGCGCGCCGAGCCGCGAGAAGTGCGCGGCGAAGACGGCGCCGAAGCCGGGCCCCGGCTCGGGTGCGGCCGCGCGAACCAGCTCCAGGTCGGCGGCCCGGTCGGCGGCGTAGCGCTCGAGGTACTCGTCGAGCCCCTCGGTGTAGCTGAACCGCGCGGACACCGCGTCCGCCACCACCGCGCCGGTCGCCAGGTCGAGCACGTCGCCCGGCCGGAAGCAGGCCCAGCGCTGACCGGGCAGGTGCTCGGTCAGCCACGCGGTGGCCTGCTCGTTGTCCGGGAACACGCCCGGCTCGCGGATCGAACCGTTGAACGCCCGCAGGTCCGCGTCGAGGAAGCAGGCCGGGCCGGCGAACGGCACGGCCAGTTCCGGCCCGGTCGCCCGGACCAGGCGCAGCACCGCGCGGAACTTGCCGATCCGCTTCTCGGCCTCGATGCGGGCCCGCACCTCGGGCGGGTACGAGTAGCAGATCGGGTGCCAGGACGCGCCGGCGGTCTGCACGGTCATCACGTCGAGCCGGCCCCCCGCCAGGTGCTTGGCGCGGCGCGCCTGCGCCGCGGTCAGCCGGGCGTCGTTGCAGTCGAGGACCGCGTGTCCGTCGGCGACGATGAGCAGGGCCGAGTCGTGGCACATCGGCGACTGCTCGGGGATCGCGGCGATCCACGACCCCTGGTCGTCGAGCGGGAACGGCCGCCACGGCTCGAGCTCGATGACCCGCCCCACGCCGGCGGCGCGCAGGCGCTCGCGGAACGCCGGGCCCGGGTAGCGCGGGATGAGCACCCTCGTGTGCGGTGGCAGCCGCGACAGGACCGACAGGTCCATGTGGTCGAGATGCTCGTGCGAGACCGCGACCCAGTCCACGTCGAGCAGGCCCGGGCAGTCCAGGTGGTCGTTGCGGGGAAACTGGTGCCAGGCGCCGAGAAACGCGCCGGTACGAGCGAACCAGGGATCGGCGAGCAGCCGGAACCGGCGCGCCTGCACGCGCAGGCCGGCATGGCCGAGGAAGGTGAGCGCAGGCATACGAAGACCCTGGGTGTCCCGGCCCGTTTGGGCATCACACGCACGACGTAGCCGACGCTGCGCCGGCTGGAGGGTGCGTCACCCGCGGAACCCCGGCATCGCCCCGGGAAGCGGGCGCATGGACTAGAGTTCACGCTGGTGCAGGGTGGTGGCGCGACGATCGGGGGACGGTCGCGGAGCCCGCCGGGGGAGGAACGAGAATGGTCATGCCGCCACGATCACCGGATCGGACCATCGCGAAGACCGCGAACAAGAACGTGAACAAGGCCGCGGACAAGCCTGAGAACAGGACTGGGAACAAGGCTGGGAGCGCGGGACTGCGCACCGTCGAGCTGGAGCTCGGTGCGCCGCCGGCCGCGCGTGCGAAGCCGGGCAGCGCCGAGTGGGACCGGCTCCGCCGCCGCCGGCTCAGTCACGACATGCATCACGAGCTCGGCACCATCATGATGCTGGCCTCGCTGCTCACCACGGCGTCCGACGTCGGCGAGGAGAGCCGCAAGCGCGCGCAGCAGATCCTCGGCGAGGCCCGCTGGCTCGGCCAGCTGCAGCGGGAGTACGAGGGCAGCGCGCCGGAGTGCGACGGCCGGGACGGGCCGGCGAGCGTCCGGCCGGTCCGGCTGGACCTGGTGGCCCTCGACGTGGTCGAGGCGATGCGGTTGTGCTCGACCGCCAGCATCCGGCTCAGCGCCGAAGAGGCGTGGGCGTACGTCGATCAGCTGGCCCTCTGGCGCGCGCTACGCAACGTGCTGGGCAACGCGCTGCGCGCCACGGGCGGGTCCGGCCGCGTCGACGTCAGGATCTTCGGCACCGATGGGTGGAGCGTCGCGGAGATCGACGACGACGGCCCGGGGTTCGGCGCGATCGAGCCCGGGCTCGCCTCGCTGGGGCTCGGCATCGTGCAGGACGTCGCCACCGCGTGGGGCGGGCAGCTGGAGTGCCAGCGCGGCCGGCTCGGCGGCTGCTGCATCCGGATGCGGCTGCCGGCGACGCCCGGTGACGGGCGGCCCACATGCGGCTGCTGATCTGTGACGACCACGTGGTCTTCGCCGACGCGCTGGCCCACCTGCTGCGCACCCACGGCAAGGACGTCGTCGCGGTCACCCACCATCCCACGGAGGCGGTCGCCGCGCTTCGCGCCCGCGAGGTCGACCTCTGCCTGCTCGACGTGTTCTACGGCGCCGACATCGGCGTGCAATGGCTGGGCGAGGTGCGCGCCGCCGCGCCCCGCAGCCGGATCGTGCTGCTGTGCACCAAGACCGACGACGCGCTGGTGTCGGCCGCCCGCGCCTTCCGCGTCGCCGGCCTCGCTGACAAGCGGCAGTCGGTCGCCGAGATCGTGACGCTGCTCGACCGCGTCCACGCGGGCGAGTCCATGCTGCCCCCGCGGACCGGGGCGGCGCGCGCTCCCCGCCACACCGGCTCGGCCGAGCGCTTCCTCGCCTCCTACCTCACGCCCCGCGAGCGGCAGGCGCTCAGCGCGCTGGTCCGGGGCGTCGACACCGCCGGCGTGGCCCATATGCTGGGCATCACCCAGACGACGGCGCGCTGCCACATCCAGAGCGTCCTGGCCAAGCTGGGCGCCCACTCGCGCCTGGAGGCCGCCACGACCGCCGTCCGGCACGGCATGATCAACCCGGTCACCGGGGAATGGATCATCGCCGGTTGACCACACCGTCTGCTCGCGTCACGGCGGCTTTCCGGAGTCCGAGCTGGTCGGCGCCGCCCACGGCGCCACGGGCGTCGAGGGCTGAGCCCACGGCCCGTCGAGGTCGACGGGCAGCGGGGCGCCGGCCGGCGGTCAGCGCCGGCGGGCCGGCAGCACCAGCAGCGTGACGGAGTTGGCTGGGAACGTCGCATCGATCCGGCCCCGCCGCACCGGCAGGTCCTGACCGTGCACGATCGCGGTCAGATCGGCCGGGCTGTAGGTGAACCGCTGCGCCGTGCCGCTGCCGTTGAACCCGGCGACCGACAGCGGCGACGCCTGATCGCTGCCCGTCTTGTTGACGACCATGACGGTCACCGCGTTGTCGCACAGGCGCTGCGCACCGTACACCGCCAGCTGCCCCTGGTCGCTGCTGACCGCGGACACGCTCACGTCACCGAACCGGCTGCCCGCGCCGTCGTAGTTGCGGTACATCCGGAACGCGTAGGCGCCGGGCTGGGTCGGCTGGGGCTCGCCCCACATGGTCGCGAGGTCGAGCCCCTCCCGGCCGAAGATTCCCAGCACGTCGCTCTGCGTCAGCGCGCCGTTGATGTTGTCCAGCGCGCCCCAGTTGTACTCCGTGATGGCGATCTTCGTCCCGGGGTAGTACTGCGCGACCCACGACTTCATCGTGCGGATGAATTGCAGCGGCGGCGCGTTCACGCCGCTCGGGCCGATCCAGGACTCCTCGACGTAGGTCGGGTCCCACAGCGAGCGCGTGGAGCGCAGCCGCAGCGCATCGGCGTCAGGGTCGGTGCCGCCGCCGATCTGCGGGTAGTAGTGCTGGTCGAAATAGTTGAGGAAGCGCTTGCCGCCGTGGGCCGCGCTGAAGTCCCTCATGTTCTTCAGGTACCACTGCGAGAAGTTGAGCCCGCCGTGTGCGGCCGCGTCGGCGCCCGGTGCGCACCCGTCCAACCCGGACGCGACCCATTCGCAGTAGCCCCAGCCCGACGGGCCGAGCACCGCCGCGCTCGGATCGGCGGCCTTGACGGCGGCCGCGGTCGCGGTGCTCTTGCCGCCCAACTCGTCGTACGACACCGCGTCGGGGTGCACGTCGCGGTGCGTGGCGTTCCACAGCACCGGCTCGTTGTCGAGCTCGTAGATCGACACCCCACCGCGCGCCGCCGGGCCGAACTGGCTCACCAGATGCGACACCATCTCACCGTCGAACGAGGCGTCCACGGCAATCGACGTGTCCGTGGGCACCGCGCCGGTGAGGTTTGCGGCGTTGAGCTTACCGTTGCCGCAGTTGGGGTCCCACTGGTCGAACCCGTCCTGGGTGGGGAACCGGGTGGCGGGGAACCCGCACGCGAACGGGTGTGCGCCGGGGGAGTCCTTGGCCACCCATCCGCTCATCGGCACGGTGACGATCTGCTTGGTGCCGCGGTCCCGGTTGGTCCGGACGAACGACTCGACCGTGTTGTCGGGTCCGGCCACGATGTTCTCGAAGTACCAGTCGCTGCCGGTGTTGTAGGTGTGGTTCTTGAAGTTGTACCGAGTGCTCGCGTTGCCGCCCCAGCGGGCCACCGGCATGCCGATCTCGGCGGCGAACGCCGGGTCCGCGCCGTTCAGGCCGTAGATGTCGGGGCTGATCACGTGCCGGGCGGCGGACACGTCGACGGACAGCGTGACGCCCGTCATGGCCGCGGCGGCCGGGGCGGTCAACGCCCCTGTCACCAGCGTGAGCGCCACTCCCAGGGTCGTGGCCGAACGCAGCTGCTGTCGCCGTCCAGCGCCCATCACGGATGTCCCCAATCGACCGTCCATCGATAACAATCGACGAGCGTGACTGGGCGGCCGGGCTGCGTCAAGCCGCCCACCGCCGGTGGACGCCGGCGGCCGCGGGCCGTGAGCGTGCCGGTTGCCCTTCCGTGGAGCCGTGCCCGGCGGGATCCGGCCCGGGTGGGCCCCGGGCCGGGCCGCCGACGCAGCGGTACGACGGCCGTGAACGTTACATCCGCTGATTGGCACGTGCTGGCGATCGGCCGGCCCCTCCAAGAGACGCGGGTGGTGGACGGCGCGACGTGGCCGCCGGGTCAGCGGCTCAGGACGTTGAGGGGAAGCCCCACGCACAGGTCGGTTCCTGCGCCGCGGGGGCTGTGCAGGACGAGGTGGCCGCCGAGCGCCTCCACGCGGTCCTTCAGGCCGACCAGGCCGGTGCCGCGGGCGAGGTCGGCGCCGCCGACACCGTCGTCGCGGACCGTGACGCGCAGCACCGCGTCGGCGGGGCTCGCCTCGACGGTGACGGTGACCGCCGTGGCCTGTGCGTGCTTGGCCGCGTTGGTGAGCGCCTCGGCGACGACGTAGTACGCGCTGATCTCGACCGGCTCGGGCAGTCGCGCCTGCGTGCGCATGCATACATCGACCGGGATCGGTGAGCGCCGGGCGAGCATGCGCAGCGCCGGACCCAGGCCCCCGTCGGTCACGATGGCCGGGTGGATGCCACGCGCGATCTCGCGCAGCTCGTCCAGCGCGTCGGTCGCCCCGGCCACGGCGCTGTCGAGCTGCGCGCGGAGCGGGTCGAGTTCGGGTGGCAGCGTCGCCTGCGCCGCGCGCAGCTGCAGCGCCAAGGAGACCAGCCGCTGCTGGGCGCCGTCGTGCAGGTCCCGCTCGATGCGCCGGCGGGTCTGGTCGGCGGTGGCGACGATCCGCGCGCGGGACTCGGTGAGCTCGGCGTAGAGCTGGACGTTGTCGAGGGAGACGGCAAGCTGGCCGGCGATGAGCTTGACGCCGTCGAGCCGCTCGGCGGTGAATGCGCCGCGGATGAGGCGGTTCTCCAGCAGCAGCACCGCGCGCAGCGCGCCTCGGCTGAGGATCGGGATGGCCAGCAGCGAGCAGCAGGTGATGTCGATGAAGTACGGGTCGCGTGCGAAGCGGTCGTCGCGGGTGGCGTCGGCCACGACGAGCGGTTCGCCGGTGCGCTGGACGTATCGCAGCACGGACATCGGCACCTTGTGTTCGTGGCCGGTGCCGGCGAGCGGGATGACGCCGCCGCCGGGTGTGGGCAGCAGCCAGGCATGCCGCTCGTCGCTCCACACCAGCAGGTGCACGCCGGTGGCGCCGGTCATCGCGCTGAGCACCTCGACCAGCCGGGAGTGTAGCCCTTCGACGCTGGTCTGCGAGCTCAGCGCCTGCGTCGCGGACAGGATGCCGATCAGGTCGATCGTCCCCGCCGTGACGGTGCAGCGACGACCGGGCAGATCGCCGGGGCGGTGCCCGGCGATGGCGGTAGCCTCCGGTCGCAGGGCCGGATACGCCCAGTCCAGGTGGTCGACCTTCGCGGTCGCGCCCCACGCGAGGTACTGCTGGCGGGCCTCGGCGAGCAGGTCGCGACCGGCCTGTTCGAGGTCGTGGGCGAGGTAGAAGCGGGCCGCGTGCTCGGTGATCAGGGCTTGATGCCATGGCCGCCGGCCCTGGCCGACCTCGCGCCGGGCGGCGTCGAAGGCGACGGCGGCGGCGCGGAAGTCGCCGACCGCCCAGGCCCGTTCGGCCTCCAGCAGCCGCACCCAGTGCTGGAAGTTCGCCGGCGCGTCCGCGGCGCGGGCGGCGAGCCACCCCATGACCTCGTCCAGCTCGGACAGCAGGCCGCCGGGCTCGCCACCGGCGCCGGCCCGGACCTGCTCGGCCAGGGCCAGCCCGCGCAGCAGGCGGGCCAGGGCGGTCGCGTAGAGGCCGTGGGCGGCCGTGGCCAGCAACGACATCGCCGCCGCCGTGTGCCGGGTCAGGCCGGCCGGATCGTCGAGGATGGCGGCGGCGACGGCGCTGGCGACCTGCGCGTGGAAGAGCGCCCACGGGCTGTCGGCGTACCGGTCGAACGGGAGCGTCTCGCCGGCCGAGGCGGAGCTTTCGCCGCGCAGGACGCCGGCCAGCCAGCGGTACGACTCGAGCCAGCGGAGGGTCTGCTCGCTGCCGGTGCGCTGCAGGAAGGTCAGCGCGGTCCCCATCTCGGCGACGTAGACGTCCAGCGACGGCGCACATTCCAGCATGCCCACCGCGGTGGAGTGGTAGGTGTAGCCGGCGTTGGCCAGGTCCCCGCCCGCGATCAGCCCTTCGCGGGCCCGCTTGGCCGCCTCGACACTGCTTTCGACCGGCTCGAACCAGCAGCTCTGCAGCGAGAACAGGAAGCGCGTCTGCGAGGTGTCGGGCTCGTAGCCGCGCGCCGTGCCCAGCTCGACGAACCGCCGCAGCGTCTGGTAGCCGACGGCGTAGTCGCCGCGCACCGCCACCGCGGCGTAGCCGGCGTGGCTGGCCGGGCCGAGCAGGGTGCGGGCGGGGCCGTGGTCGATCCAGGCCTGCATCGCCTCCAGGCTCAGCCAGGCGAACGTGGCGTGGGCGGTGAAGTAGGCCGCCGGGAGCACCGAGTTGATCAGCCGGCTCGCGGCGAGCAGCGTCGGCTCGGTGGCGTCCGGCCGGGCCAGTTCGTCGGCGTCGTAGGTGTGATGGAGCCACTCGTACAGTTCGTCGAGCCGCAGGTCGAGCTCCGCGGAGAGCCGGTCCGCGGCCGGCATGGCGATCCCGAGCTCGCGCAGCGAGGCCAGGCCCAGGCCGATCGCGTCCGCAAAGCGGTTGCGGTGCGTCAGGCTGCGCACCTGCACCACCGTCGCGTCCGCCCGGTCGAACGCGGTGCTGCACAGCCCCTCGATCGCGCGGTACTCCTCGTCGGCCTCATCCAGGCGCCCCAGGCTGTACAGGGCCGCGTGCCGGCTGGTGTGCACCTCGAGGAGCGTGGTCGTCTCGGCCGGTCCGACGAGCCGCAGTGCGGCGGCCAGCAGCGCGTTCACCAGCGCGTAGTCACCGATCAACGAGGCCTGGTCGGCTGAACGCCGAAGCAGCCCCACCACCACCCGCCGCTCCGCGGGGGCGTCGACCGCGTCGACCACCGGCAGGTACTGCTCCGCCGCGACAGCGAACAGCTCCGTCACCCTGGCCAGCCGCCGCGCGATCGCCAGCTGCAGCGCGCGCCGGCGCCGCGGGTCCACCCCGCGCAGGACCATCTCCCGGATCCGGTCGTGGCGAAACCGCACCGCCTCCCGCGCTTCGGGCTCCGCAACCAGCAGGCCCTCGTCCAGCGCGGGCGCCAGCGCCTGTTCCACCTCGCCGGCCGGCGCGGCGACGGCGGTGCGCAGCACGCTCAGCTCGGCTCGCCCGCCGAGGCACGCCATCGCCTCCACCACCTGCCGGGACGCCGCCGGCACCGCCTCGACCCGCGCCGTCAGCAACCCGGCCAGCTCCGACCGGCCCAGGTGAGCGCGCACCTCCGCCGCGTCCCACCGCCACCCGGCCGCCGCCGTCAGCACGCCGTCACGGCGCAGCGCGTTGAGCAACTCCACCGTCTCGTACGGATTGCCGGACGTGTGCGGGTTGATCGCCTCGCCGAGGCCCGCAGCCGAGGCCACGTCGACGTGCAGCATCTCCGCCACCATGGCGACCGTGCCGGACACCTGCAGGTTGGGCAGCCGCAGGTGGCGCACTCCGGGCTGCTCCAGCCACCGGGACAGCTGTGCGCCCAGCAGATGCGCCGCGTCGACGTTCTCCTCGCGGTATGCACCGACCAGCAGCAGACCGTCGACCGGCGCCTCGCTCAGCACCAGGTCCACGAAGCCCAGCGGGGTGCGGCCCGCCCACTGCAGGTCATCGAGGAACAGCACCACCGGCCGTTTCTGCGAGGCGACTGTTCGCAGCATGTCCACCGCCATGCGCTGCGCCCGCACCTGCGCGGTCAGCGGATCCCCCGGATCGGGCGGCACGCCCAGCAGCGCCGCGACCTCAGGCACCACCGCGGCCATCAGACCCGCGTTCGGCCCGAGCGCCGCCAGCATCCGTTCGCGGATCTCGGCCAGCTCGTCCTCCGGCTCGGCCAGCAGCAGCCGGCCCAGCGCGCGGAACGCCTGATGGACCGCGTCGAACTCCAGATCCCGCCGGTACTGGTCGAACTTGCCCGGCACGAACCAGCCGTCCCGGGCCGTCACCACCGGGCGCAACTCGTCGACCAGCACCGTTTTGCCCACCCCCGGCGCGCCGCTGAGCAGCACCCCGCGACATCGGCCGGCCAGCGCGTCCTCGAACGCCGCCTCCAGCGTCGCCGTCTCGACCTCGCGACCGACCAGCCGCGACGGCGGCAGCAGCCGCAGCGGAACATCGTGCTCACCGACCCGTAGCGCGGCCGCCGCGCCCGGGCCGGCGTCGCGCAACCGCTCCAGGTCGTACACCACGCCGTCCGCGGTTTGGTACCGGTTGTCCGGTTCCTTCTCCAGCAGATGCATGATGATCTCGGACAACGGCGCGGGCACTGCTCGGTTCACCTGCGCCGGCGGCACCGGTACCCGGGCCAGATGGTCGTGCGTGAGCCGCAGCGGGTCCCCGGAGCCGAACGGCGGCCGGCCCATCGCCAGCTCGTACAGTGTCGCGCCCAGCGCGTAGAGGTCGGCCCGCCGATCCACCGACCGGCCGGTCCGCCCGGTCTGCTCCGGCGCCAGATACGCCAACGTCCCCACGATCTCGGTGTGGTGGGTGAAGTCGGGCCGGAGCTCGGCCAGCGACGACGCCAGCGCAAAATCCACCAGGCACGGCGTGCCGTCCGGGCGGACGACGATGTTCGCCGGCGCGATGTCCCGGTGCATCACGCCGCGCCCGTGCATCCCCGCCACCGCCCGGGCCAGGCCCACCGCCAGCCCAATCAGGTCGTCGACGGCCAGCGGCTTCGCCAGTTCGGCCAGGCACGTCCCGCCGACATCGGTGACCACCACCGCCCCTGGGTGCTGCGCCCCGTCGGCCAGCTGGGCGACGCCTTCGACGCCCCGTAGCCGCTCCAGGATCGCCAGCTCGTGCCGGCGCCGCTGCTCGACGTCCGGCCCCAGCGGCTCCTTCAGGACCAGGGCGCGCCCGGCACCGACGAGGCGCGTGATCCGCGTCCGTTCGCTCTCGTGGACGATTTCGGCCCGGATGGGCGGGTCTCGCCCCGCCTGGTCTCGTCCTGGCAGCCCTTTGCCTGCCCTCATCCGACCCACACCCTTAAAACCCCACCTGTCCTGCATACACCGATTCCAGCGCGGCGACGAAGATCGCGCCGCCGCCCGCAACCACCCCCGCCCGGCCGTCCGTCCGGGGCGCAGGGCGGGGTGCATGCCGTGGAAGGGCGGGTGCGGCCCCCGGCGGGTGGTTGCGTTGACCGTCCTGTTCGTGGTCACGGGGATCGGCGGCGACGCGGGGCGCTACGGCTGGGCGGCCGGCGGCGGGGCGGCCGGCGGGGCGAGGGCGGACAGGGCCTGGGCCGTGTGTTGCTACGGCGCGGATCTACTCTCCAGGCGACAGCCACCGCCGCGTCTTGGGTCCACCCAACCTTCGGGACTCAGCGGTGGCCGTTTGCCGCCCACGGGCAATCCACACCATCACCGCGGAGAACGGACTCCTGCTGGAGTATTAGAAGTCCCAGACGGTCCGGATTGTTGCCGCTTCGCGTTCTGCCTGCCGCTTGCCGATGTGGAGAGCCCGGCCGGCGATCTGTGGGTCCAACATTTTCACCGGCGCCTCGATGTCGCTGAAATCGGGCTCCACGGCGACCAGTCGAGTGGTTTTGCGCAACCGGGCCACTTCAGCGTTCGCCCTGATGGTCGAGGCGGACCGAGTGGTGTCGACCGCGCCACCGGGGGACCCGATGGGCAGGCAGGACAGCACCACGAGAACGTCGCTCGGCGGGGTCGCCGTGGCGTTGAGGTGGCTGAGGATGCCGCCGTCCATGTAGCGGGCCCCGTCGATGGTGACGGTGGGGAACAGCATCGGGACGACGCAACTGGCAGCGACGGCGTGCAGCAGCGGTACACCGGATGCTTCGTCCCACACGACGAGTTCGCCGGTGTCGGTGTTGATCGCCGTGCATCGGAACCCGGCCGGCCAGGCGGCACCGTCGAATGTGTCGAGCAGGCCGAGGTAGTCGTCTTCGGTGAGCGCGGTCGTCGCCTGCTGCGCCGCGGCGCCGATCGCTCGGAGCGCTTGTTGCGGGTCGTCGGCGTGGGCGGCTTGGCGCGATGCGTCCAGGAAGCTTTCCGAGCCTGCCGTCAGGCTCTTGAAGTCGACTTTCTGTCCGACTGCCGCGAGGACGGCGAGGGCGTCGGTGACGTCGCGGCCGCTGGCCAGCAGCGCGCCGACCAGGGCTCCTGCGGATGTGCCCATGATCGCCGAGGCTCCGGCCAGGTCGATGCCGGCTTCGCGCAGCCCGGTGAGCAGGCCGGTCTGCCAGGCGACCCCGACGGTGCCGCCGCCGCCGAGAACGACCGCGCGCGTCGGTGCGTCGTTTCGCTGAGAAGTCATTGCTGTTGTCCTTTCTACGTCGTTGAGAGGCTGATGCCGAAGAGGGAGCAGGCGTTGCCCGCGGTGAACTTCTCGCGGTCGTCGTCGGTGGGGGACGCGGTGAGAAAACTGCGCGACACATCAGGTCTCCCGGTCCATCGCAGCAGCCCACTCAACGCCGTTGAGCGAGACGGTACACCAATCGCTCAACGCCTGTAGAGTGAGATTCATGACCGGGACCTCGCGCGACGCCAGACGGGCCCGCACCGCACAGCGCATCCTCGATGCCGCGCGGAAGGAGTTCGCGACACGAGGCTTCGACGGCGCGACGATCCGCGGCATCGCCGCGGCGGCGGGAGTGGATGCCTCGCTGGTCATGCAGCACTACGGCTCGAAGGCGGCCCTGTTCACCAGTGCCGTTCAGCTGCCCGGCGACAACAGCAACAGCGCCGCCGAGCATCTTCTGGAGGTCCTCACCGTCCGGCTCGGCGAGCTGCCCCCGGAGACGAGCGCTCTGGTCCGGTCCATGCTCACGGTGCCCGAAGCCGGCGCCGCGATGCGGGCCCACCTCGACGAACGCGTCGACAACCTCGCCAGGTCACTGGACGGCGACGACGCACACCTGCGCGCCCTGATCACCGTGAGCGGCATCCTCGGCCTGACGATCACGAAGCACTTCCTGAAGCTGCGCGCCTTCGATGACGTCTCCCACGAGGCCCTGCTCCAAGCCGCGCGCGGCTGGATCGCACACTTGTCGGACGACTCGTGAGCCCGTCGTAGCACCGCTCCAACCGAGGACGAACCCACCCTCTGTGCCGGTCAGTACCGTCGTGACGGACGTGCGACAGGTCGACGTGCCCGGCGCGCGCAACACCCTCTCCCTACTGGCCTGATGGTCAGGGGACGAGGGCTACGAAGCCGAGTCCCGTCGTGTGTTCTGCGAGGTCGAGGGCGGCGGCCGGGTCGTCCAGGCCGACCGTCAGCAGCTCGATCGCGGAGAGGTCCAGCAGCCCGGAGCGGACCATGTTCCACACCGTGGTCACCGTCTCGTCGTCGCTCATCCAGGAGCCGCGCAGGGTGAGCCTCCGGCGCATCAGGTCGCCGTACGGGACGGTGAGGTCCTGGCGGACGCCGCCGATGAGCACAAGGGTGCCCCGCGTGCGCAAGCTGTCATAAGCGGCCATAGTCGCGTCCGCCGTCGGCGTGGCGCCGAGGGCGTCCAGAGCCACGTCCACCGGGCCGATTCCTGCCGCGTCCGTCGTGCGGTCGCCGGTCAGCCGGTGGGTGCGCACGCGGGGACCGAACTCGGCCAGCCGGTCGAGCGCCTCCTTGTCGCGGCCCACCGCCGTCACCGTCGCGGCGCCTTCCGCCAGCGCCACCAGCACCGCCGCGCCGCCTAGCTGGCCCGTCCCACCGATCACTGCGACGTCGCGGCCGGCCAGCGGGCCCGCCGCGTGCAGGCCTGTGGCGGCGATGCAGAGCCACGGCAGGAACGACAGGCGGGCGGGGTCCGGGTAGTTCTCGGCACCGGGCAGCTTGACCATCGTCTCCTTGGCGCACAGCGCGCGCTCGGCGAAGACGCCGTCGTGCCATACCGTACGCATGCGATCGGTGCGCTCGCTGCCAGCGCCGGACCCGCCCAGGCCGACCCAGCCCACCAGGATCTCGTCGCCGCCGCCCGCGTCGAGCAGCGCCGTGTCCAGCACGATGTCGCCCGGGGCGACGTGGAACACGTCGGGCGCGACGTCGGTCACCCGGGCAATGCAGGAGGGGCCGAGGGTGAGCGGCACGGGCAGGCCGCCGCGGTTCCCGTTCACCACCATGTTCGTGTACGCCGGCAGGTGCGCGGCGAGCACCTCCACGAGAACGCCACCGCCCTGGAGCGTCGGCGAGGGAACCTCGGAGAGGCGTACGGCATCGTCTTGTGAAGCAACAGTCCAAGCACGCATGAACCAAGCCTCGCACCGCAATAAGGTGGTATCCAGAATCGCTTTATTCTGGTACCGGAGGTTCTCGGGTGAGCACAGAGCTGGGCATGTTCCTGCGCAGCCGGCGCGAGCGGATAGCTCCGGCCGACACGGGCCTGCCGGTCACCGGGCGCCGCCGCACACCCGGGCTGCGCCGCGAGGAACTGGCCCTGCTGGCCGGCATCAGCGCCACCTGGCTCACCTATCTCGAGCAAGGCCGCGACGTACGCCCCTCCGGCCAGGTGCTCGACGCCCTCGCCCGGGCGCTGCGGCTGACCGCCGCCGAGCAGGAGCACCTGCGCCGCCTCGCCGGTGGAGACGCGACCCCCGAGCAGGACACGCCCGAGGAGGCCGCGCCCGAGGTCGCAGCCGTCCCGGCATTGCTCGGCGGCAACCCCGCGTACATCACCGGCATCTGCTACGACATCCTCGCGACCAACGCCGCCGCCACGGAGCTGTTCCGGGGCATCGAGCCGGGTGGCAACATCGTGCGCTGGATGTTCACCGAACCCGCCGCCCGCGAGGTACTGGTCGACTGGGAACGGGAGGCCCGCAGCATCCTGGCCCGACTGCGGGCGATCGCGGGGCGGCATCCCGACCACCCGCGCGTGACCCGGCTCGTGGCCGAGCTGACCGAGGCCAGCCCCGAGGTGCGCCAGTGGTGGCCACAGTACGACATCCAGTTCAGCCACGCCGGCCGCAAGCGCCTCCGGCATCCCCGGCTGGGCGTCATCACCGTGTCGCACACCGCGTTCCACGTCGCCGAGCGGCCCGAGCAGACGCTGGTGGTCTACCACCTGCCGGGCAGCACAGGCCCCGTTGCACGAGGCGATACCTCCAGCTGAGCCGTCCAAGGAACAGCGCCCTCACACCTCGTTCGCTACAACCCGTGCCAGCTCGTGGCGCGAGGAGATGCCGAGCTTGCGGAAGACCTTGCGGAGGTGGTAGTCCACTGTGCTCGGGCTGAGGAAGAGCTCAGCGGCGACCTCCCGGTTCGACGCACCGGCCGCAACCCGACACGCGACCGCCTGCTCCTGACCGGTCAGTCCCGCGAACTGTCGTAAGTGGCTTGTGCCGGCACGGGACGCCAGAGCTGTCCGAAGCTCGCGCCGGGAGGCGACGCCCACCGTGCGGAAGATTCCGCGCAGGTGGTGGTTGACCGTGTGCGCGCTGATGAACAGACGCGTGGCGACTTCGCGGTTGGTGGCGCCCCGCACGACGAGCTCGGCGACCTGACGCTGTTGCGGGGTCAGTTGCAAGCTGTTGCCGGCCTCGTCGATCGGCCGCGTCGTCAAGGCGAGTTCGGCCGCGGCCCGCTGTCCGTACGCCGGAGCACCGATGGCGGTGAACATCTCCACAGCGTCGGCCAGGTACGCTCGCGCTTCCGCCCGCCGGCGATGACGGCGCAGCCACTCACCGAAGACGAGCCGGGTGTACGCCCGATGTGTCAGCGTCTCGGTTTCATCGATGAGCCGAAGCGCTTGGTGGTACAGGGCCTCCGCCGCACGAGCGTCGTTCGCGAGCGCCGCCGCGCACCGAACCGACAGCGCCGAAGCAAGCGGTGTCGTACAGCGCCCGACCCATTCTCTCAGCCGGGCGAGCGCTTCCTTCGCTGTCGCGCGCCGACCGCAGCGCACGCCGGCCTCGATCATGACAACCAGAGGCGCTTTGCCCGTTGTACCCGGGTGAAGTTCCCACGCCCTGCGCGCGACCGCGAACGCCTCCGGGTAGCGCGATCGTCCGAGGTGCATCACCATCAGTCCGTGAGCGGCGGCGCGGTTGGCGGGCTCGTTGTCGAGCGCCGCGGCCGCGGCGCGCTGACGCCGGGCCGCGTGCATGGTTCGCGCATCCTCACCGCGCCAGGCGAGTAGCGGGGTACACGCGATGGAGTCAAGCTCCGCCTGCGACCACCCGGCCGACCTGGCGGCGCGCTCACTGCGCCGGGCATATGCCTCCGCATCGGCCAGACTCCCGCTCGTCGCCGCCTCGAACGACAGCTCGGCGAGTATCCGGGGAGAACGATCTGCACGCATGGTGCAGATCGGATCGCACCGCTGTGTGGACGCAGTGCAGAATCAGTGCAGGCGACCGCGGATCAGGGCGGTGTTTCCAGAAGGTTCAACCGCGCCCGCACGTACGCCACCATGTCCCGGTAGCCGACCGCCTCCTCGACGCTGGACATTTCGACCAGTTCGTGGAAGCCGTCACCGGCGATGAGAGTCTCGAACCGCTGGGACGCCTGCTCGGCGCGGACCATGTCACCGCGATCGAAGGCCGCCCTCGCGAGAACCGCGGCAGTGGCGCACAAGGGACCGTTTGACTCGCTGACTGCCTCCGCGAGCCCCCATTCGGCCACCTCAATCGCCTGGTCGAGCCGGCCAAGCTTCCACGACGCCTCGGCGACGTACCGCGCGTAGTAGATGTTGAGATGGTTGAGCCTGTCCGCCCAGACGATTGCCAAGCCTTCCTCCCCGGCCCGTCGACCGAGCTCGGTGCGCTCGAACTTCAGATGGATCTCGCTGAGCGTCAGCAGCCCCGATGCCAGAAGATCGCGTCGCCCGGCCTGCCGGGCCAATTCCACCGCGCGTTCGGCGTGGGCCAGGCACGCCGTGTCGCCCTGCACCATGTTCCGCATGGCAAGGTTGCGCGAGACATTCGACTGCCCGGCGAGATCGCCTATCCTGGCGAAGATGGACAGTGCTCGTTGCATGTGCGTGACGGCGTCCGCGACAGGTGACAACATCGCGACGCAACGTTCGAGCTCCGCTTCGACGACGGGCTCGACGATGCCTGGGGCGGCATCCAGGATGCGCTGCGCGATCGTCACATTCGTCTCGGGCGCGTGAGGTGGCCGGTCCAGTCCCGGTACCACACCCAGGACGAGGAGGGCCGCCTCCCGCACCATGCCGTGCCGCAGAGCCACCTCGGCGATGGGCCAGACCGCCGGTTGTTCGCGCGTGTACCAGTCGAGAGCCTCTTGCAGGCTTTGGCACGTCTCGGCCCACACGTCCGGTCCAGGGGCCGGGAGGACCGTGACCGGCTGTCGCCAGTACCTGGCGTAACATGCGTGGACGGAGTGCAGATAGTGCACGACGAGTCGGCGCTCGACCGCCTCGCGCTCGCCCGCTCGGTTCAGCACTTCACCGCCGTACGCCCGCAGGAAGTCGTGCAGAGAGAACCGCCCGGGCCGCGACTCCACGAGTAGGTTCGCAGCTACCAGCGCGTCCAGCCGGAGCCGGGTGTTCGTCCGGTCGATTCCCGCTGCGCTCGCCACCGACTCGAGTGAGATCTCCTGCCCGGGGTGTGCGGCCAGGACGCGAAAGATGTAGGCCGCGTCTGGTTCGAGATTGTGGTACGACCACGAGAACACCGTCCGCAGGTCATCGCCTCGCTCTACAGTGGACAGCGTGTCGAGGGCACCGGAAGGCGTGGCCAGCTGGGCCGCGATGACGCGCAACGGCAACCGGGGATTGAGGGCGGCCCGGGCGGCCACGATCGCCAGTGCCAACGGCAGGCCTGCGCATGCCGTCACGATGTCACGCACCGCGTCGGCTTCGGCGTCCGTGCGTGCCCGTTCCAGCCGGTTGACCAGGAACTCGTGCGACTCCGCTTCGTTGAGCCGGTCGAGCTGTACGTACCGGGCACCTTCGCGAGCGACGAGACTGACCATGCTGTTGCGACTCGTGACGATGACCAGGCTGCCACGGGTAGCGGGCAGCAACGGACGGACCTGCTCCGCGTCGCGGGCGTTGTCCAACAGAATCAACATACGACGGCCGGCCAGGACTGTGCGGTAGCGGGCAACCCGCACGTCCAGGCTCTGCTCGGGTGTGTCCTGTTCACCGAGCGAAGCGAGCAACGTGGACAGCGCGTCGTCCGACGACATCACCCGCCCGGTCGGATCGAAGCCGCGCAGATTCAGGTAGAGCTGGCCGTCGGGAAACTTGTCGGCGATCTCGTGCGCCCAGTGGACAGCGAGGGCGGTCTTTCCGATGCCGCCCATGCCGCCCAACGCAGTGATGACAACCGTCGTCTCGCTGAACGTGTCGGCCAACCGCTCATCGAGAATGGCGGCCACATCGTTGCGTCGTACGAAGCCGGCGACAGGTGGGGGTAGCTGGGCGGGGCGAAGGACATTTGCCGGTGCCTGTTCATCCTCTGGTGTCCAGCCACTCGCGAGCAGTTCGCGGTATGCGTCGCGCAACCGCGGTCCCGGTTCCACGCCGAGTTCTTCGACAAGCCGTCGACGCGTCTGCTCGAACACCCGCTGGGCTTCGGCCCGGTTACCGGTAGCCAGATGGGCGCGCATCAGGCTGGCCTGTAGCGCCTCATCCAACGGAGCCGCTTCGGCAATGATCAACAGCGGTGTCAGTGCTCTGTCGGCCATGCCACTCAAGATCGCGGCATCGGTCGCCGCGACCGCCACCGCGATCCGCTCCCGTTCGACCGCCACAAACCCGGCCGTATTCAGGGTCTGAACGGGAAAGCCGGCGAACGCCGGACTTCGCCCGAGCTCAAAAGCCGTGAGATACGCCCGCACGCCGGCTGTCGTGTTCCCACTCGCCACGTCTGCGCGGGCCCGGCGTACCAGCTCACGGAACATGGCCAGGTCGCAGTCCTCAGTCGCGATCAGGAACCGGTACCCGGTGCCCGCGGGCAACAGATATCGCCCATTGGAGCGGGCCGGTAGGTCAGGCTCGAGAATCCGCCGGAGTTGGCCGACATGCCGCTGAATCTGGTTTATAGCACTCGCGGGCGGGTTTTCGCCCCACAGGCAGTCGACCATGGACTCGATGCTGACGACGCCGCCGGCGGCGACGAGGAGCATGGCGAGAATGACCTGCTGGCGCCACGGACCGAGGTCGACCTCAGCACCGTCGCGGGCGGCGCGCAGTCCGCCGAACACCCTGAACTGGGAGTGCGGCCGCGATTCACCCGATTGCCCGTGTTCAGGCGCCCTCACGAACACACCCTACGTAGGAACGATGAATGCGCAACGTCCTGCCCAGGATACCCCGCCGAGGACGCTCCGAATTTCGCATGTCTCGTGTTCGGGTCGATATCGCCCGTGACGACGAGGACTACGCATCACGAGTGATTCGGCGACCGCCCCAGGGTCCGTACCTTCGGCCAGGTTCCCCTCCCCGGGGGTCGACACGGAAGGAGTACGCATGCCCTACCTAGCGGTTGGCTCGGAAGGCGCCAACCCCGTCAATATCTACTACGAAGACCACGGCAGCGGTACACCCGTGGTGCTCAGCCACGGCTACCCACTCAGCGGCCGCTCCTGGGAGAAACAACTTTCCCAACTGCTCGCGGCCGGATACCGGGTCATTACCTACGATCGGCGGGGATGGGGTAACTCCAGCCAACCCGCGACCGGATACGACTACGACACGTTCGCCTCCGACGTCAACAAACTTCTGACGCAGCTGGACGTTCGCGGCGCCATTCTCGTCGGGCACTCGATGGGCACCGGTGACATCACCCACTACCTCGGTAGGTACGGCACCGAGCGGGTCGCCAAGGCTGTCCTGCTCTCGCCGATCCCTCCATTCCTGCTTGGGACGGCGGATAACCCCGAGGGCGCGCCACAGTCGCTGTTCGATGGTTTCATCCAAGCCGCACAGGCGGACCGGTACGTGTGGCTCAAGCAGTTCCTGGAAAACTTCTACAACTTCGACACCTACGGCGGGACCCTGGTCAGCGACCAGGTGCTCCAGGCCAGCTGGAACCTCGCCGTGGCCGGGTCTCCGATCGCCGCCGTAGCGTGCATCCCCACCTGGCTCACCGACTTCCGCAACGACCTGCCGAAAATCGACGTGCCGGTCCTCGTGATGCACGGCGACCAGGACCGCATCCTGCCGATCGGGCTGACCGCCCAGCGGCTGCCCGGACTCATCAAGGACATGCGGCTGCTCGTCATCGAGGGCGGGCCGCATGCCATCGCGTGGACCCACGCCGACCAGGTCAACGCCGCCCTGCTCGACTTTATCCAAGACTGAAAGGGAACACGATGAAACTCCCCCTCCGTCGGCGGACCATCTACATAGGAGCGGCCGCTGCCGCGCTCACGTTCGGCCTGGTCGGGGTCGGCACCGCGCAGGCTTCGACCAGCCATGTGACAAGTCCTGCCCAAGCCCAGCCCAAGCCGACCGTCGTGCTGGTACACGGTGCCTGGGCCGACGGGTCCAGTTGGTCGGGCGAGGTGAGCCGGCTGCAGCACGACGGCTACCCCGTCGTTGTGGCACCGAACCCGCTGCGGGGCCTGTCCAGCGACGCCGACTACCTGCGTGACTTCCTCAGCGGAATCACGGGACCGATTGTCCTGGTTGGACACTCGTACGGTGGCGCCGTCATCACCAACGCCGCCACCGGCAACGCCAACGTCAAGGCTCTGGTCTATGTGGACGCCTACATCCCGGATGCGAACCAGTCGGTGGCCGGGCTGACCAGCGCCGACTCGGTCCTCGCACCGGCCGGCAGCAACCCCGCATCGGTGTTCAAACTGGTGACATACCCGGGCGCGCCGGACGGCATCTATGACACCTACCTGCTCCCGAAGGTGTTCGCGGCGGCGATGGGTGGCGGGCTGTCCCCGTCCCAGGTATCGGTTCTCGCGGCCTCACAGAGCCCGACCTCGCTGATCGCGCTGGGCGAGCAATCTGGCGCGCCGGCATGGGCGTCGATCCCATCGTGGGACCTCGTCGGCACGCAGGACAAGGTCATCCCCCCGGCGGCCCAGCTGTCCATGGCCGCGCACGCGCGAGCGCACGTGGTCAAGGTCAACGCCGCGCACCTGTCGCTGGTCACCGCCCCGGATGCGGTTACCCAGCTCATCGAGACCGCCGCGCGCGCTACGGCGTAAAACGGCCTCGACGCTCTGAGGTGGTGGCGCTTCTGCGACCACCGCCTCAGAGTCTCGGGAGTGCCCCCTACGAACCCGGTACTCCAGCCCGGACTCGAGACGTAGATTGCGCTGCATCCGGTCGCCCGACGCTCACCCGTCATGAGCTGTCCAGGTACGAGCGTGACGTTCGGCTGCCGACGGCAGCCGCGGTGGGCCTGACTGGTGATCAGCCGGCTGACCGGCCGCTACGAGCCGCGCAGTTCCTCATAGCGGTCACGGGTGGCCCGCTCGATGCCGACCCGGGTCTCGACCGAGTGGCCGCCGCCGACGTGGCCGTCGACGAAGCCGGCGAGCTCTTCCAGGGCCTCGATCAGCAGCCGGACCTGCGGGATGCGGCGGCCGTTGCCGAGGTCGACGTAGAAGCCGACGAGGCGTTCCAGCCAGGGCGCGTACTTCGGGTCGCCGAGCAACTCGCAGAACTCGCGGAAGCTCAGCAGCCGGCGCTCCTCGCGGTGCCACAGGTCGTGGCCGATGCTCGTCTGGGCCGCGTACGGGATGCCGCGGTCCTTGAGGAAGCCGACGTGCACCCGCAGCAGCAGCGCGCCGAGGCGGGTGTCGGCTGTCTTGGACAGGCTCAGGTAGGGCACGTTCTCCCGGACGCGGGCGATGTGCGCGAACAGGCACGCCGCCAGGTACGCCGCCGAGGTGAGGCGGATGCCATCGCCGGCGAACCAGCGGACGGGCTTGCCGGCGATCTCCTCCGGCCGGTCCAGGACGGCCAGCTCCGCGAAGCGCCCGCCGCCAGCCTCGATGCGCGGCAGCGTGTCGGCGAGGCGGAAGTAGTTCTCCACCGTGTGGAAGCGCAGCGGGTTGAGGTAGGTCTCGCGGATGAGCCGCCGCTCGGCGTCATCGGCGCCGCGCTGCTGATGGCGGGCGGTGAACTGGGCCGACAGGATGGCCACGATCACCGAGGCGAGCGCCCCGACGAGGGCGGGAACCGCCACGTTCACGGGGCCTCCCGGATCAGGTGGGCGTGCAGTTTGCGCAGGTGGGCCCGGTCGTAGCCGCGCGGGACGACGACCAGGGCGGGCCCGGCCAGGGCGGCGCGGACCTCGGCGGCCTCGGCCGGGTCGCTCAAGGGTAGGGCGTCGGCGGCGCGGCGGACTAGGTGGTCGATGCGGCCGGGCTCGTAGCCGCGCAGGACGGTGTCGAAGTCCGGGCGGTCAACGGCGTCGAAATCCAGACCCCTCATCCGGTCGACCGTATCAACGACGGGTCGCGCCCCGGCACCCTCTACAACCACATCCCCGACCTGCGCGCCGCGGACCGGGCCCGCGCGGCCGCCGCGGCGGCGGGCGGCCCACCCGCGCCGGGCGTGACGTCGCTACGGCGGGCGGTGCGCGAGACGCTGTCGCCGGGCGAGCGGTCGGCCTGCGCCGGCGCGAGCCGGCCGCGCGGGCGCACGACGTCTTCCTGCAGCGGCCGGCCACGCAACACGGCGTGGGAAGCCGATCATGCGGAGGCGTCCGTCGAGGCCGGCTGATCGAGCCATGGGTGACGTGGCATGGGCCATGTCTACTTCTCGCCCGGACTCCCGGAGCGGCTAGCCGACCTGGTTGCGCAGCCGCAGCGCGACGACGATGACGTCCGCCATCAGGTGCAGCATCCGCGAGTCGCCGGCGAGCCGGACGACCGTGCGGACGATCGGCAGCCGCATGGCGCGCGATGCGACTGGGAGCAGATCCTTGCGACGAAGCCTCTAATGAATTAAGTGACAGCAAGCCGCCAGACGATGGCCGTGTGGTCGTTGCTGGCGGTGGCCATCGTCTTGCCGCCTGAGCTGAACGCCACATCCTCCACCGTGTTCCCGTGGCCGGTGAGGTTGGCGATACGGGTAGGCGTGGCCGGGTTGGTCACGTTCCACCCCATGACTGTGTTGTCCCTGTCGCCGGTGGCCATGGTCTTGCCGTCCGGACTGAACGCCACCGAGTGCACCTCGTTGTTGTGGTCGGTCAGGGTGGCGAGCAGGGTCACAGGGGTTGTGGGCGTCTCCGTGGCAGACGCCGCGTTCGACGCCGGCAGGCTGGTGGCAGCGTTAGCGGTTGGTTTGGTGACCGGGGGCCCGGACTTCAGGGCGAACACCACAACGACAGCGATGATCACGGCCACAGCGGTAGCGGCGCCGGCGAGCAGGCGACGCTGCCGGCGTGCCGGTGCCGTCGGCGCCACGACCTCGACGGTCGTCAGTAGCTGGCCTTCGTCCGCATGCGGGGGGTCGATCGTCTCAGGTGTCCGTGTCGGCACGGTGGCCTGGACCGGTTGGCCAGCGCCCCGCTCATCTTCAGCAGCCGACTCATGTCCCACTTGCGCAGGTGGGTGAGCAGGTGTGGATGCCAGCGACATCGGTGCGGGTGGCGCTGCGGACGATGCGGGGGCAGGCGATATCGGCCCGGGCGGGTCCGGCGGCGCAGGTGCTGGCGGCGTCGGCTGCTCGACCACCACGAGTGGGGAGGCTTCCTGCGGTACCGAAGCCGGCGCTTCGTTCCTAACCGGCGGTGCCGTAGTGTGCGGGTCGGCGCCGTCAATGTGCAAGGTGCCGCCCGCCACGATCAGTTCGGGCTGTTCGATCACGGTCGGCGCGATGCCCAGCGCGCGGTGCAGCAGCGTGGCGGACAATGACATGCGGCTGGAACCGCCGACGAGGAACACTGCCGCGACCTGCTCGGTGCGGATCCCGGCATTGCGTACGGCGAGGCGGGTCGCTGTGACCGTCCGGTCCAGCAGTGGTCGGGCGAGATGGTCCAGTTGCTCCCGGCCGAGGACGGCGTCCAGGTCGAGGATCGGCACGAAGATCGTCGTCATGGAGGTGCGGGAGAGTTCTTCCTTGCCGGTGCGGACGTCGTCCCAGAAGGTGCGCGACGTTCGCCGGTCGGTGGAGGTGGCCGGGGCGGTGAGCCGGTGCCAACCCTCCGGGTCGCGCACGCCGTGGGTGGCGCCGAGATGCGCGACGATCGCCGCGTCGACGTCCAGCCCACCGGCATCCAGGATGCCCTCCTCGGCCAGCACCTCGAACCCGTCGGCTGTGCGCCGGACCACGGATGCGTCGAACGTGCCCGCACCGAAGTCGTACACCACGAGGCAATCACCCGCCGGAATCGAGTGCCCGAGGACCTGCACGTAGTACGCCGCGGCGGCGACAGGCTCGGCGACGAGCGCTGCCGGTGGCAGACCCGCGACGGCGGCGGCCTCCAGCAGCGTGTGCCGACGGCGGGCGCCCCAGCCCGCCGGGTGGGTCAGGACCAGCCGGTCGACCCCGGCACCCGCAACCCGAACCGCCTCGTCATGCACCCGGCGCAGCACCGCGCCGATGAGTTCGGCCACCGGCACCGCCCGGTCACCGAGCAGGACTTCGCCGTCGTCGATGCGAGATTTCGGGTGCGCCTCGAACGCCTCCGGCCGGCTCCGCGACGCGCGCACCGCATCGCGGCCGACAATCAGCTCACCGCCGGGCGTGACGCAGACGGCGGAAGGCAACAGCGGCGTCTCACCGAACAGCAGCGGCAGTGCCCGTCCGTGTCCATCGCCCAACCCGATGACCGCCACGGTGGACGAGGTGCCGAAGTCGATGCCCAGCGTCATCACGGCACGGTCATACCACAGCCGAGCAACAAGATCGATACGGTGTGCGAGCCGATGCCGACACCGTGTCCGTTCGGCTGAGATGGTCTCCACGGAGCGGAGAGCGTGTTCCGCGTCCAGAGTTGACGGGGTCCGTCGTCGGCGCCGACACGGGCGAGCCCGGCCCGGGCCAGCATGACCGCACCAGACCGGGTAGTCGGGGTCGTCCGGGTGCAGTAGGACTACCCTGCGGTAGATGTCTTGAGGATCGGCGTTGTCGGCTTCAGGGTTGGCGATAAGCCGCAACGATCGGGTCTGGGCCTGGCCGGCTTGGCCGCCGCCGAGGAGGGTCTTGCCCGGCTACCAGGTGGCTGCGTCAGTGTCTCGGATGCCGACGGGGCGCAGCACCGAACGGCCCCGAGTGTGGATAACTAGGGTCAATATCGCCTCGCCCTGTAGAGGCCGTGGGCACCGGAGAACGAGGTTAGGCTACGGCTAGCCGCCATAGCATGATCCTCCTGTCTTCCCCGGCAGTGGCCATGGTTTTGCCGTCTGGACTGAACGCTACCGAATACACCGGTGCATTGTGCTCGGTGATGGTGGCGGCTTTGGTCGGCGCAGCCGGGTTGGTCATGTTCCACACCCTGGCCGTATTGTCGCCAGCCGTGGTGTTGTCGATGCGGGAGGTGGTGGTTGCCATGGTTTTGCCGTCCGGAGTGAACGCCAGCGAATACACCATGCCCCTGTGTTCGGTGATGGCGGCGAGTCGGGCCGGTGTGGCTGGGTTTGTCACGTTCCAGATCATGGCCGTGTTGTCTTCGCCGCCGGTGGCCATGGTTTTGCCGTTTGGAGTAAACGCCACTGACAGGACATAGCCCTTGTGTTCGGTGATGGTGGCGAGTCGGTTCGGTGCGGCTGGGTTGGTCACGTTCCAGATCATGGCGGCGTCGCCGCCGGCGGTGGCCATGGTTCTGCCGTCCGGGCTGAACGCCACATCGAACACTGAGGACTTGTGGTCCGTGATGGTGGCGAGTCGGTTCGGCGTGGCTGGGTTTGTCACGTTCCACAGCATGAGTTTGTAGTCCAGGCCACCGGTGGCCATGGTCTTGCGGTCCGGGCTGAACGCCACCGTAAACACGTTCCGTTGGTCGGTGATGGTGGCGAGCCGGGTCGGTGTGGCTGGGGTTGTCACGTTCCAGACGATGACCCCGTCTTCGCCGGCGGTGGCCATGGTTTGGCCGTCCGGGCTGAATGCCACCGAAGACACTGTGCCTTTGTGGTCGGTGATGGTGGCGAGCCGGGTCGGTGCGGCCGGGTCGGTCACGTTCCACAGCATGACTGCGTCGCCGCCGCCGGTGGCCATGGTTTTGCGGTCCGGGCTGAATGCCACCGAAAACACCGTGGCCTTGTGGTCGGTGATGGTGGCGAGCCGGGTGGGGGTAACCGTGGCGGACGCCGCGATGGACGCGGTCGTGCGATTGGGGGCGCTGCCGGATGATTCGGTGCGCAGGGCGGTCACAACCACGGCGACCGCGGCAGCCACGGCGACGACGGCGGCCGAAACGGCGAGCAGACGACGCCGCTTGCGTGCTGGAGCTGTCAGCCCCACGACCTCGAACGTCGTACCGGGCCGGCTTGCATCCACCGGCGGGGACTCGCCCGGTTCGGCGGCGGATTCACCGATCTCCAAAGCGTCGCTTGCCTGCGTCTGTTCGGCGGCCTGGATCGGTTGGTCGGTCGCCGTCTCGACTTCGTTGCCATGCCGATGATGACGATCAGGCTCAGTCGCATCGCGAAGGTTGGGCGCGGGCGATACCGGGTCAGGGGAGATCGGTGCGTTCGGGTCCGACAGAGCGAGCGTTGGCGCCGGCGGTGCGGGCTGCTCCGCCGGCGCAGGTGTCGAAGCTTCCGACGGTACCGATTCCGGTGGTTCGGTCTTCGAAGGCGGCTCGGCGCCGTTCACGCGTAAGGTGCCGCCGGCCACGACTTGCTCGGGCTGTTCGATGACCGTCGGCGGCGTGCCCAGCGCCCGGTGCAGCAGTGTGGCGGGTAGCGACATGCGGCTGGAGCCGCCGACGAGGAACACCGCGGCGATTTGTTCAGCGGGGATTCCGGCATTGCGTACTGCGAGCCGGGTGGCCGCGACGGTGCGGTCGAGCAGCGGGCGGGCGAGGTGCTCGAGCTGTTCCCGTCCGAGGGGCGCCTCGACGTCGAGGATCGGCACGAAGATGGTTGTCATGGAGGTGCGGGACAGTTCCTCCTTGCCGGCGCGAACGTCGTCCCAGAAGGTACGGGATGTGCGCCGGTCGGTGGGGGTGGCCGGCGCGGTGAGCCGGTGCCAGCCGTCGGGGTCGCGGGCGCTGTAGGTGGCGCCGAGGTGCGCGACGATCGCGGCGTCGACATCCAGGCCGCCGGCGTCGAGGATGCCGTCCTCGGCCAGCACCTCGAACCCGCCGGCGGTGGGTCGTACCACCGACGCGTCGAACGTGCCTGCGCCGAAGTCGTACACCACGAGGCAGCCGCCCGGAGGTACGGTATAGCCGAGGACGTGGGCGTAGTAGGCCGCGGCGGCGACAGGCTCGGCTACGAGCGCTGCCGGCGGCAGCCCTGCGATGGCGGCCGCCTCGCGTAGCGTCTGCCGGCGCCGGGGGCCCCAACCTGCTGGGTGGGCCAGGATCAGCCGGTCGACCGGGGCACCTGCCACCCGGACCGCCTCGTCGTGCACCCGTCGTAGCACCGCGCCGATGAGCTCGGCCACTGGCACCGCGCGGTCACCGAGCAGCACCTCCCCGTCGTCGATGCGGGACTTCGGGTGGGGCTCGAAGGCATCCGGCCGGGCGCGCGATGCCCGTACGGCATCGCGGCCGACGAGCAGGTCACCACCCGGTGTGACACAGACGGCGGAGATCAGCAGCGGCGTCTCACCGAACAGCAGCGGCATTGTCCGTCCGTCGTCCAGCCCGAGGACCGCTACGGTGGACGAGGTGCCGAAGTCGATGCCGAGCATCACCATGGCACGGTGATATCACGGCAGTGCCGGCATGATCGATACGTTGCGCCTCCCGGCGTCACTACCGTGTCCGTTCGGCAGGGAAACCTTGTCCGAGTGGGGGGGACATTCCATGTGGATGATCGGCATGGACCGGCCCCGGAGCGGCGACGGGCCGGTCAGTGGGCGCTCGTGGACGGGCAGCCACCTCGCCGCGGAGGCGGACCTCGGCGCCGTGGCACGGGCCGGGATCGTGCGAGATGCACATGTCCTTGCGGCGCTCAGATCGCCGGCCCTGCAACGCACAGCGGCGGAGACCACACCGGCTAGCCCTCGCCGCTCGGGCAGGTTCGTGGCTGGTCTATCCGAAATGATCTGATCTGAGGTCACGCCGGTCGGTTTGCGCCAGCTGTTCCTGCCAGTAGGCGAGGTCGTTGCGAGTTGCGCACGACGCGACAGGGTGTCGAGGTGTTCGGCGCCGAATAGCCGGGTCCGGGCCTCGAGCACCGCCTGGTGCTCGGCTTCGGCGTCGTCGTAGCGGCCTTGGTCCCGCAGTACGCCGGCGAGGTTGCTGCGGCTGTCGAGGGTGTCGAGGTGTTCGGCGCAGAATAGCCGGGTCCGGGCCACGTCCATCATCCGCATGTCGGCTTCGGCCTCGGCGTAGCGGCCCTGGCCGCGAAGCACGCCAGCAAGGCGGTAGCGGCTGCTCTCTGTCGAACGTCCCGACGACGCGCCGCTGTCATGCGCGACGCAGCTGCGCGACGAAGCCCGGCACTACTGCAAGGCATCGTGCGGCTCCGGCTCAGCGCCCGCCGATCCTTCGGCGCCACCGCCCGGGTCGCGGCTGGTCATCGACATCGACTCGGTGTTGTCGGCGGGCGCCCGCACACCCCTCACCGGAGCGCACGAAGGTCGGCGCCGCCCGAGCCGAGGCCTGCCGGTCGGCATCCATCAGGCCGAGCATGTACCGGCCGCGCATGACGGCGACCCGGATTCTCGAGTTGCGCCGTTGGCGGTCACCTGCGAGCGGAGGCGCACCCGGAGGGCGCCGTGAGAACAGTGAAGCTCGGAGACATTCGGCCCTCGATGAGGACCGAACCAGGGCGATTCCCCCGGGGCCGCCGTTGCCGGCATAAGGCAATCTGAAGCGAATCGTAAGCGGCCCTCGGCAGAGTGTTCCCTGTCAGCAGCGATCACCACGACGCACCCGGGAGAGCCTCCATGCGCAAGCTCATCAACTCCACCTACCTCACCCTCGACGGCGTCATCGAGCACCCGATCTGGACGTCGCCCTACTTCGCCGAGGAAGCGACCGAGTTGGCCGCCGAGCTCACCAACGGCGCGGACGCGCTGCTCATGGGCCGCGCCACCTACGACGGCTTCTCGCAGGCCTGGCCGGCGATGGACGAGAACGATCCCACCACCGGCGCCGCCTTCTTCAACAACGTCAAGAAGTACGTGGCGTCGACCACGCTGAAGGACCCCTCCTGGAGGAACACCGAGGTGCTGGAAGGGGACCTGGTCGAGGCGGTCGCGAAGCTCAAGGAGCAGGACGGCCGGAACATCGTGCAGTACGGCTACGGTGCGGTCACCGCGCAGCTGGTCACGGCCGGCCTGGTCGACGAGGTGAAGTTCTGGATCCACCCGGTCATCGTGGGCGCCGCCAGCTTCTCCAGCGTGCTGAGCGACGTCAAGGCCACGTTCGAACTCATCGACACCCGGGTCTTCACCAACGGTGTCATCGTCGCGACCTACCGGCCGAAGGCCACCGCCTGAGCGAGGCTGAGTTTGGCGCCCTCGGCCACCAGCTCGTCGAAGCGTTCCTGGCCGAGCGCGGCAACCGCCCGTCGCGCCGCCCGGTCGAGCTCGTCCTGCTCGGCCGGGGCGGCCGGGGCGAAGTTTTGCTCGCGGGCGGTGGCCGCGGCACCCAGCAGCCGGGCCGCCACGGCCGGCTCGGCCACCGTGGCCATGCCCTCGGCCGCGCCGATGCCGTCGCGAGTGGAGCCGATGGCGCTGTCGTACGCCTCCGTGTGCAGTGCCCAGGCGGCCGCCGGGTCGCCCTGCAACTCCCGCGCGTAGGCCAGCTCGACCAGGATCATCGGCAGGTACGGCGGCGGGCTCGGCTCGACCCGGCCCTGGTCGGCGATGCGGGTCAGGTGGGTGACGGCCTGGTCGAGGCGGCCCGAGCGGCGGGCCGCGATGCCGAGGCTCGTCTCGGCGAACACCACCGCGGTGGGCGCGCCCTGCTCCACGGCCAGCCGGTAGGCGCGTTCGGCCAGCTCCCGCCCCGTGTCGTGGTCCCGGCGCTGCACCGCCAGCCAGGCCAGCCACGACAGTTTCGCGCCGACCTGCGGCGCCAGCGAGAGCTCGGTCGCCCAGCGCAGCCCTTCCCGGTGCAGGGCGGCGGCCCGTTCGTGTCGGCCGCGGAACTCCGCCAGCCCGCCGAGCCAGTCGCTGGCCCGCAGCCGCCCCCACCGGTCGCCGAGCTCGGCGAACAGCGCGTCGCTGCGGGTCGCGGCCGCCTCCAGCGCGGACAGCTCACCGGCGGCGTGCGCGATCATCGCCCGCGACGCCAGCACCGCTGCCTCGGTCCACGCGTCGTCGAACTGCTCCGGCAGCAGCTCGGCGGCGAGCGCCAAATTACCCCGGTCCAGCACGGCGTCCGCCACGAACCAGGCCGACCGTCCGGCCGGATCCAGGGCAAGCACGTCCCGGACCTCCGCGGGTACCCGCTCGCCCTGCAGCAGCGCCAGCCCGAGCCGCCAGGGCGCGGCGAGGCGCTCCTCCTCGGCCGTGCCGGTCAGCGCCAGGGCGGCGCGGGCCTCGCTGAGCCGCCCCCGCAGGACCCAGTACCAGGTGAGCGCCAGCGCCAGCCGCAAGCCGCCCCCGTACGTGAGCGCGGCCTGCAGGTTGGCCCGCTCGGCGTCCAGGACCGCGAGCCACCGCTGCTGCTCGGGGCCGCGCAACAGCGGGTCGGCGTGCTCGGCGAGGGAGCGGAAGTACCCGGCGTGCCGGCTGCGGATCGCGGCGGCGTCGGTGAGCCGCGCGGCGCCGAACTCCGCGATCGACTCGAGCAGCCGGTACCGTGGCCCCGGCTCGGCCACCACCAGCGACCGTTCCACGAGCCGGTCCAGGGCGTCCAGGCCGGCGTCGCACACCTGCTCGGCGGCTTCGGGGGTGCAGCCGTCGCGGAAGACCGACAGCCGCGCCAGCACCGCACGGTCCTGCGGGTCCAGCAGGTCCCAGCTCCACGCGATCACCGCGGTGAGGGTCCGCTGCCGTTCCGGCACGTCGCGCTGCCGGGTGGTGAGCAGCCCGAAACGGTCGTCCAGGCGGTCCACGACGCCCTGGACGCCGAGCGCGCGCACCCGGGTCGCGGCCAGCTCCAGGGCCAAGGGCAGGCCGTCCAGCCGGCGGCACAGCTGCGCCACCACGGGTGCGGTCTGCTCGTCGAGCCGGAACCCGCGGTGCTGCGCGGCCGCGCGCGCCGAGAACAGCCGGGCCGCGGCCGAGCGCCGCACCGCGTCGACGTCGGCCGGGTCGCCCGGCAGCGCGAGCGGCCCCACCTCCCAGACCTGCTCACCGCTCAGCAGCAGCGGCTCCCGGCTGGTGGCCAGCACCCGCACCCCGGCCGCGTCGCGCAGCAGCCGCCCGACCAGCGCGGCGGCCGCCGCGACCACGTGCTCGCAGTTGTCCAGCACCAGCAGCATCTCGCGGTACCGCAGCGCCGTCACCAGCCGGTCGGTCGCGGACCCGGCGGTGCCCGGCGCCTCGTGCAGGCCGAGCGTCCCGAGGACCTGCTCGGCCACCCGCGGGTCCGCCGGCGCCAGCGGCGCCAGCTCCACCAGGTGCACACCGTCCGGGTGCACCTGTTCGGCGGCGGCCGCCGCGGCGAGCCGGGTCTTGCCCACCCCGCCCGGCCCGACCAGGGTGACCAGCCGGGCGGCCGGGATCAGGGTGCGCAGTTCCGTGAGGGCCTCGGCCCGGCCGATCAACTCGTCCAGCTGGGCGGGGAGGCTGTTGCGGACGATCGCGGACTTCGGCGGTGCGGTGAGCGCAGGATCCTGTTCGAGGATCTGCCGGTACAGGGCGGCCAGTTCCGGTCCTGGGTCCAGGCCCAGCTCGTCGGCGAGCCGTTCCCGCAGCCCGGCGTAGCTGTCCAGGGCGTCGGCCTGCCGTCCCGCGGCGTACAGGGCGCGCATGTGCACGGCGCGCAGCCCTTCCCGCAGCGGGTGGAGCTCGACGAGCTCGGCCAGCTCCGCGGCGACCTGGTCGTGCTCGCCGCGGGCCAGCCGCGCCTCGGCGAGCCGCTCGTGCACGAGGAGGCGCTGCTCGGTGAGCCGGGCCGCCTCGGCGCGCGCGAACTCCTTATCGGCCACGTCGGCGTACGCCTGGCCGCGCCACAGTGCGAGCGCCGCGCCGAGCCGGTCGAGGTCGGCGGCGTCGGCGAGCGCGGCGAACCGGTCGGCGTCGACGTCGTCGGCCCGCAGCCGGTAGCCCGGCGGCCGCGACTCGATCAGGTCACGCGCGCCCGGCTCGGCGTCGTTGAGCGCCTTGCGCAGCTGCGATACCCGCACCTGCAGCGCGCCGGCGGGTTTCGCCGGTGCGTCGTCGCCCCACAGGTCCTCGATGAGCCGGTCGGCGGAGACCACCGTGTTGCGGTGCGCCAGCAGATCGGCCAGCAGCATGCGCACCTTGGCGCCGGGCACGACCACCGGTTCGCCGTCGTCGGTGGTGACGGCGAGCGGACCGAGGATCCCGAAGCGCATGACGGATCATCCTACGGCGGTAAGCCGACCGTAAGCGCGGGCCTGCACACTGCGTCGCATGCAGATGTACTTCGAGGAGCACGGTGACGGCCCGGGACGGCCGCTGATCCTCGTGCCGGCCGCGCTGTCGGGCATCCGTACGTCCTTCGGCACGCTGCTGCCGTTGCTGGCCGGCGCCCGGCGGGTCGTCGCCGTCGAACTGCCGGGGCACGGACGCAGCCCCGACTGCGACGGGCCGTACACCGTCGAGGGCTTCGCGGCCGACGTGATGCAGCTGCTGGACCGTCTCGGCCTGGCGCGGGCGGACCTGCTGGGCTGGGGCCTGGGCGCCGCGGTCGCGCTGCGGATCGGCACCCACCACCCGGCGCGGGCCGGCCGGCTGGTGCTCGCCTCGCCGGCCTTCGACCGCGGTGGCCTGCACCCCGGGCTGCTCGACGGCGCCGCGCACCTGCGGCCCGAGCACCTGTACGGCTCGGAGCTGCACGAGGAGTACCTGCGTACCGCGCCCGACCCGGCGGGCTGGGACCGCCTCGTCACGAAGATGGCCGTCCTGGACGCGCATCCGCCGCGGTGGACGGCGGCGCGGATCCGCGCCCTGCGGGTCCCCGCACTGGTCGTGGTCGGCGACGCAGACATCGTCCGGCCGGAACATGCCGTGCGGATGTTCCGCCTGCTCGGCGGCGGTGTCCCCGGCGACGTCTGCGCGATGCCGCGGTGCCGCCTCGCGATCCTGCCCGGCACCACCCACGCCTCCCTTCCGCACCGGGCCGGGCTGCTGGCCCCGCTGGTCGAAGAGTTCCTCGACGAGGACGTCGCGGACGCACTGACCGGCGGCCGAGTCGTCCGCCACGCACGCGATGCATGAAGACATTCGAGCGGGCCGGCACCCACTGGCTGTGCGCCCGCTACACATAGGTCGTCCAGCGGCTCCTGCCGCCGCTCCTCTCATCGACCGGGCGGCACCCGCCCCGTGGGACCCGGGTCGCTCCGGGGTCCCACGACGGGGCGGGTGCTGCGTGCGTGCGTACCTCAGGGCGTCTCGCTGGTCTTGGCGCGGGCCATGAAGTCCGCGTACCAGACCGGCCACTCCGGATCCTCTCGCCCGATCTCCTGCTCGTGCCGACCATGCGCGACCGCCGCGTCGCGCAGCGCCTGCTCCAGTTCCCGTGCCGAGGCGTACACGATCTCCATGGTGGTCTCCTCAGCGGCCGGGGATGCGCTCGGTGACTTCCTGCAGCAGGAAGCCGTTGCCGTCCGGATCATTGAACGACGAGAACGAGCCGTACGAGCGCCGGCCCGGGTACAGCCCGGGTGCCCGCTGCTCGGTGCCCGCGTGGTGGAAGACGCCGCCCTCGTCGTGGAAGATCTCACTCACCTCGACGCCGTTCCCGATCAGCTCGGCCCGCGCCTGCTCGATGTCGCTCACGATGAGGTGCAGGTTCTGCACCGAGCCCGGCTCCGCCGTGCTGATCCCGCTGCCGACGATGATCGAGCACTGCGAGCCCGGCGGGGTGAAGTGCACGACCCGGAAGTTCTCGCCGTCGACGTAGTCGAGGTCCTCCCGGAAGCCGATCCGCTTGTAGAACTCCTTGGCCCGGTCGACGTCCGTCACCGGTAGCACGATCACCTCGAGCTTGTATTCCATGATTGCCACTCCTCTGCGATTCCTCGATGCCGGCCGGCATCCCGTATTCAAGATCGCGCCAGCAGCGTTGTCGTCGCCCCAGGGACGGACCCTGGCGACCGCCCTGGGGCACCGGGGCACTGCTGGGGCAACTCGCGGCATGAGCCGAAGCCTTGCGCGGATGGGGTCAGGCGTTGACGCAGTGGTAGTTCGCGGCCGAGGCCGGGTCGCCGTGGCCGGTGTAGCGGGCCACCGTCGGGTACCGGCAGGTGTCGCGGGTGACACTGCGGTCAGCGGTCGTAGCGGCGAGAGTGGCCGGGGCGTTGCCCTTCTCCACCCAGTCGACGAGCGCGCCCAGGTCGTCCGTGGGCTGCGGGCCGGTACCGCCTCCGCAGTGGTTCACGCCCGGGAGCAGGAAGAGGCGATAGAAGTCGTCGACCTTATTGTCGCCGCCGAGGGTATGGGCGACCCGCTCGCGATAGTCGACGGTGCCCTGGGTGGGTACCAACTCGTCGGTCTGCCCGTGCCAGCTGAGCAGCTTGCCGCCGGCCTTGGCGAACGCGGACAGGTTCGGATCGTCGGTACCGATGATGTCGTTGAACTCCCGCTGCGAGGCGCGGAAGAGCTGGTCGAACGACCGGTAGGTCAGCTTCGTGGTGTCGAACGACGGGTCCTGCGTCACGAAGTACTTCACCCAACTGTCCGCCACGAAGAACGGCGCGCCGGGCGTGGCCAGGGCGGCGAGGCTCGCGCCCTTGTTCGGCCCGTACCAGAGCTGCTTGCCGTTCGGCGAGACCGGCCCGGCCCAGACCTTGTTCACCGCGTCGGCGGTCGCTCGGGAGATTGTGATCTCCTTGCCCTCGCAGACAATCTTGGTACCGACCAGCCGCCGGGCGTCCCAGTGGCAGTCTTGTGGGTTATCGATGATGCCGTCGCTGACCCCGTCGAGGGTGTCACAGGCCTGGACCGCGGCCGTGGTGAACGCGTCCAGCTCGCACTTGGTGGGCGCGACCTTCTCCTCGTTGAAGACGGCCTGCGACCAGAGCGTCGCGACCGCGAACCGGTCCCAGTTGATCGCCGGCGCCTTGGCCAGGATCCCGTCGAAGTCCGTCGGGTAGTCCTGGGCCTCCTCGTAGCCCTGGCGGCCGCCGGTCGAGCAGCCGTTCCAGTACGAGTAGGTCACCGGGTTGCCGTAGTACCTCCGGGCCACGTCCTTGCCGACGACGGCCATGTCGTGCAGCGAGCGGGAGGCGAAGTCCTGCAGCAGCGGGGTGTTGACCGTGCCGGCCGAGGTGAGCGCCCAGCCACTGACGTCGAGCGGGTTCGCACCGACACCGGCGTCGGTGGCCGCGGCGACGTAGCCGGCCTTCATCGCGGCGACCAGCGGCGAACCGAAGTCGCCGGCGAGATAGGCGCTGCCGCCGGTGGCCTGGAACCGGCCGGTCCAGTTCCTTCGGTCCTGGGGCAGCACGACCTTGATCGTGACGTGGTCGTTGGCTCCGGCGTGGGTCGCCGTGACCGTGACCTCACACCAGGCCGGTACGCCGGTGAGCGTCTCCTCCTGGGGGTGCAGCGGAGGAGCGGCCGGGAACGTGACGGTCCCGCCGGCGTGGGCGACCGCTGTCACGCCTTCGACTGCGGTGCCGGCGGGCGCGGAGACGGGAACAGCGGCACAGGTCGTGGCAGCGACCGGCTTTCCGTCGTGGAAGGCGGCGTTGGCGGCCATCGGCACCAATGCCGCTGCCACCGGTACCGCCGCCGCCATCAGGATGATCAGTGGTCGTTTCATGCCGACCAGACTCACCGGCGAAACCCGGGTGGCACCCCAGGGAAGCACCCTGGCGCGTACCCGGGGCGCTCCCGCTGGTTACCGGTCGCGCAGGGAAGAGGCCAACTCGCGGCGGGAGCTGATGCCCAGCTTGGTGAAGATCTTGCGCAGGTGCCATTCGACGGTGCGCGGACTGAGGAACAGCACTGCGCCGATCTCCGGATTGGTACGCCCCGCCACCGCCAGCCGCGCGATCTGCGCCTCCTGCGAGGTGAGCTCCTCGCGTACCCCAAGGGCTCGCTTGCGTACCGTCTCGCCGGTGGCCGCGAGCTCGCGCCCGGCGCGCTCGGCGAATCCTTCGGCCCCCATGGTGGTGAACGCTTCGTGCGCGGCGCGCAACTGGTCCCGCGCGTCTCCGCGCCGGCCCTCGCGGCGCAGCCATTCGCCGTAGAGCAGGCGAGCACGCGCCGTTTGCAGGCTGAGCCGGGTCGCGCCGAACTGCTCGACCGCCGCGCGGTAGTGCTCCTCGACCGACTCGGCCGGACCGGTCAGCGCGTCTGCGAGCGCCTGGGCGCCGCGTGCCCAGGCCGTGTCGACGACAGACGTACGGGCGGCGAGCCGGTCCCGTGCCTCGGCCGCGACGCTGTTCGCGCCGGCACGGACCGCAGCCTCGACTAGTTCCCCGAGCGCCCACTGCAGCACAGCGAGGTCTTCGTACCGGGCCGCCTCCAACGCCGCCTCCAACGCCGCCGGGTACTGGCCGAGCCCGTTGAACAGCACCGCTCTGCTGTATCCGGCGACGGCCAGGTTCCACCCCAGGCCACCCGCCTCGGCATACCTCACCAGAGCCTCGATGAGTTCCAGCGCCGGCTCCTCGCGCCCGCGATGCGCAGCCAGAATGACCATGCTGGCCGGATGTGGCGGCGCGCCGGTGACGTTTCCGAGGGCCTCGGCCTCGTCGAGCAGGTCCGCCGCGTCAGCGAAGCGGCCGGCGTGGATCAGCGCGGTGGCACGGAAGGTCAGTGCGGCCGGCAGGAGGGATAGCCTGCCGCTCGTACGGGCGTAGCTGACGACCTGCTCGGTTCTGGTGAGAAATGCCGCGTCGTCCCATACCTCGTGCGCCACGGCCCCGTTCAGCCAGGCCAGATCCAGGTCGTTCTCGACGGCGACCGCGGCCAGGGCACGGGTGAACAGCGGTATTGCCACCGCATGTCCCTCCAGGAAACATGCCGTCAGAGCCGCGAGTAGCAGGCCGGCGGGCTCCCCGCCGGGCGTGACGTCGCGGGCGGCCTCGGCCGCCCGACGCAGGTCGTCGCCGCCGAGTCGCCCCGCGTTCACGGCCGCGCCGATCGCCGCCAGGTAGGTTTGCCGAGCCGCGACGGGATCCAGCGCCTCCAAGCGGCGTGCGGCCGTCAGCAGTGGCGGTCCCGCTGCCCGTCCGGCGTTGAGCGCGAACGCGGCCTTGGCGCGGAGCCGCTCCACTGCGGCCTGCTGTACCGGGTCGAGCGGACCGAGTTCGGCGGCGCCCAGCAGGTCCGACACCTCGGCCAGGGCTCCGGCGGCGAATCGGGCCTCGGCGGCGGCCAGGATGCGCCCGGTGCGCTCGGCCGGATCCGGAGTGAGCTCGGCCGCGCGGGTGAGGAAGGCGGCGGCCGCGGCCCGGCCGCCACGCGCCATCGCCCGGTCGGCCGACTGCTCCAGTTCGGCGGCGACCTCTTCGTCCGGTCCCAGCGCGGCGTGCGCCCGGTGCCAGGCGCGTCGGTCGGGGTCCTGCTGGGGGTCGGTCACCTCGGCGAGCGCCCGGTGTACGGCGCGCAGCTCGGTGGGCTCGGCGGTGCGCCAGCTGGCCGAGCGGACCAGCGGGTGCCGGAACCGTACCCTGGTACCGATCTCGATCAGGCCCGCGGCCTCCGCGGGTGCGGCGGCGTCCAACCCGACGCTGAGCCGCTCGACCGCGCGCCACAGCAGCAGCACATCGCCGACCGGCTCGACGGCTGCGGTGAGCAGCAGCGTGCGGGTATCCGCCGGCAGCGCCGCGATGCGTCGCTGGAAGCCCTCCTCCACCCGGTTCACCAGAGGCGTCGTGCTCCGCCCGCCGAACCCGAACGCCAGTTCCGCCGGTGTGAGACCGCGGGGCAGCTCGAGCAGGGCGAGCGGGTTGCCGCGCGTCTCCGCGACGATCCGGTCTCGTACCCGGGCATCCACCGGCCCGGGAAGCACCGAGCCCAGGAGCTCCCGCGCGTCCGCGTCCGACAATCCCTCGACGCGCAGCTCCGGCAGCCCGTCGAGGATTTCTTCGTCACCGGGGCTGCGCGCACCGAAGACCAGGGCGACCGACTCGGCATCCAGCCGCCGGGCGACGAAGGTGAGGATCACCGCGGACATCCGGTCCAGCCACTGCACATCGTCCACGACACAGACCAGCGGCTGCTCCGACGCGGCCGCGGCGAGCAGCCCCAGCACGGCCAGCCCGACGAGCAGCGCCTCCGGTGGCTCGCCGGCGCTCAGCCCGAAGGCGGTGGCGAGTGCGACACACTGCGGCTCGGCGAGCCGGTCGAGGTAGCCGAGCAGCGGCGCGCAGAGTTGCTGCAGGGCGGCGTAGGCGATCTCGGACTCCGGTTCCACCCCGGCCGCTCGGATCACGCGGACGGCCGAAGCCTGCGCGTTCAGGTAGTCGAGCAGGGCTGTCTTGCCCGCTCCGGCCTCGCCGCGCAGGACGAGCACCCGGCTCTGCCCGGCGCGAACGTCCCGCATCAGCCGGTCGAGCGCCTCCTGCTCGCGTCGACGCCCTCGCAGCGCAGAAGCCTCGGCGTTGATGGGCACGTCACCCAGCGCTCCTGATCCCGGCAAGTCGACAAGTGGGCCCGACCACACCGGTCGGACCTCGCGGCTGCCAGTCATTGTCGCTGCTCAGATCGGCTGGCAGTAACCCGGTATGACGGGACACACAGAAGCGGGGTTACTCGCGGGACCGGCGCCTCGCCGGTGAAGGGCTGGGTCGTCGGGGTCCTCTCGGCCGGCGCGGCGCGCTCGGCGCGAGGAAAGAGGGGATGAAGTTCGCCGGGGCGACGGCGCGACCATCAGCATCCAGTGGCGCCGACACCTGTCGTCATGCGGCCTGGCGATCAGTCGCTACACGACAGTGACTGATCGCCTCGGCCCCGGAGCGCGGCGGGTCAACGACTTCCGCGCAGCGACACCTTGTTGCGGGCCTCGATGGCCTTGACCGTACTGGCCAGCGCCTTCGCCAGGACCCCCTTGGCCACCGTGCGGAACAGGAATCCGAATACCCGTCCCTTGGCGTTCTTACCTTCTCGCACCACCACGGCGTCCACGTTGGTCGTCCCGTCGGCGTTGCCGGTGATGGTGTAGACGTGTCCTGACGCACCGCCCCACAGGTTCGAATCGATCGTCTTCATGACCACTCGCCGGGGATCCGACCAGTCGTACCGCAGCCGCTCCCAGGCCTGGCTGGTGCCCTCGGTGACATCCGCGAATGTCGGTCCCTGCTCGTGCACCTTCAGGAACTCATCCGAGTCGGCACTGAACAGCTCGGATCGGCCAGGCCCAAAGTCGATCAACGCCGTCAGGACCTGCTCCGGGGTGGCGGTGGTGGTCTGGTGAAGGTGAATGGTTGCCATGTCTTCCCCCTGGCGCCGGGGGCGGTCGTGAAGGACGACCGCCCGGATGCCCAACAGCCTGCCGAGAAGCGCCGGCGCTCGCCCCCGGGTGGGCCACTGGCGTACCCCCGGGCCGGTGCCCTGGCCTCCGCAGGGTCAAGTCCCCGCAGCAAGGAACGGCGGACTGCACCACGGCCCCCGCCATGCCGCGAAACGTGCCGGTAGCCTCATCCGGGCAGCTCAGGCGGCATGCGCGAGCGGCGGGTCCCGGCCTGTCAGGTCGGCGTCGCCGGCACGGTGTCCTTCGACGACGACTTCTGAACGACGTGCACGCTCGCCCGCACCGTGCGCAGGTGCGGGGCGACCTCCTCGTCGGGGCGCTGGTCGAGGATCAGGCGGCCGTCGGCGGCCCAGTGGGTGCGCCGCAGCGCCGTGCACCGCCCGCGGGTGGTGAGCGTGGGGTGCGCGTGGAACACGACGAGCTCCACGCCGTCCTCGTCCCGGCCGAACGTGTTGTGCCCCGGCCCCCACTGGTTGAAGTGGGGGCCGGTGGCGAGGACCGGCGCCGCGGTCCGGGTCCAGGCGCCCGGGTCGAGCAGGTCGGCGCCGGCGGCCGCCTCGATCGCCCCCACGGCATAGGTCGGCCCGACCGCAGAGCCGGAGTAGGTCAGCACGAGGCGGTCGCCGTGGCGGACAAGGAACGGGCCCTCGGCGACCTCGTCGTCCCACCCGTACCCGGCGGCGAGGAGGTGCACCGGGTCGCTGGTCAGCCGCCACGGTTCGGCGGGGTCGATCGTGGCGATCCAGAGCCCGGCATCGCCGATGCGGTCGGTGATGTACCGCTGGGACCACACGACGTGGCTGCGCCCGGCGTCCTCGAAGTAGGTCATGTCCAGGCTGAGCCCGGGGTGCTCGGCGTCGCGCCGCAGCGGCGAGCCGTCGGCCCGCCGGACCGGGCGGGGCGACTCCCAGTCGCTTGCGACGACCGGGTCGCCGCCGTCGCGCAGCCGCATCATGTGGCACTGCACCCGTTTCCAGTCCGCCGCCCCGATGCACGGGGCGAAGAAGCAATGCAGCCGGCCGCCGAAATCGTGCAGCTCGGGGGCCCAGAAGCAGCCGGCGATGCCGGCCGGCCCGGTGCCGAGGATCGCGTGGTCGGCCGCGGTGGCGAGGCCGGCGATGTCGTCCGCGGTGCGGATCAGCAGGCTGGTCGGGGCGACGCAGTCCCCGCCGAGGTCGTCGGTGGCGATGAGGTACCAGCGCCCGCGGTAGGCCAGCACCGTGGGGTCGGCCCGGTCGACGACGAACGGGAACGGGTAGGCGCGCTGGCGCACCGTTCCGGCGACGACGTACTCGCCGGGCGTGCCCCACGCGACGGCGGCGAGGCCGTCCGGGTCCCAGTCGACGGGGCGCCGCGCGGTCGAGCCGTCGTCGTACGTCAGCTCCGCCCACGCCAGCTCGCGGGCCGGACCGCCCGCGGTGACGTGCAGCGACGGTACCTCGACGGCGACGCTGCGGACCCGGCCGAAGCGGCGCCGCAGCCGCTCGGCCGCCTCCTCGCTCAGCGGCAGGGCACAGACCCCGTCCGGCGCCGCCTCCCCCGGCACCTCGGGCGCGCCCGGCTCCGGGGCACCCCACGGCCCGGCCGGCGTGGCCGAGCGCGACGACCAGGCCCGGCCGGCGTCGTCCGTCCACCACAGGACGTGCTCGGCGCGGGCGCTGTCGTAGACCCCGCGCGGCCGGCGGACGCCGCCCCCGCCGGCCAGCCGGACGAGCCCGATCTCTTGGTACTCGATGAGGTCGGGCGAGTGGAACAGCAGCACCGAGGAGGCGGCGGCCGGCTCCGGCGTACCGTCGCGCAGGGCCGGGGTGGCCACGATCGTGTACCCGTCGGGGGTCGCGAAGACCCACGGGTCGGTGAGGGTGCGCACCCGGTGCACGTCGAGGTGCTCGGTCGGCACCGAGCGCGGGAACAGCACCGCGCGGTCGTCGTTGAGCCGGGTCACCGCGCCCTCCGCGGACACCAGGGTCAGGTGCAGCGCGTACGCGAGGCGGGCCGGGTACACGTCCGGGTCGGGGTCCGGCCGCCGCGTGCCGGCCAGTAGCACCGGCGCGTCCGCCGGTAGCACGGTGATCTCGAAGACCTCCGCCGTGACGAGCGCGGCGGCGGCGGTGCCCGCGCGGACGACCGGCGGCAGGATCACCCTCGTCGGCGCGGTCATCCCTTGAAGGCGCCTTCCATGATGCCGCTGACCAGCCGGCGGCCGACGAAGACGAACAGCACCAGCAGCGGCAGCGTGGCCAGGAACGAGCCGGACATGGCCAGGCCGAGGTCGATGTCCCGGCTGCTCTGCAGCGCCTTGATGGCGATCTGGATGGTGTACTGGTCCGGCGACTTCAGCACGATGAACGGCCACAGGAAGTCGTTCCAGGCGTTGACGAACCCGAACAGGCCGAGCACGAACGCCGCCGGTCGCACCAGCGGGAACGCGATGCGCCAGAAGATCTGCCAGGTCGTGGCGCCGTCGACGCGGGCCGCCTGCAGCAGCTCGTCGTCGATGGCGTGGGCGATGTGCTGGCGCATCCAGAAGATGCCGAACGCGCTCACCAGGCCGGGCACGATCAGGGCCTGTAGCGAGTCGACCCAGCCGAGCTCGGAGATGACGAGGTACTGCGGCACGACCGAGAGCTGGGTGGGCACCGTCATGGTCAGCACGACGATCAGGAACAAGGTGTCGCGCCCGCGGAAGGACAGCTTGGCGAACGCGAAGCCGGCCAGCGCGCACAGCAAAGCCTGGCCGATGCCGATCGCGGTGGCCACGATGAGGCTGTTGAGCAGCGCGTTGACGAACGGCACGATGTCGAACACCAGGCCCGCCAGGTGCAGGAAATTGCGCCCGGGCAGCACGTGCGGCGGCAGGCTGTAGGCGGTGGCCGAGTCCGTCGTGGCCACCACGAACATCCAGTACAGCGGAAAGACGCTGACCAGGACCATGACGCCGAGCAGGCCGTACACCCACCACGGGGTCCGATTGACGCGGTGGCGGCGGGGCGTGGTCGTCATGGGCGCTCCGAGCGGATCCGGCTGGCGAGTAGGTAGTTGACCGTGGCCACGATGACGACCATGACGAAGAGCGCGACGCCGATCGCCGAGCCGTAGCCGAATTGGAAGCGGCCGAAGCCCTGCTCGTACAGGAAGAGGGTGAGGGTCTGGCACTGCCGGGCCGCGCCGCAGGTCAGCGAGCCCGGGCTGGCCAGCAGCGGCTCGGTGAAGACTTGCAGCCCGCCGATGGTGGAGGTGACCACGGTGAACACGATGATCGGCCGTAGCGAGGGGATCGTGATGTGCCGGAACTGCCGCCAACCGCCCGCGCCGTCGACCGCGGCGGCCTCGTACACCTCCCGCGGTACCGCCTGCAACGCGGCCAGGTAGAGCAGGGTGTTGTACCCGGTCCAGCGCCACATCACCATCGCGGCGATCATGATGTGGCTGCCGAGGACGGACGCGGTGAACTCGACGTGCTGGAAGCCGAGCAGCCCGATCAGCCAGTTGAGCAGCCCGTAGTCGCGGTCGAACAGCTGGCTGAAGACGATCGTGGTGGCGGCGACCGAGGTGATGTACGGCACGAGCACCGACATCCGGAAGAAGCCCGCGGCCCGCAGCCGCGCGTGGTTGAGCACGTGCGCCGTCGCCAGCGCCAGCAGCAGCTGCGGAACGGTCGACAGCGCCCAGATGCTGAACGTGTTGCGCAGCGCGCCCCAGAAGCGCGGGTCGTGCAGCAGCCGGTCGAAGTTGTCCAGCCCGACGAAGGTGTGCTCGCCGATGGGGTCCCAGTCGAACAGCGCGACGTAGAAGGTGAACAGCAGCGGGAACAGCCCGAAGACGGCGAAGAGCAGGAAGAACGGCGCCACGTAGGCGTACGGCGCCAGCCGCTCCCGCACCCCCAGGTGCACGGCCCTGGCCCGGGGCGGCGCCGCCCGGGTGGCCGCCGCCGGGGTCGGGTTGAGCATGGTGGTCACGTGCGGCTCAACCCTTGACGGCGTTCTTGACGTTGGTCATGGCCGTGCCCCAGGCCTTGTCCGGCGCCAGCTTGCCCTGCTCCACGCTCGTGAGGACGTTGAGGAACTCGGTGCCGATCGGGCCGTCCTCGAGCCCGATGTAGAACGGCTTGAGCTTGGTCACCGACTCGGTGTAGATCTTGCCGACCGGCGCGTCGGAGAAGAACGGGTCGGTCTTCCCCACGAGCCTGGGGTCCGTGTACACCGAGGGCGTCGTCGGCAGCGCCCCGGTGAGCAGGAAGTGGTCGAGCTGCCCGGCCGGCGACTGCGTTTCGGTGATGTACTTCCACGCGGCCTGCGGGTTCTTCGCCCGCTTCGGGATGGCCAGGTAGCTGCCGCCCCAGTTGCCGGCGCCGCCGGGGATCGACGCCACGTCCCACTTGCCGGCGGTGGCGGGGGCGTTGGTCCGGATGGAGCCGAGCATCCACGACGGCGCGGCCACCACGGCGAAGTCGCCCTTGCCCATGGCCGCGGTCCAGCCCGACGAGAACGAGCCCTGCTTCGCGGTGATGCCGGCCGCAATGGCCTTCAGGGTCAGGTCGAACGCGTCCTTCACCTGCGGGTTCTTGTCGTAGGAGAGCTTGCGGTCGGTGTTGGTGTAGTACCGCTCGGTGCCCTGGTTGATGGCCTGGAAGTAGACGCTGGTCGGCGCGTTGTCCAGGAACTGCTTGCCGCCGGAGGCCTGCACGTAGCGCTGGCCGGTCTGGATGAACGCGTCCCAGGTGGGCCACAGCTTCGAGACCTCGTCCCGGGCGGTCGGCAGGCCGGCCGCCTTGAACAGGTCGGTCCGGTAGGCGATGGCCAGCCCGCCGACGTCGGTCGGGATGCCCACGACCTGGCCGTCCTTGGCGGTCGACTGGCTGATCACCCAGGGCAGGTAGTCGCCCTGCATCTTGTCCGCCCCGAGCGTCCGGAGATCGACGAAGTTCTCCGGCGCCTGCATGAACTTCGGCAGATCGTCGCCCTGGATCAGGACCAGGTCGGGCACCTTGCCGCCGGCCAGGGCGGCGGTGAGCGCCTGGGCGGTCTCGCTGGTGCTGCCGACCTCGGTCAGCTTGATGTTGGTCTCGGGGTGCGCCTTGGTGTACCGGTCGACGTCGGCCTTCTGGTTGATGCCGGTGAACGACCAGAACTCGAAAGTTTTGGGGTCCGACCCGCTGCCCGAACCGCCGCCGGAGCACGCCGAACTGACCAGCAGCGCGACGGCGGCGATGACCGATGTGACGATGCGGCACTTCACGTGGCGCCTCCCGGAGTGTCGTGACCAGCCAATGCCGGGAAGGTATTTCGTACGACGTTTGATGTCAATATCGAGAAATCTCCATGCAATAATGTTCCGGAACATCCGTGAAAGTTTCGGCTACGACGCGGGAGGAACCATGATGCGTGCGCCGTCCATCGGCCGAGCGCTGCTCGCCGGGGCCCTGGGGGTGCTGACCTTGACCGGCGCGGCCGCCGCGCCGACCGGCCTCGGCGGGGCGGCCGCCGCCCGCGGCCGCTACTTCGGCGCGGCCGTCCAGCCGAGCCGGCTGACCGACCCCGTCTACACCCGGATCCTCGGCCAGGAGTTCAACTCCGTCACGCCGGAGAACGCGCTGGAGTGGGATGCGGTGGAGCCCGCCCGCAACCAGTTCACCTTCAACGCCGCCGGCCGGGTGGTCGACCAGGCCCGGGCCCGGGGCGCCGCCGTCCGGGGCCGGGGTCTGGTGTCGCCGAGCGCCGACCACGTCGCCTGGTTGGCCGGGCTCGGCGCCGACGACACGCGCGCGGCGCTGCGCGTCCACGTCACCGCCACCGTGACCCACTTCCGCGGCCAGGTCGGGACCTGGGACGTGGTCAGCGAGGCGTTCTCGGACGCCGGCACCGTCCGGCCGTCGGTATTCGCCAACCGGCTCGGGCCGGCCTACCTCGAGGAGGCCTTCCGCGCCGCCCGGGCCGCCGACCCCGCCGCCCGGCTGTGCTACAACGACTTCGGCATCGAGGATCTCGCGCTGGCCAAGGCGCAGGCCGTCTACGACCTCGTACGTGACTTCAAGACCCGGGCAGTGCCGATCGACTGCATCGGCCTGGAGAGCCACTTCCCCGACGCCGCCGGGATCCCCGCCGCCTACGCCCGGACCATCGCGACCTTCGCCGCGCTCGGGGTGGACGTCGAGATCACCGAGTTGGACATCGGCGGCTCGGGATCGACCCAGGCCGACGCGTACCGGCGGGTCGTCAGCTCCTGCGTCGTGGTGTCGCGCTGCCGCGGCATCACCGTCTGGGGCATCCGCGACAGCGACTCGTGGCGCCCGGACCTGACGCCCCTGCTGTTCGACGCCACGGGCGCCCGCAAGCCGGCCTACTACGGCGCGCTCTCCGCCCTGCGCATCTGCGCGTCCGCCTGCTGACCACCACCCCGCCGGATGGGTATCTCGAAGCCGCCGGAGGCCACCCGCTGGGCCTCCAACACGACTCGGGCCAGCACCGCGGCTAACAGATCCACGACCGCTACCTCGGCGCCCAGCACCACACTGCCGTCGTCCACCCGCAACTTCGGATTGGGTTCAAAACGCTCCGGGGCCTGCCGTGCCGACAGCAGCGCATCATGCCCAGTCAGCAGATCGCCCTTGTCCTGCGCGAACACCGCGGACGGAAGCCGCGCTGGACTGCCGTTCATGACACGAAGTCGACGTCCGCAATCATCTACATGCCGACAATCGGCCATGATCGGAGCGACTGAACCCCGCCAATTGAGCGAGCGCCGACGGCCGTGTGGCGCTCAGGCGGCCCGCAGCGCTCGTTTGTTACGGGGCCGGGGCCCCGGTCGTCGCGGCACGGTGACGCAACACCATCTTGCGCAGCTCGGTAACCACGATCACCGACACGCTGGCGGCCACGCACACGAGCCACTGTGTCAGGTTGAGGCTGACGGTGTGCAGGATGCGCTGGAGCAGGCCGAGTTCGGTGGCGAGAATGATTGCGATGACCGACATGCCGCTGGTGATGAGGAACCGGCGGTCTTCGAACGTGTCCATGCTGAACATCGAACGCACGTCGCTGCGGACGGTGAACGACAGCACCAGGTTGAGGATCGAGAACGTGGTCAGCCCCATGGTGCGGGCCACGCCGGTGCCGTAGGCCCGGTCGCTCCAGACGATCACGGCAAGGGTGACCACGCCCAGCACCAGGCCGACGACGGCGAGCCAGAGCAGGATGCGTGTGGACAGCAGGGGTTCGTCCGAGCGGCGGGGTGGCCGTCGCATGACGTCCGGGTCCTGCTTGCCGTAGCCGAGACCGATGGCCTGGAACACCTGGGTCGTGAAGTTCACCCAGAGCGTCTGCAGCGGCAGGAACGGCACACCGGAGGCGACGTTGAACATGCTGGCGCCGAGGAACGTGGCGATGAAGCCGATGAGGACGCCCATCTGGAAGAAGACGTACCGTTTGAGGTTGTCGTACAGGGCCCGGCCGATCTCCACGGCCTTGACGATGGTTGCGAAGTCGTCGTCGGTGAGGATCATCGCGGCGGCCTCTTTGGAGACCTCGGTGCCGGTGATGCCCATCGCGATGCCGATGTCGGCGCGTTTGAGGGCGGGCGCGTCGTTGACGCCGTCGCCGGTCATCGCGACGATGTGGCCCTTGCGCTGCAGGATCTCCACGAGGCGTACCTTGTGCTCGGGTGTCACCCGCGCGATGACCCCGATGTCGTCGATTTCGCCGATCAGTTGGTCGTCGCTCATCGTGGCGAACTCGGCGCCGCTGATGGCCCGGCCGTTGATGCCGAGCTGTTGTGCGATGGCCGCCGCGGTGATGGCGTGGTCGCCGGTGATCATGCGGACCCGCATCCCGGCCGCCTTCGCTGTGGCGATGGCGGCCTTCGCCTGTGGCCGCGGCGGGTCGACGATGCCGACGAGAGCGAGCAGGGTGAGCCCGTTGAGGGTGTCGAGCAGGTCGGCCTGCGGGTCGAACTCGGCCGGGGCGAAGTCCTTGCGGGCCGTGGCCATGACCCGCAGCCCCTGCTCGGCAAGCCGCTCGTTCTCGGCCATGTAGCGCGCGCAGAGCTCGTCGTCCAGCAGGGTCGGTGCCGCGTCGGGGGTGATCACCGACGACGCGCGGGCGAGCAACTGGTCCGGGGCGCCCTTGACGAAGCAACGCACGACCTGGTTACCCGACTCGTCGCTCATCCGGTGGAACGTGGCCATCAGCTTGTACGCGGCGTCGAACGGTACCTCCGCGATGCGCGGGTACCGCTGCCGCGTCGAGGCCACGTCGAGGTGGCCCTTCTCGGCGAGCACGACCAGCGCTCCCTCGGTGGGATCGCCGATCAGTTGGCCGTCGCTGACCACGGCGTCGCCGGCCAGCGCCATCGGCAGCAGGAACGGCTCCAGCGGCACGCCCGGCTGGCCGGCGGCATGTCGGATGTCGCCGTCGGTGCGGTATCCGCTGCCCGTCACCACGTAGCGCCGGCCCGGGATGGTCAGCTCGACGGCGGTCATCTGGTTCAGCGTCAACGTCCCGGTCTTGTCCGAGTTGATGGCCGAGGTCGACCCGAGCGTCTCGGTGGACCGCAGCCGCTTGACGATCGCGTTCGCCCGGGCGAGCAGCTGCGTGCCCATCGACAGGATGGTCGTCACGACGGCCGGCAGGCCGGTGGGGATGGCCGAGATCGCGAAGGCGATCGCGGCGAGGAACACCACGTTGAACGCGTTGCCGCGGGACAGGTTCAGCCAGATCGACAGCAGCAGCGCGACGCCGGCGACGACGAGGATCTGGTTGGTCAGCCGCGACAGCTGCCGGGTCAGCGGCGTCTCGGCGCCCTGCTCGGCCTGCAACATGCCGGAGATGTGCCCGACCTCGGTCGCCATCCCGGTGGCGGTGACCACGAGGTCGCCGGCGCCGCGGGTGACGTTGGTGTTCATGTACACCATGTCGACCCGGTCGCCGAGTGCTGCGTCGGCCCCAGCGACCGTGTAGGCGTTCTTGGCGACGGGGACGCTCTCGCCGGTCAGCGCCGACTCGTCGACCTCGAGCCCGGCGGACCTGACCAGCCGCCCGTCGGCGGGGACCAGGTCGCCGGCCTCGATCTGCACGACGTCACCCGGTACCAGTTCCTCGGCCGCGAGCTCGGTGAGCTGCCCGCCGCGGCGGGCCCGCGCCTTGACGATCATCATCTTCTGCAGTGCGCTGACGGCGGCCGCGGCCTTGCCCTCCTGACGCAGCCCGAGTACCGCGTTGAACAAGGTCAACGCCAGCAACAGGATCCCTGTGCCGAACTGCTTGAGCGGGTACAGGCTGCCGATCCCGGCACACAGCAGGACGATCTGCATCGGGTCGGCGTACTGGCGCAGGAACGCCCGCCACCACGGCTCCTTGCGCGACTCGACCAACCGGTTCGGGCCGTACTTGGCACGCCGGGACGACACCTCGGCAGGCGGCAAGCCGGACAGCGGTTCGACATGCTCCACGGCGAGTGCGTCGTCGACCGACAGCGCGTGAAAGAGTGTGGTTTCGGCCTCCGTGGTCGACAGCGTGGCCATGAACTGGTCGCCTCCTGGTGATCCGACGCGCGAACGTGATCCGACGTGTGAACGCGTGCGGATTACCCACTCGTCGACGATTGACGCCGCGCTTTCGGCATACGCTCGATCACCTTCGTTGTGGCACGTGCCCCGGCAGCGACACGCCTACCATTGAGGTGATCACCACCGGGTGCAGGTGGCAGTCCGCGCCGAGCGGAAAGCAGCGGGAAGATCGTCATGTCGTCTTCAGTCGCCCTCACCGAGTTCGACGCGGTGCTGTTCGACCTCGGGGGAGTCCTGGCCGCCACTCGCCCGGTGCAGGCAGCGGCCTGGAAGCGCACGTTCGAGGAGTTCCTGGGCGCGTGGGACTCCGAGCACGGCACCCGTACCACCAGGTTCGACGAACGGACCGACTACGCCACGTACGTCGACAGCAAGCCCAGTCAGGACGGTGTACGCGACTTCCTGGCCTCTCGCGGTATCGAACTTCCGGAGGGTTCACCCGACTCGCGGCCCGGGGCGGAGTCAGTGTGGGGCCTGGGCAACCGTCAGCAGTTGCTGGTCGAGGATGAACTCGAACGGACCGGTGTCGAGGCATTCCCGGGATCGGTCGCTTGGGTCAGGGAGCTGCGCGAGGCGGGGCTGCGGACCGCGGTCGTGTCGACCAGCCGCAACTGCGCCTCGATCCTGCAGTACGCGGGCATCACCAACCTGTTCGACACCCGAGTGGGCGGTGTAACGGCGCAGAACCTTCGTTTGCCGGCCAAGCCGTTGCCCGACGCGTACCTGGAAGCTGCCCGCCGGCTCAGCGTCCCGCCCGACCGGGAGGTGGTCGTCGAGGACACCGGCACGGGAGTGCAGGCCGGCCGGGCCGGCGCGTTCGGACTGGTCGTGGGGGTTGACCGGGACGGGCACGCGGAGGAGCTGGCTGCGCCACGAGACCTGGCCCATCGTGTATCCGGAACAGGCCCACGGGTTCGCCACCACCGGCCAGACCATCGTGCGGGTGCCGGACGGCACCACGATCCGGCTGTTCGTCGACGATGACCCGGTGACGTGCGAGACGACGGAGGTTCGGCAGTTCGACCGCGCCCTGGACATGCGGCGGGGCGTACTGGACCGCTCGGTGGTGTACCAGTTGCCGGACGGCCGGCGGTTCCGGGTGGATACCAGGAGGTTCGTGTCCCTGGCCCACCGACACATGGCGTGCCTGCGCTACGAGGTGACGGCGCTGGACGCTCCCGGCCGTCTGATGATCTCCTCGGAACTGCTCACCCCACGGGCGACAGCAGACGGACCGGCGCTCGACCCGCGACAGAGCCGGGCACTCACCGAAGCGACCCTGGAGCCCGGCCTCGAACGTGTCGACAACGTCCGGGTGATCCGCACCTACCGCACGGCGCGCAGCGAGCTGGTGGTCGCCGTCGGGATGGATCACGAGTTCGACGAGCAGGCCGTCACACACGTCCGTACCAAGGTCGACGGTGATCGCGCCGATGTTGCCTTCGAGGCCTATGCGCGGCCCGGACAGACCGTCACGCTCACCAAGTGGCTGGCCTACCACTACGGCGCCGAGAATGCCGCGCACCTGGCCGACCGTGCCGGGGGTGACGTTGTACCGAGCCCGCGGCATCGGCTATGCGGCCGCGCTCGTAGACCACGAGCGTGTGGTCACCCAGTTCTGGCGGCGCAGTGAGGTGGTCTGGGAGGGGTCGCCCGCCGCCCAGCAGGCGCTGCATTTCAGCTTGTTCAGCATCCTGCAGGCGTCGCTGCGCAGTGAAGGGCATGGAGTGCCTGCGAAGGGTTTGACCGGCACCGGCTATGAGGGGCACTACTTCTGGGATACCGAGGCGTACGTGCTGCCGTTCCTGACACATACGTCACCGAACGTGGCCCGCAGTCTGCTCATGCATCGCATCCGCATGCTGCCCGCGGCCCGCCGCCGGGCCCGTGAGGTCGGCTGCGCAGGGGCGTTGTTCCCTTGGCGCACCATGAACGGCGAAGAAGCGTCGGCGTATTACGCCGCCGGGACGGCGCAGTATCATATCGATGCCGACATCGCCTATGCCCTCGACCAGTACGTCAAGCTCACCGGCGACTCCGACCTGCTGTTCAGACACGGCGTCGAACTGCTGGTCGAGACGGCACGCATGTGGGCCGGCCTCGGCTTCTTCTCCCAGCGGCGTGGCGGCAGGTTCGTCGTCCACAAGGTGACCCGGCCCGACGAGTACACCACGGCCCTGCACCGTCCGACACCGCGTGAACCGGTCTGCCCGGACTGCGGACCGGTCACGCGGTGGCCCGCCGGCCATCACGCTTTGACCTTCCAGCCGTGCACGGCCAGCGCCCAGATCACGAATACATCCAGCGCGATGATCAGCAGCGACCACAGCGGGTAGTAGGGAAGGAACAGGAAGTTCGCGATGGCGCTCAGTCCGGCCAGAACGATGCCCAGGGCCAGGGCCCACAGCCGTCCGGAGAACACCGCGAAGCCGGCCAGGAGTACCACGAGGCCCACGATGAGGTGAATCCATCCCCAGCCGGTCACGTCGAACGCGTACAAGTAGTCCGCCGTGACCACGAAGAACTTGTTCTCGACGATCGCGGCCAGGCCCGCGGCCATGTGGAACACACCGGCGATGATCATCATTATCCCGGCGAAGACGGTGAAGCCGCGGGCCCACCCGCCTCCCGTCTCCTGCTGTGCTCTCCGCTCAGCCATGCTCGGCACCCCCTCCACTCGGCGGGCGCCGTTCAACAGGTCACGCCGCGCGTAGCCCTGGTCAGCGTCCACAACGCCGGATGCGGGACGCCGCCCGGGAAGGACGGCATCGGACATACCCCCGCAGAGCGCGGACAATCCTTCTGGACGGCCCTTCCGGAACGACCTCCATCCAGGTTGGACGGGACCGCGCGGTAAGCGGTCGGAAGCCGTCGTCAGTCGGCGGCCGGGGCGCACTCGGTGGCGCCGGCTCGGTGGGCGGCCTCCTTGTCCGTCAGGTAGGTGTGCCGCGCCGACAGCATGATCAGCCCGTTGGCCAGCAGCGGAACGAGCATGATCAAGAAGGTGTCGCGCAGGCCGGCTGCCCGGCTCGTCACGCCCCGGCCGGCCAGCGCGTCCGCGACGAGGCCGAAGCACGCGGGACCGAGCGCCTGCGCGGTGAGGCTCAGGACCGTTCTTGCGCTCTCCGCGCGGCCCCATAGCCAGGGCGTGACAATGTCGAGCCGGGCCGCGTCCAACGGCGGGTTCGCCGCGCCCAGCATCGCCACGCCCAGGATGAGCAACGGCAGGGCGAACGCCACCGACGCGGACGCCAGGCCGGGCGCGAACAGCAGCGCCGTCCCCGTGTACGCCACGGCCGGAACCAAGATCCTGGCGTTCGGGCGGCCGTTGTGCTGCAGCCGGTCGGCCAGCCGCCCGCCGAGTACCGTGCCGGCGAGTGCGCCCGCACCGACCGCCACGACGAGACCGGTCAGCTCGCGCGTGTCGACGCCGTACCGGCTCGCCACGAAGACCACGCTGAAGATGCGCAGGCCGGCGAAGAAGAAGTACCCGACCGACGACGCGACGATGAGGATCCTGATCGTACGGATCCGCAGGATGTACGCGAGTGCCGGGCCTGTCGACCGCCAGGCCTGCCGCAGGACGTCGGCGCCCCCGGTGCCGTGGGGCATTGCCACGGGGTTGCCGCGCATCCGGACGGGGGCGGCCCGCGGGATCTCGTGCGCGCCGGGCGGCAGCCGGCTCGCCCCGCCGCGGGCGGGTTCGGGCAGCCACCGGAACACGGCGACGGCCAGCCCGAGGCCGAGGAGGCCGAGCAGCCAGAATCCGTACCGCCAGGACACCGCGGCGCCGATGTTGGCCCCGACGATCAGCCCGGCGCCCGCGCCGATCATCTCGCCGGTCAGGATCCAGCCGTACACCTTCGCCCGTTCGGCGGCCGGGATGAGGTCACCGGTCAGCGAGGCGAGCAGCGGCCCGGCCGCCGTGGTCGCACCGCCCAGGGCGAGCCGGGACAGCAGCAGCCACAGGTAGGACTGGGCCGCCCCGCCGACGAGGAGGGCCAGGCTCCACAGGACGATCGTGTAGATCAGCAGCCGTACCCGGACGACCTGGTCGGCCAGCGCCCCCATCGGGATCGTGGCGAGCGCGCCGACCCCGGACGACATGGTCGCCAGCAGGCCGAGCTGCGCGTGGCCGATTCGGAAGGCGCCCTCCAGTTCCCGGGCCAGCGCGCCAAGCATGCCGAGATCCGCAGAGCCCATGGCGAACACGCCGGCGAACAGCAGGATGACCCGGGTCCGCGCCGGCCCGCCGAAGAGTGCTTTGAACCGTCCGAACGGCATTGATCGGACAGCTACCCGCACCGATGGCTACCTAACCGAGCGGGGATGAGCGGACGGCCGGGCGTGACGCTGGGGCGACGGGGTAGGTGGTCGCCGTGGTCGCGTGGTTGGATCGTTACCAGCGCCGGCACGCCTGGCTGGGATTCCCGCTGGCGGTGGTCTACAAGTTCGTCGACGACCGTGGTCCGTATCTTGCCGCGATGGTGACCTATTACGGCTTCATCTCGCTGTTCCCGCTGACGCTGCTGTTCCTCACTGCGCTGGGCTTCTTCCTGGAGGCCAACCCTGGCCTGCACCAGCAGCTGGTGCAGACGGCGGTGGGGGATTTACCGGGCATCGGGCCGGAGTTGCAGCGCAACGTCAGCGGGTTGCGCGGCAGCGGCATGCGTCTGGTGCTCAGCGTCCTCGGTGCGCTGTACGGCGGGCTGGGGGCGATGCAGGCCGCGCAGGCCGGGTTCAATCACATCTACGGCGTCCCGCGCAACGAACAGCCCAATCCGATCCGGTCCAGGCTGCGCAGCCTCGGGCTGTTGCTGATGCTCGGCGGCGCGGTGCTGTTGTCGGCGGCGGCCACGACGTTCCTGGCTTTCGCGAACGAGCTCACCGGCCGGTCCGGGCCCGGACTGCAGTTCCTCGGCTACCTGCTGACGTTCGTGATCAATGCCGGCCTGTTCACCGCGGCGATGCAGTTGCTGACCGCCCGGACGCTGCGGGTGCGCCAGGTCATCGCCGGCGGGTTGATCGCCGCGACGTTCTGGATGGTGTTGCAGACCGTAGGCGCTCGATTCATCGCCGCCCGGCTCAGCCACACGAGCGCGCTCTACGGCACGTTCGGACTCGTACTCGCCGCGCTCGCCTGGATATATCTGCAAGCGCTCGTGCTGATGCTCTGCGCCGAGATCAACATGATCGCGAACCACCGCCTGTGGCCCCGGGCGCTGCTCGCGCCGTTCACCGACGACGTCGAACTGACCGAGGCCGACCGGCGGATCTACACGACGCTCGCGGCCGCTCAGCGTTTCAAGGGCTTCGAGACGGTGCGGGTCGACTTCGGCCGGCCGTCGCAACGATAGGCGTCGGCGCGACCGGCAGATTGCCGCCGCCCAGCCGGTCGGATTGCGGCGGCCGGCCGAGCAGAAAGACGACCGCCGCCCTGCGCAGTGTCCACGGTCGGCCGGCAGGGGTACGCGACGGTGGTCGTGCGGCGGCGCTGATGGGGTGTGGGCACCGCGATCCAGCAACTTCGTCGGATATGCCGCCGCATTCGGACGCGTCATACCCTGCCGTGACATCGACGTCGCTCGTTGGCCTCTCACCCGTGGCGGGGGATGGGCACGTGCATGGGATGTACGAGCCTGGAGGGGGAAGGAAGGCGACCTCCGGCTGACCTCGCTCCGGGTGCGGCGGCTCGCGCAACAGCGGACTTTCCTGCAGGTCGATCTGCGCGACGGTGAGTCGCGGCGCATCAGTAGCGCGCCGGCGGCGGTGCCAGCCGCGGCCGGCGCCGGCGGCGGGCCTCATCCGCGCGACGCCAACCGGCCCGGCCGCGAGAGCGAGAGACACTGGCTGGGGGAAGGCGGTACGCGAATGGATCAGGGTCCTTCGGCGACCGGCGACCGTGCCGCGACGTGGCTGGCGCGAACGGCGTTCGTCGCGGCCGCGGCGGCCATCGGACTGCTCGTCGGCGTCGCGGGACTGCGAGGGATCGGACTGCTCGCGGTCGGAGCCGCCGGCGCGGCGGCCGGCGTCGCCGGTCTGTGGTGGTTCCTCGCCCGCCGCGGCCTGCGGCGCCTCGCCGCGGCCGCCGTCACGATCGCCGCGCCGGTGACGGTGGTGACGCTGTACGTGCGGGCCGAGCTGCTGTGGCTGGTACTGACCTGCGGTGCGCTGAGCCTCGCCGCAGCGGCGGCGGGCGTGGTCGCGCTGCGGCGGACCGGCCGGGCCGAGGACGCCCGTGGGTCCGAGGTCCCGCCACCGCTGCACCCGTACCTCATCATGAATCCCCGGTCGGGAGGCGGAAAGGTGCAGCGATGCGACCTGGCGCGGAAGGCCCGCGCGCTCGGCGCCGAGGTCGTGCTGCTGGACGAGGTGGGCACCGTCGACGTCGCCGCGCTCGCCCGCCGGGCCGTGCGAGCCGGCGCCGACCTGCTCGGTGTGGCCGCAGGCGACGGCACCCAGGCAGCGGTCGCCGCGGTCGCCGTGGACAACGACCTGCCGTTCCTGGTGATCCCCGCCGGCACGCGCAACCACTTCGCGATGGACCTCGGGCTGGACCGCGCCGACCCGGCGAGCGGCCTGGACGCGCTCACCAACGGCGTCGAGATCCGCACCGACGTCGGGCTCGTCGATGACCGGATGTTCGTCAACAACGCCTCGTTCGGCGTGTACGCTGCGCTCGTGCAGAGCCCGGCCTACCGCGACGACAAGGCGGGCACCGCGCTGGAGCTGCTGCCAGACCTGCTGACCGCCGGACACGACCCGAACCTGCGGCTGCGCGCCGGGCAGACGCTCGTGTCCGGGCCGCAGGCGATCCTGGTGAGCAACAACCCGTACGCGGTCAATGACGTCATCGGGACGGGCCGGCGCGAACGCCTCACCGACGGTGTGCTCGGCGTGCTCGCCGTCAGCGCGAACAGCGCCTCCGACGCGGTCCGGCTCATGCGCGGCGGCCGCTCGAAGGGGCTCGCCCGTTGCACGACCGACGAGGTCGTCGTCGACGCGGACACGCCGTGGATCCCGGCCGGTGTCGATGGTGAGCCGGTCCGGCTGTCCACGCCGGTCCGATGCCGCATCCGGCCCGGCGCGCTGCGGGTCCGGGTGCCCCGCAGCCGGCCGGACCGCCGGCCGCGGCCCCCGCTGGACTGGCGCCGGCTCGGCCGGCTCGCCTTCCCCGCCGGCCGGCGCCGGCCGTGAACGCCGGCCCGGTCCGGCCGCCGCTGGTCATCGCGCACGTGTCGGATCTGCACATCGGGGCACACCCGCCCCAAGTTGTGCAGACGCTGGTGGACGACGTCTCGGCCACTGCTCCCACGCTGCTGGTCGTCACCGGCGACTGCACGATGCGCGCGCGGACCAGCCAGTTCTCGCAAGCCCGCGCCGTCCTCGAGCGGCTTCCGGCGCCCCGCCTCGTGGTGGCGGGGAACCACGACATCCCGTTACTCGCGCTCGGCCGCCTCGTCGCACCGTATGCCCGCTACCGCACATGGATCGATGGAGAGCTCGACCCGCGACTCGACCTGCCCGGCGTGAGGGCGCTCGGGCTGCAGACGATGCCCCGCTGGCGCTGGAAGAGCGGGCGGGTGAGCGGAGAGCAGTCCGCACTGGTCGAGGATTTCCTCGGGTCGGCGCCGGCCGGCGCGCTTCGCCTGCTGGCGCTCCATCACCCGCCGTCGGCCGGCGGCCTGGCCCGGATGCTCGGCCGCGCGGCGCTGATGCGAGCGGCCGCCGCCGCGCGCGTCGACATCGTCCTGGCCGGGCACACGCACGTGCCGGCCATGCGCGCGATCGACCTGCCGTCCGGGCAACAGCTGGCCGAGGTGGTGGCCGGGACCGCGACGAGCACCCGGCTGCGGGGGGTGCCCCGCTCGTGGAACGTCATCCGCGTCGATGCCGCCCACATCCGCGTGGAGCAGCGGTACGAGATCGCGGGGGAGTGGCGGACCGGTCGCGTCGTCAGCATCGAGCGCGGCGCAGGACGGACTTGCGCGCCGCGGTGAGCACGATTGCGTCGAGGTCGAGGCTCACGGTGTGCAGCAGGCGCGCGAGGAGCGGCTCCGCGCCATGTCAAGCCACCACTTTCAATCACCACCACTGGCGATGATCGGGGTCAGCTCGGCGGTACGGTCCCGGGTCCATCCTTGAGGAGGAACGACGTCGGCCCATGCCGGCACGGCCGACGGCCCGTAGTTGTGCCCGTGCCCCGCGGGCACCCCGGTCGAGAATGCCATGTCGGCGGTCACCTGCCAGAACGTCACGAACGGGATCCAGCGGATATCCGGCGACACGTCTCGGCCCCGCGGTTCGGCCAGCCATTCCGGCCGGCTGACGATCAGACGCGGCGACCACCAGACGATCGGGTCGGACGCATGTTGCAGGTACACCATCCGCGGGTTGTTCCATACGGTCGCCGGGTGATCGAGGTCGGATGCCGGATCACCGGCGAAACGGACCGTCGCGCCCTGCTCGTAGATCGGCAGTATCTCGGGGCTCCCGGCGTCGCGCTCGTCGACGATCTGCTGCCACTGGGCGCTGCTGTTCGGCGGGCCGATGAGCAGCATGCCGTCGACCCGGTTGCGGATGTCGTCGACGCCGCTGAACGCCGACTCGGCACCGAACGCGCCCAGGCTCTCACCGAAGACGACGAGCTTCGGGCGGTGGCCCGACGGCAACCGTGACCATGCGCCGTACACCTGGTTGAACAGGTCCCGCCCGGCCTCGTGCGCGCGCTGCTTGTCGACGAGGAACGACAGCCAGCTCGGGAGATAGGAGTACTGCAGGCCGACCATCGCCGTGTCCCCGTTGTACATGTACTCCAACGGGGCGACCGACTTCTCGTCGACCCAGCCCGTGCCGGTCGTGGTGATGACGCAGAGCACCTTGCGGTCGAAGGCGCCGGTGCGTTCCAGCTCCCGGACCGCCAGGGCGGCACGCTCCCTGGACGTCGGCGCGGACGCCAGCCCGGCGTATACGCGTATCGGTCGCATCGCCGGCTGGTTGGCGAACTGCTGGAGCTGTTGCGCGCTCGGCCCGTCGGCGACGAACTGGCGGCCCTGGTTGCCCAGCGATGCCCAGGACACCAGCGAGCCGGGCCCGCCCGAGCGAAGGGCGTCGTCCGGGGGCTCGGTGCCCGGTTGTGTCTCGTTGTTGATCGAGCGGAACATGGTGTCGGTGACGGCGAAGAACCCGTTGATGACGACGCCGTTGAGGACACCCAGTGCGATGACCGCGACGAGCGCGCCGGCGATCACGCGGGCGGCCGACGGTCGGATCCACCGGCCGCCGAACGCGGCGATCCGTCCGGCCGCCGAGCTCAGCAGCCGGAAGAGGCCGACGATTCCGGCCGCGGTGAGTACGGCCACGAGCAGCACGGTCGGGAAGCCGTACCCCGCCGGTGGGTCGACGCCTGCCAGCCGATGGACCTCGGTCTGCCAGCCGGCCCCCAGGTACAGGAAGATCGCCACCGTCGTGGCCGCGATGCCCGCGAGCCACCGCCAGGCCACCGGACCCGGCCGGGGCAGCGGCCGGACGACCACGTTGCGCAGCAGCCAGACCGCAACAACGCCGATGCCGTACCCGATCGCCGCGGAGATCCCGGAAATCAGCCCCTGGAGCAGGTTGCCCCGCGGCAACAGCGACGGCGTGAGCGACAGGCAGAACAGGACCAACGCGCCAGTCACGCCGACGAAGCTGTAGTGCCAGCGATGCAGTGCTCGCCGCCAGAGTCGGCGGACCGTCCCGGTCATCGCGTCCTCCACCCCGCCGCGCGTACAACTCATGCGGCCACCGCCGGCCCTCAGCGCGCCGCGCCGGCCGCCGCCAGCACTCCGAACCCGTTCACCGCCCAGTGCAGCCCGATCGGCGCCAGCAGGCTGCCGCTGCGCCGACGCAGCTCGCACAGCACGAACCCGGCGAGGGCGGTGAAGGCAACCGCCCCGGCGACCGCCAGCACCTGTCCGGTCGGGCCGGGCCCGACCAGCCGTGCGACGGCCGGGTTGACACGATTGAGGCGCAGCGACGGCAGGATGTGCCAGAGCCCGAACAGCACCGACGAGACGATGGTGGCCCGCGCCGGGCCGCGACGAGAGCGCACCAGTCCCCACAGCACGCCGCGGAACGCGAATTCCTCGAACAGTACGGTGCCGAGCGGCACGACCACCAGCGCAGTGAGCACCGCCGTGCCCATGGCGGTCGTGTACCGCTCGTCGCGGAACGCCCAGCGCGTGATGGGCACCAGCGCGACCATGGTGTAGGCGACAGCCACCGCGGCAGCGCAGATGCCCGCGTAGGCCGCGCCGCTGCGCCACGACCGCCGGCTCAGACCGAGATCGTCGGCGTGCAGACCCGCGCGCCTGGCCACCTCCACCAGCAGCAGCGCACCGACCGGGCCGGCGATCAACATGGTGTGTGGCGGCCCGAGCCGCCCGGCCGCGGCGACCACGGCCATCAGTGCGGCCGTCAGCACCACCGCGCCGGCCGGCGCGGTGCGCTGACCGGACGAACTCGCGCCCACGGGCTGAGCATGGAACCTGCACGGCCGGGCTGCCTCACCCGCAGCGGGGTATAGGCCGGCGTCCGCAGGGATTGACGTGGTCACCGGTGGCGCGTTCAGTCCGGCTCCCGACGTGCCGCGGTAGGTTGGCCCACTGACCAGAACGGTTTACCAGAACACGCGCAGATGCAGCAATGTCGATGGGGTGGCCGGGTCGTCGGCGTCGACCACGCCGAGCAGCCGTGCACCGCTGCGTTCGACCGTGTGCAGGGCGAGTCCTTCGATTTTCTGGACCGCGTCGCCTCGATGGGGCAGTGGCGTCACGGCCTGGACGCGGTCGTCGTCGAGCAGGGCCAGCGCCGCGGCCACGACCGGTCCGTCGTCGACCGGGTTGGGGGTGTCCTCGGCCGCGGCGCTGACCAGGATGCGGCCATCCGGCAGGGCCGCGGCATCGGTCACTGCGAGCGGGATCCCGCGGACCGTGCCGAGCTGGTAGCGGCGGGTTCCGTCGACGGTGACCGCATCGGGCCGGATCCGGCCGGTTGCGGCCAGCAGCAGTTCGTGCACGTCCACCTCGACGCTGGCGGACGGAGTGGCGGTGTCAGCGCTGCCGCGCTGGAACCAGCGTAGCCGGTCGCCGTGCCGACAGGCGCCCTCCAGGTTGAGCTGCCCGGCCGGCATGTCGAGGGCGTCGGCGACTGCGTCGTAGAGCCCGGCCAGGTCCGCAACGACGAAGGTCGGACCCTGCGTGGCCAGAGTCACGAACGACGACCGCATCCGCGCCCGGGTCGAGCCCGAGCCCAGCAACAGGACACCGACGAGGTCGTCCACCTGGATCTGGCACGCCGCCTCGAAGTCCGGCTTGAGGTGTTTGGTTCCGGCCGAGGAGCTGAATACCTCGTGGCCGTCCACGGCTGGCAGGACGCGGACCGGTGTCGTGCCACCCGGCCGGTCCCACGCGGCATGGGTGGCGTCGTCCTGTGCGACGAGCCAGCCGTCGCCGAGTGGGGCGATCGCCGATGCCGCTCGCACCGGCGACCCGGTCCCGAACCGCAACAGGGCCTCGTGCTCGACCTCGATCCGCACGTCTTCTCCTCGATAGCCGCCCTCACCCGACGTCCGGGTGCCGTCGTCGTCGCGGGTGCAGTACTGCGGCACCGGCGCGCCGTCGTCCCCGGTGTCGCGGGTCTCGCCGTACCGCGTGATGCAGCAGACCCCTCGAGGATCACGGAGTCGCCGCGGTACATCATCACGTAGCGGCCGGCGATCCACCCGGGGTGCGGACCGTCCTGGTAATGGCCGCCGACGGCGGTGACGAGGCTGCCCTCCGGGCGTTTGGGCAGCGGCCGGGGCGGCTGGTTCTTCGGTGGCGCCGCGTCGGCCGTGTCCACCACGCTGCCGTACCGCGGCGGCATCTTCGACGGGCTCTTCGACGGGCTCTTCGTCGGCTTCGTCGAGGCCGAGGGCGATACCGACGGCGAGGACGTCGGGCTCGACTGCGGCGACGGTACACCGGCCGGGTCGGCCACCGCCGCGACGTCCAGTCCCGCCGACGGGGCGCCGGAGCGCGCGCCGAAGGCGTGGATCCCGTACGCCACGCTCGCGCTCGCCACAAGCAGCACCAGGATCGCGTAAAGGCGCGCGCGGCGCCGCCTGCGCGGCCGCTCGTCCGCGTGAAAACCCTGCTCGTACCCAACGTCCATGTGGATTCCCATCCCAGCCAAGCTTCGTCGTCGGGCCAGCCCTGGCACTGGCTACGACCAGGAGACCGGATGGCGTTGAGCCGGATAACAAGAGACAACTGGCGAGGCTCCGGGGCCGGCACTGCGATGCAACTCTGGAGCGCGGGCCTTGTGAGCGCTAACATGGCGCGATGCTCATCCGGGACGGGATGGACACGGAGTCCGTGGTGGTTGCCGCGCAGGGCGGTGACCGGCGTGCCCTCGACGAGCTGATCGCCGCGTACCTGCCGCTGCTCTACAACGTGGTCGGGCGGGCGCTGGCCGGCCACGCCGACGTCGACGACGTCGTGCAGGACACCATGGTCCGGATGATCCGCAGCCTGCCGGGCCTGCGTGAGCCGGCGAAGTTCCGCTCGTGGCTCGTCACGATCGCGATACGCCAGGTCCGCAACCGGCTCGCCGAGCGGCAGGCCGCGACCGAACGCGGCGCCGCCGCCGACTTCGACACCGTGGCCGACCCGGGGGCGGACTTCGCCGACCTGACGATCCTGCGCCTTGGCCTGTCCGGACAGCGCCGGCAGATCGTCGAGGCCGCCCGCTGGCTGGACGGTGACGACCGGCAGCTGCTGTCGCTGTGGTGGCTGGAGGCCGCCGGCGAGATCGACCGCGGCGAGCTCGTCGAGGCGCTCGACCTGCCCGCCGCGCACGTCGCGGTCCGGGTCCAGCGCATGCGCGCCCAGCTGGACGCCGCGCGCTCGGTGGTCGGCGCATTGCGGACCCGGCCGGGCTGCCCCGACCTCATGGTGCTCACGATGGGCTGGGACGGGCGGCCCAGCCCGTTGTGGCGCAAGCGCATCGCCCGGCACACCCGTGACTGCGCGGCCTGTCACCCGGCGCGGGCCGGGCTGATCCCGCCCGAGCGGCTGCTGGCGAACCTCGCGCTGGTGCCCGTGCCGGTCGCGCTGCCCGCCGCCGTGGCCGCCGACACGCTGCTGAGCGGCGCCGGCGCCACCGCGCTCACGGCCACCACCGCCGCCACGGCCACCACCGCCGCCACGGCCACCACCGCCGGCGGCGCCACGCAGGGCGTCGCCTGGCTCGGCCAGTCCGCGCTGGCCAAGGCCGTCGTCGCGGTGGTGGCCGGCGCAATAGTGGCGGCCGGCGGCGTCGGCATCGGCTACCTCGACCGTCGGGAACCGGCCGCGCCGACCGCCGCCGCCTCGCGGCCGGCCGCGGCCCCGCCGCCGGCGAGTGCGGCGCCGAGCCCGGCGGCTTCCGGGAGCCCGGCATCCTCCCGTACCTCGGCCGCCGCCGCATATGGGAGCACGGTCGACGCCGTCGAACCGGCGCCGCCCAAGACCCAGCCGCCGGCGCCGTTGCCGAAGCGGCCGGAGGGCACCCTGGCCGTGGTGGCCAGCCAGGACCCGTCCAAGACCGGCGGCAACGACCATCCGATGGTGCACCGCGGCGACTTCGTGACGCTGCGCGGGCGTGGCTACTTCACGGTGACGTACCAGATGGTCTTCGCCGAACGCGCCGGCGGCCTGGTCATGCCGTCCTGGACGGGCCTGGCCGGCCGGCTGTTCCACGTCGCTTCGGGCGGTGGCCGCCGGATGGACGACGTGCAGCCCGGCCAGCCCGCCGATCACACGTTCATGGGCAACCCTGAACAGGGCGTGATCGTGTTGCCCGCCGGCGCCCAACAGATGTGGGTGGAGGAGCACTTTTACCTGGACGGCGAGGTCACGCTCCGGCAGAACGAGCGCGGCGCCGACTACAACCTGTTCCCGACCGTGTCGACCTGGCAGCGGATCACCGACGACATAACGACCCCGCCCAGCAAAGGCCCCATCCGGTACGGGTTCACGCGGGACACCGGCACCGACGGCGCCTCGGTCCCGCAGTACCTGACGCGGGGGACACCCGCCGACCCGGCGACGGTCCCGCAGGCCAGCGACGTCCGCCAGCGTTGAGACTCCGGCGCACTTTTGCGTTATCCGGGCCGGCGGCCGACGGTCAGCCAGTCGGGGGACCGGACGCATCGGGAGTCGGGAGTGTCGGAAGTGGTTGTACGCACGGGAAGACGGAACAACCGCAGGCGGCGCCTGTTCGCGGCGGCGGCCGCGGCCGTGCTGGTCGCGCTGCCGGCCACGCCGGTCCACGCGGCCGGGGTCGACGTGAGCGCCGACATCCGCGCCAACCGCGACGTGGTCCTCGCCGGTGACGCCACCGTCCGGCTGGACGGCGGCGTCACCACCTACACGGGGACCATCTCCGGCGAGGGCACGTTCACCGTCGCCGGCAGCGGCACCCTGGTGCTGACCCGGGACAGCGACTTCACGCTGCCGAAGGACCGCCAGCGCCAGAAGGTCGTCACGGTCGGCGGCAACCACCCGGTCAGCACGATCGAGAATCCCGACCCGCCGGCGGTCGTCGTGCAGCGGGGCGCCACGCTGCAGTACGGGTCGGGGACCGGGCCGGACGGCGCGATCGGGCACTACGTCCAGGCGCCGGGCGTCGCCCTGAACACGTTGAACCACCAGGTCGACGGCACGCTGGACGTGGCGGTCCACCGGTGGGTACAGCTGGGCATCATCAGCGGCACCGGCGTGGTCAAGCAGCGCCGGTCCACCTGGCCCGGCATCGGCCTGGCCGGCAGCCACCCGTTCTCCGGGACGCTCTATGTCGGCACCGGCGCCGACTTCGGCACCAACCAGTACGTCACCGCGTTCCCGAACGCGAAGACCATCATGAACTACGGCTCGCTGATCCACGGGGCACCGGACAACACCACGGTGACCGACCGCGCCGACGTCTATTCGCGCGTGTACGGCAACGACATCAACTTCCACACCTGGGGCAGCGGCGTCGTGCGGATGACCGGCGTCTACAGCTGGTCGGACAACGGCTCGGACACCGACCCGAGGCTCAGCTCGCCGTCGTTGAACTTCGCCGGCGTCGCGCACCGGGACAACAAGCGGGGCATCAACATCGAGGGCGCCACCGTCGAGTGGGGCGACGGCACGAACAACCGCTTCTTCCTGCCCGGCAACGAGAACACCGTCTACGTCAACATGCACTTCGACGGCCGCGACCGCAGCCGGCTGACGCTCAACTACGACGGCCCGGTGACGCTCGACGCGCCCATCTCCGGCGGCAGGTACCACGACACGCTGGCGGAGCCCGGCCGCGGCGACGTGGTCATCGCCGCCACGCCCGGCAACGCCGTCACGTTCAGCGCGCCGCAGAACTACGACGGCAGCACCACGATCGGCAGGGGCGCCTCCCTGCGTCTCGGTGACGGCACCCCGGCCGGGGACAGCGGGCTGCTGCTGACCGAGCTGTCCCAGATCCTCGACGAGGGCACCCTCATCCTGCAGAACACGAAGCAGGGCCTCACCCTGTCGAAGATCAGCGGCGCCGGCTCCGTCCGGCAGGCCGGCGCTGCCACGACCACGCTGACCGGCCAGACGACGTACCGTGGCAGCACCACGATCGCCGCCGGTACCGTCGCGCTGACCGGCGGCAGCATCGCCACCAGCAGCGGCGTCGACCTGAGCGGCCCTGGCGCCCGCCTGGACCTCGCCCGCGCCGGAGACCAAAAGATCAATAATCTCGCTGGTACGGCCGGCAGCACGGTCGCGATCGCCGGCACCCTGACGGTGAGCGCCTCCGCGGCGACCACCTTCGCCGGCGCCATCACCGGCACCGGCGGAGCCGGCGTGGCGAAGACCGGCCCGGACACGCTCACGCTGACCGGCGCGAGCAGCACGCCCGGCGGGGCGTGGACCGTGCGCGAAGGCACGCTGCGCCTCGGCGCCGCGACCGCGTCGATCGGCGCGTCAGGTGTCACCGTCGAGGCGGGCGCGACCCTCGACGCGACCGGCACCGTCGAGGCGCCACTGACCAACGGGGGCGCCGTCCGCGCCGACCGGCTCACCATCCACAGTGGATACACCCAGCGGCCGGGCGCGACCCTGTCGGCCAACCGGCTCACGGTGGCCGGCGACGTCACGCTCGCCGGCGCGCTGCGGATCGCCCCAGACCAGGTGGAGACGGTCATCGACAACACCGGCACCGCCCCGGTGCGCGGGACCTTCGACGGCCTGCCCGAAGGCGCCTCGATCGGCGGCTACACGATCAGCTACGTCGGCGGCGACGGCAACGACGTCGTGCTGCACGGCGCCCCGACCACCGCCGGCGGCGGGCGCGGCGGCCGCGAGGCCGGCGGCGGTCCGATGCCGGCCGCGGCGATGCGGGAGTCCGCGCTCGGCTGGGGCCTTGCCGCCGCCGGCCTCGCCGTGCTCGGGGCGCTCGCCGTCGCAGTGTGGCGCCGCCGCCGGAGCCGGGCCGCCTCCTGAGCCGTCACCGCCTGGTCCTCAGCATCAATTCGCCGGCTTTCTGCGATGTTGCCCCCTCGGATGCCTTGATCCTGTTGCGGTGGTTCACAGGCCGACGAGCTGCCAATCCTGGTTGGCGCCGCCGTTGCCGACCCATTGGATGACTTTCGCGCCGTCGGCGGTCGAGCCGCCTTCGACGTCGACGTACCATCCGGTGCGAACGTTGACGATCTGGTAGTAGCCGGTGGTCGAGGAGGGGATCAGCTTCCACCCCTGGTTGTCGCCGTTGTTGTCCGTCCACTGGTCGAGCTGGGCGCCCTGGGCCGAGTTGCCCGGGCTCTCCAGCACCTTGCCGCTCTTGTCGTTGACCAGCCGGTACGAGCCGTCGGTGGTGGTGGCGAGCTTGAACCGTTGGTTGGCGCCGCCGTTGTCGGTCCACTGGATGGCGACACCGCCGTCGGCGGTGGAGCCACCGTTGATGTCCAGTACCTTGCCGCTCTTGCGGTTGACCAGCTTGAAGGGGCCGGCCTCCGCGGCGAAGGGACGGTCGTAGACCTCGAGGTTGCGGATGGACGCCCAGACCCCGGAGGGCAGTGCGGTGACCGTCACCCGCACGTACCGGGCCTGGGCGGTGAAGGCGGCGACCTGAACCTGGCTCGTGCCGGTGGTGGCGGTGCGATCAGCGAGGGTGCTCCAGGTGGCGTTGTCGGTGGAGCCCTCGATCCGGTAGCGGTAGTTGGCGGCGTCGAGCTCCCACGCGATCCGGACGCCGGTGACCGGCTTCGTGGACCCGAGGTCCACCTTGAGCCAGTGCCCGGTGTTGCCGTCGTTCGCGCACCAGCGGGTGGCGGTGGAAGAGTCGACGGCCTTGGCCGCCGTGTTGCCCTGGGCGGTCTCCTCGCTGCTGGCCGTGGCGGTCTTGCCCGCGGCGATGTCGGCGGGCGCTACGGACCGGTCGAGCGTGACCCCGACGACGCTGTCCTCGGGGGCCCTGGTGCGGTTGATGCCGGTGATGGTCACCTGGCCGGTGGCGCTGACCGTGTACGACAGGTTGGCGCCCGAGGCGACGTCGAAGACCCGGGACACCTGCGCGTCGCCGATCGGCGGTGTCGTGAAGCTCGTGCCGCTATAGCCGGGCAGCAGGTGCGTGTAGAAGGTGCTGCCCTGGTAGGTGAAGCCGTACTGGCCGTCCACCGGGTTCCAGGGGCCCCCGCGGGTGCCGTACACCGCCGCACCGTACGTCGACATGAACGAGCCGATCCGCCGCATCAGGTCGGCCTGGGCCGTCGGCACCGTCCCGGTCCGACGTTGACCAGGCACGTCATGTCACGCACCCACGAGTTGACCAGGACGTTCATCGTGTCGCTGTAGCTCATCACGCCGGCGCCGGGGTTGTAGCCCCAGCTGCCCCCGACGGTGAAGCACTTCTCGGCGAGCTTGCCGGACCGGATGGCACCGGTCGGCACGGAACCGCCCTCTTCGCTGGTGTGGTCGCCGATCCAACCGGAGCGCGACGTGGTGAGGACGTTGGGCTGGTACTTGCGCACCAGGCCGGTCAGGCCCAGCGGCTTGCCGGTGGCCGGGTCGGTCTCGCTGTAGGCGGCGTCGACCGGCCACTGGTTGGCGGTGTCGCGGAACTGGCCGGGCTCCCAGAAGAAGGCCCCGTCCGCGTCGGAACCCCGCTCGGCGACCCAGCCGCCGTCCCACCAGAAGTCGTCGATCACGCCGTACTTGGTGACCAGTTCCCGGACGGCCTGGTACACCTCGTTCTTCATGATCCGCGCGTTCTCCTTGTGCGCGGGATCGGTGGTGTAACCCCACGGGTTGGTCGCGCAGTTGGTCCCGTACACGTCGTAGTACCCGGGGTATCGCCAGTTGATCGGCGAGTAGTAGACACCGACCCGCAGCCCGGCGGCCCGGACGGCCGCCACGTAGTCCTTGACGAAGTCCCGGTTCAGCGGAGCCTGCCCGGACGTCCACGCGTTGGGGTGCGTACTCGGCCACAGCGCGAACCCGTCGTGGTGGCGGGCCGTCAACACCGTGTACCTCGCGCCCATGTCCTTCGCCAACTGCGCCCAGTTGCCCGGGTTGTAGGCACTGGCGGTGAACTGCTCACCCGTGGCATCGGTGACATACCTGCGGTAATTCGCCGGCGTGACGGCCGCGTTGTGCATGTACCACTCACCTTTGGCCGGGCCAGCATAGACGCCCCAGCGGATGAACATGCCGAGCTTCGCGTCGTGCAGCCACTGGACCTTGTCGTCCGGCTGCTGCTCCACACCCAGGTCGGTCTTGGGAATGCGCAGCGGCGGGAGCGGCAGCGGACCAGCGCCGGTGGCGGCGTACGCCGGCGCCGGTACGACCTGATCCAAGGCAACGGCGGCGCTCATCGCGCCCATGCCTACGAGCACACTCCTGCGACTGACACCTCTGGGCATCATGTCTCCTCCGCGACGAGTTTTCGTCGGTGTCGTTGATGAAAAAGGGCTCCGGGCTGGCGGTGCTTGCATCGACGGGCCCAATCCGACGCGGGCGATCGATGCAGCCGCTCTGGTCGCCTGGGTGGCGGCCAGGTCCGACCGGGGTGGGGCGAACGCCGACTCCCGCCTGGGGTCCCTCCAGGAGACATGGGCGTGAGGTGCGTCCGGGGCGGGCGTTGTGTTTGGGTGTCCGCGGTTCACACGGCGACGAGCTGCCACTCCTGGTTGGCTCCGCTGTTGACGGACCACTGGATGACGCTCGCGCCGTCCGCGGTGGAGCCGCCGGACACGTCGGCGCACCATCCGTTGCGGACATTGACGAGCCGGTAGTACCCGCTCGTGGTCGCGGGGACGAGCTTCCACCACTGGTTATCGCTGTTGTTGTCGGTCCACTGGTCAAGGGCGGCGCCTTGGCTGGACCCACCCGGGCTGTCCAGCACCTTGTCGCTCTTGACGCTGCGGAGCCGGTAGGAGCCGTCGGAGTTGGGCAGCAGTGTCCACTGCTGGTTGGCGCCGCCGGTCCACGGCCACTGGATGGCCTTCGCACCGTCGGCGGTGGATGCGCCGGAGACGTCCAGAACCTTGCCGCTGTTGCGGTTGACCAGTTTGTAGACCCCGGTGAGGCCGATGGTGATTTGGATGGTGGCGTTCGCGGGGAGTGAGACGACGCGCGCGTGGTTGCCGAGCGGGGACGCGGCGACGGTGGCGGTGGTGCTGATGGAGGTTATGCCACGGCGGCAGATCAGGGTGATGTTCTGCGCGATGGCCGAGGTCAGGGTGACCGTGGCCGTGCGGGCGGCGGTGTCCCAGCTGAGGCTCTGGACCAGGATGCGGTTGCGGCCGCGGACCCCCTTGATGGTGCCCCGGGAAAGCTGGTCGGGCAGGGCGGGCAGCAGTTCCAGGACGCCTGGCCGGGAGTACACGAGAGCCTCGGCGAGCACCGCGGGGATGGTGTTGGCGGCGTCGCAGTTGTAGATGCTCAGGTTCGGGTTGTGCGAGGTCATCAGGGACCGCCACACCATGTTCCGGCCGAAGATCTTCAACAGGTTGCCGTGCACGCCGGGGCCGTCCTTGAGCCGGGCCCGGGCCAGGGCGCGGTGCAGGCTGCCGTGGGCCGAATAGTTCTCGTCGCCGCGCAGGTCCAGTGCCCGGCGGGCGTACCCCACGAGGTCGGGCCGGTCCTCGGGGTTGACCTCGTGTAGCGGCCAGGCCCCGTACATGTGCTGCACGTGCCGGTGGTTGTAGTTGTCGGTCAGGCCGGGCCAGGACCATTCGGCGAGCGCGCCGTCGCCGTTGACCGTGTAGTTCGGAAGCTTGGCCAGCAGCGCGGTCCAGCGCTGCACGCCCTGCCCGCTGCCCTGCTCGACGCCGAGGGTGTTGGCGGCGTCGATGGCGGCCTGAAGGGCGTGCTTGCCGGCCATGATGTCGCCGGTCGCGTTGATGGCGAAATGCTGGCCGGTGCTGGCTGGGGTGTTCTCCACGGAGAAGGAGGGCACGAAGATGACCTTGCCGCCCGTGTCGGTACGGGTGAGGAAGTCCTCGTAGAACAGGCCGAGCTCCATCAGGGCCGGGCCGAGCTTGGTGCTCAGGAAGGTCGCGTCGCCGGTGGTCTCGTAGTACTCCAAAAGCGGGTACAGCAGCCAGTCGGCGCCTCCCGTCCAGCACTGCCCGGGGAAGCCTCCGCTGTCGAAATGCAGCATGTGCCCGTATTCGCCGTCGGTACGGGTCGGGGCCAGGAAGCCGCGCGCGCCGTAGAGCCTGGTGGCGTTGTACCGCCAGTGCGCGAGCTGACCGAGAATGAGGTTGAAATAGACGTGGGTCAAGACATCAGATGTCTCAGCCCTGCGAGGGTCTCGTGAAGTCGGCGGAGAGGCCACACGCAGGTCTGCGTGCTGGCATATTCACATACGTCTGTCGAGTTAAGCAAGATTTTGATGAATTTTGTCGCCCGCCAACCGCGCCAGTGATCTGATGTCTGTAGCGTGCAGCTCACCCGGGCGAGCGCTCGTGGCTCTTGCTCATCAAGCACGGCGACAAGCCACGGACGGTCCCGACGCGTTGGACTCGTGGCCACCCGCGTTTCGATCGGCGGCCGACCGGACGGTTGAAATATGCCCAATGGCGAGCGACCAGTTGCCGATGCCAGCGCATGCCTGTGGCGGGGGTGACGAGCCGGTGCGCCGTCAACGCCCGGGGTAGGAGCTTGATCAGGGCGGCGAGCACGCTCGGTCCGCCCTGTCCGGCCGCGGCGTCGGATTCTGCCGGCGCACGACCCGCTGCTACTCCAACCGGGTCACGATCGGTTGAGTGGGAAATCGGCATGCAGGCGGGTGCCCTGGCCGGGCGGGCTGTCGAGGGCGAGGGCGCCGCCCAGTGCTTCGACGCGATCGATGAGTCCGATGAGGCCTGTACCGCGCTTCGGGTCCGCGCCGCCGACGCCGTCGTCACTCAGCGACAGGTGCAGGTAGTTACCCCGAACCTGCACGTGGACGTTGACGAGCGTGGCCTGGGCGTACTTGACGGCGTTCGTCAGCGCCTCCGCAACCACGTAGTACGCCGCGACCTCGACCGGTTCCGGCTGCCGGCCGTCCACGTGCACGTCGAGCTCCACCGGGAGGGCGGAGCGGCGGGCCAGCGTGCGCAGCGCGGGTCGCAGGCCGCCCTCGGAGAGGACCGCAGGGTGCACGCCGCGCGAGATCTCCCGCACGTCGTCGACCGTACCGTTCAACCCGGACACGACGACGGAAAGCCGCTGCCGAAGCTGCGTCAGCTCCGGCGGCACGTCCGCCTGCGCCTGGCGGATGTCCAGCGCCATGGAGACGAGTCGCTGCTGAACGCCATCGTGGAGGTCGCGCTCGAGCCGTCGGCGGGTCTGGTCGGCAGCGAGCACGAGCCGCGCCCGCGACGCGACCAGGTTGGCGCTCTGTACGAGCGTGACCGCCTGCCGGATGATCAGCATTCCCATGACCACGGTCCCGACGACGATCTCGACCCTGTCTATCGCGGTGCCCCGGACGAGCTGGACGATGAACAGCAAGCCCGTACCGGCGACGGGCACGTAGGGCAGCAACAGGTGGCCCCAGCGTGCGTCCGGGCGCACCGCCCAGCGCGGCGTCTCCCGGGTCGGTGTCAGCGCGGCGACTACGGCGAGCGCGGGCCCGGCGACGAACCCGGCATTGGCCAGCGGCGGCATGCTCTGCGCGCCCGCCGACAGCAGGTATGCGACGACGCTGTCCGAGAACGCCACGCAGAACAGTCCGGCTCCGAGAATGATCAGCTGTACCCGGTTCGCCGCCGACGCGGATACCGCGATGACCAGAATGACGATGACGGTCAGCAGCAGATCGGCGACCGGGAACGAGATCGCAACCCAGTAGCCGAGCGGGGTGGCCGCACCGACCCGCACCACCGACCCGAGCGCGGTGGCCCAGGTGAGCACAAACAACGCGCCCACAACAATGAACCCGTCGAGGAGCATCACGAGCAGCCCCGCGGGGCGCCGCAGCGCGCTCTGCGCGGGCCGGTCGGCGGCTAGGACGATGATCGCCGCGAGCGCGAACACCACCAGGATCAGGTTGACGGCATCCGCCGGCGACGGGACCGGCAGCCCGCCGTCGCGGAACAGCTGGCGCCAGGACCAGCGGGACTGCGCGATCATCCAACCGCATGTCGCGACGCCCATCCACAGCCGCCACCACCGCTGCGCGCCGGAACGCCGGGCGGCGGTGATCCAGCAGGCGAGGGTCCCAGCGAGCGCGGCGGAGACCTGCCCGACGTCGCTGAGGAAAAGCGACCACCACGGGTTCAGCAGCCCCGAACTGCTCAGACCGACAACAGCGGCCACCGGCAAAGCGACGATCGCGGACACGGCCAATAAGGGCCTGCTCGACAAATAGGCCAGCCCGGATCGAATATGGCCACAATCACACGCCAACCAGGTTAGCGCGCACGCGTGGGCATCCGCCGCGCCTCGAGCCGATCGTCACGTTGTGGCCGGATCACGACGAAACCGCCACTACCCTCGTGTCATCCGGCCGTCGGTACCGGGTTCTGGCCTCACGGCTGCACCCTGAAACGGCCAGCCCGGCAGCTCGGCCTCCGGCTCACATTCCATCCGGACAAACAAATGGCGCACGCTTGGGTGACTCCGGGCATGCGCCGTTGGGAAACAGTTTGTGTCGAAGGGGGATGTGAACCCCACGCGTCGCATCCCTGCGCAATGCAGGGATACATGCAGCGATCGTACGCAGGCCGGAATACCTCCTGATGATCCAGACCTGGAGCCGGGGCCGGGGAGCCCCGGCCTCGGTGCTCTCAGTCGGTGATGACGATGACGCCCGACGGCGCGTCCAGCAGCTCGACAGTCCGCTCGGCAGCGCGGTCGATCTGGACTCGCGGATCCGCTGGCGGGTGCTCCTCGTTGTAGGTGCCGGGGCCGTAGAACTGCCCATAGCTCAGCACGACACCGCCCTCGGCGAGCACGGAGTGCTCCAGCTCCTTCACGGCTTGGGCGTCGGGCCCTTCGGGTAGCTGCCATGCCACGGTCTGGGCCAGAATCCGGGGCGATCCGCTCTGCCGTGCGGCGTCGATCAGGTTCTGGTTTCCTTCCGTACGGATGCGGGCGTTCCGCCTCGCGTGGGTGCCGATGCTTGCCACGTCGTCCGGCAGATCGGTCAGCTCGTTGAGAATCACGTGGGGTGCGAAGTCCCGAACGGCCTTGATCAGGGCGTCTCGGTCGAAGACGTCGCAGACGATCGGTTCGGCGCCGAGTTCGCGCAGCTGCTCGGCCTTGCTGGCCGAGCGGGTCATGCCGCCGACGACATAGCCGGCCTTGACGAGCAGGGGGATCAGTCGCAGTCCGATCACGCCGGACGCTCCGGCGAGGAATACGCGCTGGTGGTGGGTGGAGGGCATGTGTCTACCTTGCTTTCTTTCCCGGTGGGTACGCCGCTTGATGCGTCGTTGTGCGATAAGGCTGATCAGGGCGAGGAGCACGACCGCGGCGCTGTACCCGCCGACGGTCGCAACGACACCCAGAACGTTGGTGAGCGCTCCGGCGATCACGACGGGCGCCCCGAGTCCGAGGTACGAGACGACATAGATCCCGGCGACGGCTCCGGCGCGCTGGTCCGGGTCGGCGAGCGGGACGATCAGGCCCAAGGCGGCCGTGAAGGCCGCACCGAACCCGAGGCCGGCGATCGCCTGCCCGGCGAACATCGTGGCGAGGCTGCCGGCCGCGGCGCCGACGGCGATGCCGACCGGGCCGATGATGGACGCGATGATGCCGGCGGTCATCGCGGTACGCGCGCGGACGTTGGCGAACGACAGGCCGACGACCACCGAGACCGCCGGCGCGATGAACCCGGCGAGCCCGTCAAGCAGGCCGCTGTCGCGGTGGAAGACGCTTTGAACCATGCTCGGGGCGAGGCCTCCGGAGAGCCCGGCGAGCATCCAGACCGCGGCGACCACCGGTGCCGCGGCGAGGAACTCGGAGCGGGCCCTGGGCGGAACGGCGACATTGGGGATCATCGAGCCGAGCGCACCGGGCCCGCGGCCGATCGTTTCGGGCGATAAGAGGATGGCGATGCCGCCGACGACGGTCAACGCGATGAGCGCAACGAACACGATGGTGTTGGCGTGCGGCGTGAGCTGGATGCCCAGGCCTGCGAGCAGGGAACCCGCGGCCAGGCCTCCGGTGAGCGCGACACTGCCGAGGAGCGGGCCGAGACGTTTCCGCTGGGCTGGCGCGAGCTCGACGAGGGCCGCGGTGAACGCTGCGGTCGCCGCGCCGCTGGCCACCCCCTGCACGACCCGGCCCGCGATCACCCAGCCGACGCCGGGGGCGAAGAGGAACATCAGGTTTGACGCGAGCTGCACGACCAGGGCGCCGAGCAGCACCGGCCGCCGGCCCAGGTGGTCGGAGAGTGATCCCAGGGTGAGGGCGGCGGCGAGGAACCCGATCGCATAGACCGCGAAGGCCACCGTGAGCAGCATCGGCGGGAAACTCCACGCTTTGCGGTAGACCACCAGCAGCGGGGTCAGGGCGCCCGCGGCGAGATAGAGGCTGTTGAACGCGAGCGCGGCACCTGCCAGGGCCAGACCGGGGGAAATGCGATGGGATGACACGGGGACTCCTAGATCCGACGTTGTGCTTCCACGCTAGGGAGCAAATGGTCTGGTAGTAGAATCCATTTCTGTGGGAAAATCGCAGACCAATTCGCTCGCTGAGGCCGGCGTCGACCTCTACCTGGAGCTGACCGGCAGCGGACTACGGTCGGGGTTGTCCGACGCCCTGCGCGAGGCGGTGCGCTCGGGACGATTGGCGCCGGGGACGCGCCTGCCCGCGTCGCGCACGCTGGCCACCGACCTCGGCGTCTCCCGGAGCACCGTGACGGAGACCTACGCTGAACTGGTCGCGGAGGGATGGCTTACCGCGCGGCAAGGCTCCGGCACCCGGGTCGCTCAGCGGGCCGAACCACGCCGTACACCCGCCGTGGCCGCACCGAAGCGGCCCCGGCCGACGCAGGGTCTGATGCCCGGCGCCGCAGACTTCGCGGAGTTCCCCCGCACCGCCTGGCTCGCAGCCGCCCGCCGGGTGCTGAGCGCGGCGCCGCACGACGCCTTCGGGTACGGCGATCCCCTCGGCCGGATGGGACTACGCACCGCTCTGGCCGGCTACCTCGCCCGAGTCCGCGGCGTGTCGGCCGACCCGGAGAACATCGTCATCTGCTCCGGCTTTCACCACGGCCTGACACTGACCGCCCAGGCGCTCAAAGCACGCGGCACCCGATCGGTCGCTGTCGAGGCCTACGGCCTGGATCTGTACCGTGCGCTGCTGCTCGACGCCGGCCTGACCATCCCACCGCTCTCGGTCGACGACCAAGGCGCGCGCGTCGACGAGCTGGTCGCCTTGAAAGGCGTCGGCGCCGCCCTGCTGACCCCCGCCCACCAGTTCCCCACCGGAGCCGTCCTGTCTCCGCAACGCCGGGCGGCCGTTCTCGACTGGTCCCGTACCACCGGCGCCCTGATCCTGGAGGACGACTACGACGGCGAGTTCCGCTACGACCGCAAGCCCGTCGGCGCCCTGCAGGGCCTTGACCCGGACCGCGTCGTCTATTTCGGTACGGCCAGCAAGTCACTGGCACCGGCCCTCCGCGTGGCCTGGATGGTGGTGCCCGGCCACCTCCTGCCGCAGGTCGCGGCCGCCAAGGGACGCGTCGAGACGGTCAGCGTGCTCGAACAACTGACCCTCGCCGACTTCATCACCTCAGGCGCCTTCGACCGCCACGTACGCACCCGCCGCCAGACCTACCGGCGCCGCCGCGACCACCTGATCGCGGCCCTAGCCCGCAGCGCCCCCGACGTCCACGTCACCGACACCCCGGCTGGCCTCCAGGCGGTACTCCGGCTCCCATCGCACACCGAACCTGCGGTCCTGGCGTCCGCCGGCCGCCAGGGCCTGCAGATCAGCTCCCTCTCCGACTTCCGCCACGAGTCACTGACCAGCTCACCCTCACCTGACGCTCTGGTAGTCAACTACTCGGCCGTCTCGGACAGCGCCTGGGAAACCACCCTGACCTCACTCTGCAACGCCATGCCTCGGCGCCCCTGACCCGCCGGCGAAGTTATGCCGATCTTCGGCGGCACCGTTCTCAGGAACCGCTTGTAGGATGCGCGTCACCCGACAGCCGTCCTCCGGAGTGAGTTGTGGCCGACGAAACCTCCCGCCCCCGCCATCCGGTCAACGTCGCGCACGAGGCGAAGATGGCCGCGAGCCTCCAGCTGCGTGTCGCTGACGCGGTGACCGCCTTCGCGGGCTCCATGCCGTTCGTGTACGTCCACGCCGTGCTGTTCGCCGTCTGGATGCTGTGGCTGGAGCGCAGCCCCTGGCCGACGCTCACGCTCGTGGTGTCCCTCGAGGCGATCTTCCTCTCCACGTTCGTGATGATCGGCCAGAACCGCCAGGCGGTGTTCCAGCAAGCGAAGGCCGACCACGACTTCAACGAGCAGGAGCTGGAGCTCAAGACCAACACTGAGCTGACCCGCCAGATCCACGTGCTGACCACCGAGCTGCACCGCCGCCTGCTCGCCGAGTCGTCGCCGGAGGGCGGCGAGGCCACGACGGTTGCCCAGGCCTGATACAGGTGCGGGAGACGGGCTGGGCGGTGCTTGGTGACGAGCTGGTTGACGGCATCGCTGAGGTTGTGGACCAGATGCCAGCTCCGCCCACCCGGCCTGCTCGACCTGAGCGGCCACGCAAGCGAGCTGGCTGAGCTGTTGCCGTGGCTGGCCGCGCTGCTCGACCAGGGCGACGCCGGCTGGTCGCGGTGGGCCGTGCCGGCGGAGCGAGGCTGACCGCCGCGACCGGTGGAAGGGGTGCACGCTACTCCTCGCGCGGCACCCCTTCCTTGGCGGTACGTCAGCCGGCCAGCGCGCCGCAGCAGGTCTCGATGATGAGGCGGGTGGTCACGTACGGGTCGCAGTTCGCGTTCGGACGGCGGTCCTCGATGTACCCTTTGCCATCCACCTTGACCTGCCAGGGGATGCGGACCGAGGCGGCCCGGTCGGAGACACCGTAGCTGTAGACGTTCCACGGGGCGGTCTCGTGCATGCCGGTCAGGCGGTGCTCGATCTCAGCGCCGTAGCCGGCGATGTGCTCCGAGACGCGCTTGCCGAGCGCCTCGCAGGCGATGATGATCGCGTCGTAGTTGTCGCGCATCGCGTTGGTGGAGAAGTTGGTGTGCGCGCCGGCGCCGTTCCAGTCGCCCTTGACCGGCTTCGGGTCGAGGGTGGCGGCGACACCGAAGTCCTCGGCGATGCGGTACAGCAGCCAGCGGGCGATCCACAGCTCGTCGGCGACCCGCGGCGCGCCGACCGGGCCGATCTGGAACTCCCACTGGCCGGGCATGACCTCGGCGTTGATGCCGGACAGGTGCAGGCCGGCGGCCAGGCACAGGTCCATGTGCTTCTCGACGATCTCGCGGCCGTGGACCTCGTCCGCGCCGACGCCGCAGTAGTACCCGCCCTGCGGAGCGGGGAAGCCAATGGGCGGGAAGCCGTACGGCCGGCCGTCCTTGAAGAACGTGTACTCCTGCTCGATGCCGAAGATCGCCTCCTGGTCGGCGTACATCGCCGCGATCTCGGCGCAGGCGGCCCGGGTGTTCGTCGGGTGCGGCGCCATGTCGATGGTGAGCACCTCGCACAGGACCAGCACGTTGTCCCCGCCACGGATGGGGTCAGGACAGGTGAACACCGCCTTCAGCACACAGTCGGACTTGTCGCCGGGCGCCTGGTTGGTGCTCGACCCGTCGAAGCTCCACAGCGGAAGCTCGGCGCCGTCGGCGACGATCTTCGTCTTGGAACGAAGCTTCGCGGTCGGATGGGTGCCGTCGATCCAGATGTACTCGGCCTTGAACGCCATTACTGGTACCTCCCTCGGGGACTCGTGAGCTGGGCGCGGCGACGCGGCCGCACACCGACGAAACCGCCGACACGCTCAGCCGGTCGGTGCGGAGTCCGCGCATCGGTCTGAGCCGGTGCATCAGGCGGCTGTCGGCGGCTTCGATTCCACGGCCCGGTACAGGCACCGCCGGACACCGCTCACTGTTCAAGCCTGCCTCGATCACGCCGAACGGCGTATGCGACAGAGCCGCTCGGTGTCCCTGGCTATCCTGCGCAAGCGTGGCGCCACTCGGTGACACGGCTAACCGCCAGGTGGATCACGAAGCCTTCAAGAGTTTGCCGCCGGTTTGCCCGCCGTCGAGAGTGCGCCGGCGCGGCGGCCGCAGCCGTCACCTCGGCATCAAGCGCTTATACCTCCCCGAGCTGGGCAGGTCTCACATGTACCGGTGAGCGGCCGAGCCCAGCACGGACCCGGCCACAAAGGTGAGTCTCTCTTGAAGGTAGGCCGTGGCCGTGCGGGCTTTCTGGGATGCGCTGGTAGCCAACATCGATCGTTTGACGTTGGCCGGGTGGATTCAGATCATCTCAGCCATAGGTGCGGTCGCCGCGGCGATTGCCGGCGCCTCGGCCGCTCGCTCGGGGCGCGCCGCGGCCCGAACCGCTGCCAAGCAGTTGCCGGAGTTGCAGAAACAGGTCGAGATCAACGCGGCTCAGGCGAAAGCCGCCGACGAGCAGGTCGTCCTCGCTCAAGAAATGCTGAAAGCCGCCACGGTGGCGGTCCGGGAAGCGGCACGCGCCAGGACGGACGAGCGGGCTCCCCTCGTCGTCGCGCTGTTTGAGGCGCCGCAATGGCCCCCACTGATCGATGCGACGCGTGATCGGATGCCCAATGGAAACGAGTTGCGACTGCTTGACCATCGTGCTGTGGCGCAGGCCGAAACGGCCTCACCAGCGCGGCTCTTCGCACAAAATGGGGAGCGCAACGGGCTCATGTGGTTTCAGACCCGGGGCGTACTGATCAACGAAGGCGCGACCACCGCACGGGTGCGACTCGGTGACGAGGCCCAGTTCGTGGAGGAGACCACCGCGCGGAGAGAGCGCCTCTTGCGACCGGGAGAGGTAGCCCAGTTCGAATGGGGCGCGGGTCACACGATTGCGGAGTGGGCGGACGCCCGCGAGAAACCCGACCCGCCCAACCCGCTTGGCGCCTGCTTCTTGACGATCACCGTATTCGACTCGTTCGAACACGGCATCTTCGACCACATTCACGTCGTCATGAGCGGCCGGCCGATCGTCTCGGTGGACGACTCTTTCGACGAAGTGAGGCTCGCTTCCCGGGAGTCCGAGGCGGAAATGGGAGTCACGGTCTTCCCCACCCGGCGGACGTACCGGTCCGACGGTCCGCGAAGGGACCCTCTCCCATGGGACGACACGTACGCGGCATGGTGGAGGGAAACGGCATGGTGGAAGGAAAAGGGACGGCGCGCCACGGAGCCTGCGTAGGATGCGCTCCAGGCGCGGCCATCTCGTCGTCTCGGCTGCCCGACGACCGGTAGCCGTGGATGCTGAGGCTTTGCCGTGTCGATTGCGGGCAGCGCCCGGGGACCGTTGTGACAGCAGTGTTGTTGGCTGGCGGCGGGTCGTCTGGACCAGGTTCTACCGCCAACGACCTCATGTCGCACCTTGTTATAGCGGGCGGCGCAGCCCGTCCAGCACGAGGGTGATGACATCGTCGGCTTCGGCCCGCCAGTCGGGGCGGTCGTGGGCCGCACCGATGCCGTGCAGCGCCATCATCACGGCCCCGGCATTCACGTCGTCGCGAACAGTGCCGTCCCGCACGGCGGCGGCCACCAGGTCGGTGACAGCCTGCTCCAGCGCCCGGCTGCCCTCGGTCATGGTGTCCGAGCCGCTGGCCATGAGCGTGGCCAGCGTCCGGGCCAGACCCTCGTGGGCATCTATGTGGTCGACCATGCCGCGTAGGAAGGTCGCCAAAGCCTCCGCCGCGGGCAGCGTGTCCTGTAGCTGGCGGGCGCGGCCGCACAGCGCGGCGACTTCCCCGTGGTAGACCGCCTCGGCCAGTGCCTCCCTGGTGGGGAAGTGGCGGTACAGCGTGCCGGTGCCCACGCCGGCCAGGCGGGCGAAGTCATCGAAGCGCAGGTTGAAGAAGTCGCCGGTGTCGAAGACCTCTCGTGCCTTGGCGAGCAGGGCCTCGCGCTTGCGTTGGGCGTCGGCACGCAGCGGCTTGTCGGCGGTCATGCGCTCCCTCGCGTTGACAAATGGAGATGACCTCCATATTTTGAAAAGTGGAGATGACCTCCAATTCGATCGTACCCCACGAGGTGCAGCGTGAAGATCCTGATGTTCGGGCGAGGCGTGATCGCCACTGTCTACGGCTGGGCCCTGCAACAGGCAGGACATGACGTCGAGTTCTACGTCCGACCGGGTCGCGCGGCGACGTACGGGGACGCGGTGGGCCTCGACCTGTTCGATACGCGGCGCCGGGTGTGGGGGCAGCGCGTCGTCGAGAAGTGGCCGGTGCGCTACCGCGAGGCGCTGGAGCCGGACCACGACTTCGACCTGATCGTGCTCAGCGTGCCGCACCACCGCCTCGCGGGCGCGACGGCCTTCCTGGCCCCGCGTGTCGGCCAGGCCACGGTGCTGATCTTCGGCAACATCTGGACCGAGCCGCTGGCCGCGATCGGCGCACTCCCGCTCGACCAGATCGCCTGGGGCTTTCCCCAGGCCGGTGGCGGTTTCGGCGCGGACGGCGTGCTCCACGGGGCACTGCTGCCGTCGGTCGTCTTCGGCACCCTCGGCCAGCCCCCGACCGACCGGGAACGGGCCGTGCGCCAGGCGTTTCGCGAGGCCGGGCTCCGGATCAAGGAGCAGCCTGACTTCCGCGGCTGGCTGTGGGTCCATTTCGTGTCGGATGCCGGCCTGTTCTCGCAGGGCCTGCGGCTGGGTTCCCTGTCCAAACTGGCCGGGGCAACGGGCGACCTGCGCGAGGCGCTGCTGGCCGGCCGCGAACTGCTGCCGCTCCTCCAGGCGCGCGGCCTCGACCTGCGACGGCACCGGGGCGGTGTGCTGCTGTTCCGGGCGCCCACCTGGCTGACGGCACCCGTGCTCGCCTGGCTGACTGTTCATGTCGCGCCCGCGCGCGTGAGCCTCACGGCGCACTCCGACCCCGACGCCGAGGAGCCGCGTGAGGTCTGCCGGGACACCCTGGCCGAAGCACGACGGTTGGGCATCTCGGTACCGCGACTGGAAGCGGCGGAACCGAACTTCGCCCGTGAGGAGACGGGTCGAGTCTGAATTTGCCGATGTTGTCGGTCACTTCGTTAGGTCGGCGTGTTGTGGTGACCTAACGAGGGGCGCTGTTGCATCTGGCGATCAGGGGACGCGCGTCGCCGGGCTTGATGTCAATGAACCGACTCTGACCGTTGTGGTGGCCACGCGAGCCGTTGGATGCGGATGCCAGGATCTGCGGTCCGGCTTCCCGGCTGACGGCGGAGCCGTATGGCAGTCGCTGTGGGGCGGCGAGCGCGCGAGTGGCCCGGCGCGTCGTACGTCCGATACTCGGCGTACGCTCCGAATGCCAGTTCGCCCGGGGAGTATCGGAGCGTGCGCGCAACGGTGAACGGGGACGAGGTAGCTGTCGACGAGATCAGTGGCACGACGAAGTGACCAAGCTGGTGAAGGTCGCCATGAAGTGGACGCGATCATGACATCGGTTGGACCGCTTTGCCGCTCGGTCACCTGGTTGACCTGGGAACTCCGGGCGCCGGATGGACACGCTGCACCGGCGACTGGATGCTCGACCCTGTGAGCGCGACGGCCGGTCAGCGTCTCGTCGGGCGCGACGACGAGCTGCGATCCCTGTTCGGACACCTGGACGGGGGCGGCTCCTGGGGTCGCGCGATCGGGCTGCTCGGAGAGCCCGGGGTGGGCAAGAGCGCGCTGCAGGCGGCGGTCGTGGAGCATGCGAGGTCTCTCGGGTTCACCGTCCTCACCGCGCGCGGCAGTCAGTCCGAGACGCACCTTCCGTTCGCCGGCCTTCACCAGGTGCTCCGGCCGTTGTTGCCTCACGTCGACCGGCTGCCGGCCATGCAGCGTGACGCCCTTCTCGCCTGCTTCGCCATGAGCGACTCGATCGAAGTCAACCCATTCTTCACGTTCCTGGCGGTCTTGGAGCTGCTCGTCGACTCGGCGAGACAGGCGCCCGTCCTCGTGTGCCTCGACGACGTCCACTGGATGGACCAGCCTTCGATCGACGCGTTGGCCTTTGTCACCCGCCGGATCACCAGCGAGCGGGTGATCGTGTTATGCACGTCCCGGCCCGAGTCCCTGCCGTTCACCGACGCCCACACGATCGAGTGGATGGAGTTGCACGGCATCGACGAGACCGCATCGGTCGCATTGCTGGAGGCACGGGCGCCACACCTGCCCCCGGCGGTGCGCGATCGCGTGCTGCAGCAGGCCCGTGGCAATCCGCTCGCCCTGCTCGAGTTCGCCACCGCATTGGAGTCGGGGCGGTACGCGTGGACCGAGCTTGAAGATGACCTGCCCATGACCACGCGCCTGGAACGGGCGTTCGCCGCGCGTGCCGAGCACCTCGACCCAGCCGTACGCGCGGTCCTGACGGTTGCCGCGGTCGACGACGGCGATGACATCAACGACGTCCTCGCGGCCGCGCAGATCCTCCATGGTTCCCCCCTCGACCGCGCCATGGCCCAGCCCGCGTTCGAGCACGGACTCCTGACCGTGGTCGGCGACCGGTACAGAATCGTCCACCCGCTGGTCGGTTCAGCCCTTCGGCGGGCCATGCCGCTGGCCACACGCCAGCAGGCGCACGCGGCGCTCGCGCGCGTCCTGGCCACTCATCCCGACCGCGCGGTGTGGCACCGCGCCTCCTCGGTGTCAGGACGTGATGAGCAGATCGCGGCCGAGCTGGAGCAGGCGGCCGACAACGCCCAACGCCGCGGTGCGGTCGCGTCTGCCGCCGCCTGGCTTGAGCGGGCGGCCGCGCTGAGTCCGGATCCGCAGTCACGAGCCGCCCGTCTGCTCAGCGCTGCGGAGCTCGGCTACCAGTTGGGCCGGTACAGTCAGGTTGAGCAGGTCAAAGCGCAGGTCACGGGGATGACGCTGCGACCGCGGGATCGGTCCAGGTTGACGTGGCTCGAGGGTGTCTTCCACGACGGCTCCACGGGCGAGCCCGCGGAAGTACGTCACCTGGTCGACATGGCAGAACACGCCATAAGCGCGCAGGACTTCGACCTCGCCATGCAGCTGCTGGTCGGTGCAGCCCGGAGGGTGTGGTGGCGCGACCCCGGTGAGACGGTGAGGCACGAGATCGTCCAGGCGGCCCAGCAGGTTGGCCTGCCGGCCCACGACCCGCGGCTGCTGGCCATTTACGGGCTTTCCGAGTCCCATGAGCAGGGGTCGATGGTCATCGAGCAGCTCGCGCGGTGGCCCGCGGACGCCGGCGGGCGGCCGGATCTGGCGGGCCTGCTGGGCATCGCCGCGTTCTGCACCGGTGATTTCCGCCGTGCCGTGGGTTTCCTGTCCACGCCCGTCCAAGAGCTGCGTGCGCAGGGCCGCATGAGCCTGCTGGCCGAGGCGCTGGCGATACGGTCATGGGCCGAGATCTACCTCGGGGTCTTCGACGTGGCGAGCTCGGCCGACGAGGCCATGCGGCTCGCGGACGAGACGGGTCAGTCACTGTGGGCCGCCACCGCACGCATCGCCGTGGCACTGATCGACGCGGTGGGCAGGGGCTGGGACACACGCCACGACCTGCTCTCGGAGGCCGAGCACGTCGCCCTGCGGACCCCGAATGCCGCCTCGTCCCTGCTCGCCGGCGTGCAGCTCGCTCGTGGCATCGCCGAGCTGGGCGCAAACCGACACGATCAGGCGTACAGCGAGCTTCACCGCGTGTTCGTGCCCGCCGACCCCGCATTCCAACGGGTGCAGCAGGTGTGGATGCTCGGCTTCTTGGCCGATGCCGCCGTGCACACCGGTCGCCGTGCCGAGGCGAGGTCGGTGTTGGCCTCCATGGAGCAGATTGCGGGTGTGTCCCCCTCGACGGGGTCGACCATCGCCCTGGAGTACTCGAGAGCCGTGCTGGCAGACCGCGCATCGGCCGAGTCGCAGTTTCAGACCGCCATGGACGGCGCGGCTTGCCGCCTGCCTTGGCATCGAGCTCGTGTCGACCTGGCCTACGGCTCGTGGCTGCGCCGGCAACGACGCGTCGTCGAGTCCCGTGAACCGCTGCGGGCGGCGAGGGCCGCCTTCGACGCCGTAGGCGCTCGCACCTGGGCGCGGCGAGCCGACCAGGAACTCCGTGCCACGGGCGAACGTGGGTGGCAGCCGACGTCGAACCCGCGCGAGCTGCTTTCGCCGCAGGAGACCCAGATCGCTGAGCTGGCCGCGCAGGGGTTGTCCAACCGCGAGATAGGCCAGCGCCTGTTCCTGTCACACCGCACGGTCGGCTCACACCTGTACCGAATGTTCCCGAAGCTCGGCGTCACCTCCCGCAATCAGCTCGCCGCTGCGCTGACCAACCACGGCGGCCAGTCCCCGCCGCGGCCACCTTCAGTCATCTGACGCTAGCCACCCCCCAGACACCCGCGGACCGCGGGCAGATGACTCAGGCCCGCGACGGAAGTCGGCGGGCCCTCCACCGTCCTACCGTGCTTGCGACAGGTGTGGCACCGTCGCCGCCGGCGCCGCAATCACCCGAGCGGCCGCCCGCCTGCGCGATGCGCTGAGTGCGGCAGGCCCGGTAGTCGTGCCGAGGTGGTGAGGTTGCTGTCTCGTGGTGAGGTGCAGTTCGCGGTGCTGGGGCCGGTGCGCGCGTGGCGTGGTGCCGGCGAGATCGACTTGGGTGCGCCGCAGCAGCGGGCCCTGCTGGCGTTGCTCCTGGTGCGTGCGGGACATCCCGTCAGCCTCGCTGAGATCGTGGATGTGCTGTGGGGCGAGGACCCGCCGACCACCGCGGTGAACGTGGTGCACCGCCACGTCGGTGTGCTACGGCGGCTGCTGGAGCCGGATCTGCCGGTGCGGGCGGCGGGCCGGTGGCTGGTGCGGTCGGCGGGCGGGTACCGGCTCGACGCCGACCCTGATGCCGTTGACGTGCTGCGGTTCCGGGCGCTGAGCCAGCAGGCCCGCCAAGCGACCGACGCCGACGCCGGGCGCGCTGCCGGGTTGTTCGCCGAAGCGCTGGAGCTGTGGCGCGGCGTGTGCGTGGCCGGGATCGATGCCGACGCCCGGGCGCATCCGGTCTTCGCGGCGGTGGAGCGTGAGTTCCTGGCCGCGGCGCGGGACGCCGCCGACGCCGGGGTGCGGGCCGGGCAGGTGCTCCGCCTGCTGCCGGCGCTGCAGGAGGCGGCGGTGCGCGCCCCGCTCGACGAGCCGCTGCAGGCCGGGCTCGTGCTGGCCCTGGCCGCGGCCGGTCAGCAGGCCGAAGCCCTCGCCGTCTACCAGCGGGTCCGCGAGCAGTTGGCCAACGAGCTCGGTATCGATCCCGGCGCCGAAATGGCTGCGGCGCACGCGACAGTCCTGCGTCGCGTCGCGACACGATCCGGTGCCGTTGTCCTCCCGCCTGAGCCGGTGCAACGGCCCCGTCCGGCCCAGTTACCGGCGGACCCGGCCACGTTCGTCGGTCGGCGGACCGAACTGGCCCGGGCGTTGGCGCTGCACGCGGGCGACGTGGCGGCGGCGACGGTGGTGATCAGCGCGATCGGTGGCATGGCGGGGGTGGGCAAGACCACCCTTGCCGTGCATTGGGCGCATCAGGTCGCCGACCAGTTCACCGACGGACAGCTGTACGTCAACCTGCGTGGCTTCTCGGCCGAGGCGGACGTGATGCGCCCGGAACAGGCGTTGCGCGGTTTCCTGGACGCGCTCGGCGTCGCGCCGCAGAGTGTTCCGACCGGGCTGGACGCGCAGGCGGCGCTGTACCGTAGCCTGCTGACCGGGCGCCGGATGCTGGTCCTGCTGGACAACGCCCGCGACGTCGAGCAGGTGCGGCCGCTGTTGCCGGGGGCCGGTGGCTGCCTGGCGATCGTCACCAGCCGTAGCGCGATGCCGGGTCTGGTCGCGGCCGAAGGCGCCCAGTCATTGACGTTGGACGTGTTGTCCGCCGAACAGGGCCGTGACTTCCTCGCCCGCCGGCTCGGTGCCGACCGGGTCGCGGCGGAGCCGGCAGCGGTCGAGCAGATCGTCACCCTGTGCGCCGGGCTGCCGCTGGCGCTGGCCATCGTGGCGGCCCGAGCCGTCACGAACCCGGCGTTCCCGCTGGCCGCTACCGCGAAGGAGCTGCGTGAGACACACGGCAGCCTCGACGCGTTCAGCGGTGCCGACGGGAGCATCAATGTGCGGGCGACGTTCTCCTGGTCGTATCGGACGCTCAGTCCTGATGCCATGCGGCTGTTCCGGCTCCTGGGCGGGCATCCGGGCCCCGATGTCGGCGTACCCGCCGCCGCGAGCCTGCTCGGCGTGCCGGTCCGGCAGGTCCGGCCGCTGCTGGCCGAACTGACCACCGCGCACATGCTCGTGCAGTCCTCGCCCGGCCGGTACGGGTTCCATGAACTGCTGGGGGCCTACGCCGCCGAACTGGCCGAGACCGTCGACGTGGCAGGCGAGCTGGACCTCGTGAAGCGCCGGAACGTCGAGTACTACCGGCGCACGGCGTTCCGCGCGGATCGGCTGCTCCAGCCGCAGCGCGTGCCTCCGCAGTTCGCCTCCCTGCCGGCCGCCGACCACGTCATCGCCGAACCATTTGAAGATCAACGCGCCGCGCTCGCCTGGTTCACCACCGAACGGGCGGACCGCGCGTGACGGATGGGACGTCGGGACGCAGTACCTCTGTGAGCTCGCCTGTGAGCTCTACCGGGCCGACGGCAACGACAACGGACACGCGAAGGCGCTCAACGAGGCCGGGCTCGGCTACGCCCACCACCACCACCTCGACGAGCACCACACTGCCATCGGCTTCCTCACCCGGGAGTTGTAGCTGTGCCGGGAGGTCGGCGACCGGCGCGGCGAGGCATCGGCCTGCTCCTCCAACACTCACCGACGCTGCCACTCGCCTCGGCCGCGAGGTAGCGACGGGGGAGGGCTCGCCGTGTAACGGGGTTGCGTATCCACCCGAGCACCACTTGTGATGTCAGGGCGTTGGCGTCGGTGCGCGGTGTCCGCCTATTGGCGACTCAACGCACGTGCCCGGGGGGCTGATTGCCGGAAGCCGCCGGGGGCTGACCCGTACTCGCGTTTGAACGCGTGGGCGAAGGCGTACTCGGAGCTGTAGCCGACCTTCCTGGCGACGGCGGCCAGCGGAGCGTCGCTGTCGCGCAGGAGCCGGGCGGCGAGGGTCATCCGCCACCAGGTGAGGTACGCCAGTGGCGGCTGCCCGACGAGTGCAGCGAACCGTCGGGCGAAGGCCGCGCGGGACAGTCCGGCACGCGCACCCATCTCCTCGACGGTCCATTGCCGACCGGGATCACCGTGGATGGCCCGCAGTGCCGCCGCGACTGCCGGGTCGCGTAGCGCCGACGCCCAGCCGCTAGCGGCGCCGTGGGCGGATTGTTCGTCGAACCAGGCGCGCAGGATGTGCAGCAGCAGCACGTCCAGCAGGGCGGGCAGCATGGCGTCGCCGCCCGGCCGTGGCTGCTCCAGTTCACCGCCGAGCAGGTCGACGGCGGCGCGTAGCCCCGGGTGGTGGCCGACCCGGGCCGGCAGATGGATGACCTCGGGCAGGTCGCTCATCAGCGGATGTGCCCGGGACTGGTCCAGCAGGTACGCACCGCAGAGCATGACTGGTCCAGCGGCCGGGCCGTTCGTCAGGTGCTGACCTGCTGGTTCCGTGTCCTCTTGACCGCGTGGAGTCTCGGCCAGTGACGCGGAGGCGTCCACCAGCGGGGTCGACAGGCTGTCGGCGAGGCCGTGGGCGGCTCCGTGGGGCAGGAATGCCACATCCCCTACCCCGAGGGCGATCAGTGCGCCGTCTGGTGGGAACAGCCAGCACGATCCCTGCAGGACGATGTGGAAGCCAGCCCCCGCGACCGGTGGGACCCGCGTTCCGAACGACGCGGGCCGGCGTACCCGGCCGGAGTGCGGTTGGCCGGTGCGCATGGCGGTGACCGCGTCGGAGAGCACATCCATTCGGTCAGCGTATCGCCGCGAACCGCAGCGAAGACGGTCGCGCATTAGCCAGAGACGTGCACGCATTGGGACTCTCTCCACGCCGCCATACGGTGAGTCACAGGCGAGCTGGTCAGCCACCTCGCACGACATCACTTATCGCTCGAACCAGGAGATCCACGTGAAGATCGCCGTCTACGGCGCAAGCGGCTACCAGGGAAAACTGGTCCTCGCGGAACTGGCCCACCGCAACATCGACATACTGCTCGTCGGCCGTAACGCCACCCGCCTGCGCGGGGCCGCGACGACTGTGGGGATAGCCGACGCCGGACAGCGGGTAGCCGACACCGACGACCATGGCGCCCTGGTGGCAGCCTTCCGCGAATGCGACGCGGTCATCAACTGCGCCGGACCATTCACGAGCTCCGGCCACGCCGTGGTTCGGGCGGCCATCGCCGCCGGCAGTCACTACGTCGACACCGCCGGCGAGCAGCTCTACCACAAGACAGTCTTCGACACGTTCGGCGGCGACGCGGAACGCGCCGGGGTCACCGTCGTCCCCGCCGCGAACGACGCCTGCGTCCCCGGCGACCTGATTGCCCGCCTGCTCGCCGAGCGCGTCCAGCCGATCGAGGAGATCACCGTCAGCCACTTCATCGTTGGCGGGGGAAGTTCCCGCGGATCACTCCGCTCGGTCGTCGAGACGATCGACGTGATCAAGGCGGGCGGCCTCAGCTACGACGACGGTGACTGGCGTACCGGCACCCCCGCCCGGCACGCTTCGGTCACTCTTCCCGGCGCCTCGCAACCGACCGAAGTAATGAAGTTCCCAATAGCAGAGGTGGTCACGATCCCACGCCACACGCAGGTCCGGCATGTCGAGAGCCTGGTCGGCGCCGCGCTCGGCGCCCGGTTGGGCACCCCGCTCACTCCGCAGATCATCGACAGTCTGCCCGAAGGGCCCACCGAGGAGGACCGACGTACCCAACGGTTCACCTACCTCATCGACGCCGTCGGCCGCGACGGCCGATCAGCCCGCGGGGTCGTGCACGGCCACGACACCTACGGCATCACCGCCGTGATCGCCGTCGAAGCCGCACGCCGACTCGTCGCGGACGGCGCCAAGGCGGGCGTGCTCGCCCCCGCACAAGCATACGACCCGACCAGCTTCCTCAACTTCCTCGCCACACACGGAGTCAGCTGGACCATCACCGTCTCCGACCTCCCCACCGCCCAGCAATGACGACGAACGCGCACGACGCGGCGAACCTGCGGCCCGATCCCGGCGGCGTTACGGGCATGGCTCCCTCCCTGCGAGCCCTACGACAACGCGAGGACGGGTGTCCGGTTGTCCGAGGTAACCTTCCGGACCCGCTGCAGCGCGCGGGTCAGCTCCGCATTTGTAAAGGAGGTTGCCATTCAGAAGGGGTCGTGCCATCCTGACGTGACTGGGGATCGTGATATGTAGATGGCTGATGGTTGGTGCGAGCCCGTCGTCAGGCTGGCGCGTGCCGTGAAGGGACCGCCATGACCACCGCATCCCGTCGAACCCGTCTCACCGCCGCTCTTGCCGGCCTCGTCGTGACCGCCGGGCTGGTGTCCGCCACCGCAGCCCCCGCCGCCGCGGCCACCGCGGTCGCGTTCTCCACGGTGGTCCCGGCTCCGGTCTCCGCCACCGCCGCGCCCGGGGTCAGCTACGCCATCACCTCGGCCACTACCGTCTACGCCGCGCCGGGCTCCGCGCCGGCGGCGGCCATCGCCGACCAGTTCGCGGCGCGACTGCGGGTCTCGACGGGGCTGCCGCTGCCGGTCGTCACCACCGTCGCCGCCCCCGCCGACGGGATCGCCCTGCTGCTCACCGGCGCGCCGGCCGGCGTCGGCGCCGAGGGCTACCAGCTCGACATCACCGCGGGCGCGATCACCGTGCGGGCGAGCCAGCCGGCCGGGCTGTTCCGCGGCGTGCAGACCCTGCGCCAGCTGCTGCCGGTGACCGCCGACGCCACGACCGCGCAGGCGGGGCCGTGGCCGGTGCCGGGCGGGCAGATCATCGACTACCCGCGGTTCGCCTACCGCGGCGCGATGCTGGATGTCGCGCGGCACTTCTTCACCGTGGCGCAGGTCGAGCGGTACATCGACCAGATCGCCCTCTACAAGATCAATATGCTGCACCTGCACCTGTCCGACGACCAGGGCTGGCGCATCGCCATCAACTCGTGGCCCAATCTGGCGGCGTACGGCGGCGGTACGCAGGTCGGCGGCGGACCGGGCGGTTACTACACGCAGGCCGACTACACCGCGATCGTCAACTACGCCGCCGGCCGGTACGTCACGATCGTCCCCGAGATCGACATGCCGGGGCACACCAACGCCGCGCTGGCCTCGTATGCCCAGCTCAACTGCAACGGCGTGGCCCCTGCCCGCTACACGGGCACGCAGGTCGGCTTCAGCTCGCTGTGCGTGTCGCTGGAACTGACGTACACCTTCATCGACCAGGTGGTCGGGGAGATCGCCGCGCTGACCCCGGGCCCGTACATGCACATCGGCGGCGACGAGGCGTCCTCGACCACGGCGTCGGACTACGCCACCTTCATCGGCCGCGTCCAGCCGATCGTCGCCGCGCACGGCAAGACTGTCATGGGCTGGCACGACGTGGCCAACACGACGCTGCTGCCGTCCACGGTCGCCCAGTTCTGGGGCACCACCACCAGCAACGCGCCCCTGGCCGCCGCGGCCGCGAACGGCACCAAGGTCGTCATGTCCCCGGCGAACAAGGCCTACCTGGACATGAAGTACCGCAACAACACCAGGCTGGGTCAGAAGTGGGCCGGCCTCATCGACGTGAACACCGCGTACGGCTGGAACCCGGGCGCCTACCTCAGCGGTGTCGGCGAGACCGCCGTGCTCGGCGTCGAGGCTCCATTGTGGACCGAAACCATTGTCACCTCGGCCGACATCGAGTACATGGCGTTCCCGCGCCTGCCCGCGATCGCCGAGCTCGGCTGGTCGCCCTGGAGCACCCACAACGCCACCGCGTTCACGAGCCGCCTCGGCGCACAGGGGCCGCGCTGGCACGTCATGGGCATCAACTACTACCACTCGACCCAGGTCACCTGGCCGAGCGGTTCGTAACCGCCGACGCGGCCGCGACGCGAACGCGCCACGGCTCCGTACGCCTCGGGAGGTGTGAATTGTCCCGAATCAACCGTCCTTACCTGCGGGCTCTGACCGCGCTGCTGCTCACCGTAACCACCGTGCTGACCGTCGGCGCGCTCGGCCCGGGCGGCGCCTCGGCCGCCACGGTCGGCTCCACCGAGCTGACCTCGGGTTGGGCCCTGCACACCGCCACCGGCCTGGCCGACACCGGCGCGACGATCTCCCAGGTCGGCTACCCGACCGCCGGGTGGAACCCGGTCGCCCTGCCCTCCACCGTCCTGGCCGGGCTGGTGGCCAACAACGTCTACACCAACATCTACGCCGGCACGAACCTGCAGTCCGTGCCGGACCTGACCGGCCAGGACTGGTGGTACCGGGGTCAGTTCACGGCCGCGGCCGCGACGTCCGGCCAGGTGTACTGGCTGCGACTGCAGGGCGTGAGCTACCGCGCCCAGGTCTGGCTCAACGGCACCCAGCTCGACGCGAACGCCGTCGGCACCTTCGTCGAGCACGAGTACAACGTCACCGGCGCCATCCTGCCCGGCGCACTCAATGCCATCGCGATCCGGGTCACCCCGCCACGGCACGGCTGCAACGACCTGTCGGTGTGCACCGTCGACTGGAACCCCGAGGCTCCCGACATGAACGCCGGGATCTGGGGCCGCACGCTGCTCGACACGACCGGCCCGGTCGCCGTCCGGGACCCGTATGTGCGGACCGCGCTGCCGCTGCCCGCGACCAACGCCGCCGACCTGACCGTCTACGCCGACGCGATCAACGCCACCGCCGCGCCGGCCACCACGACCGTCACCGCGACCATCAGCAAGCCCGGCCAGCCGACGATCACCGCCAGCCAGACCGTCACGCTGGCGGCAGGGGAACGGCGCGAGGTCGTCTTCGATCCCGCCGGCTACCCCCAGCTGCACGTCGCGAACCCGCTGCTGTGGTGGCCGTACCAGTTCGGCAACCCCGAGCTCTACCAGCTCACGACGGCGGCGAGCGTCGCCGGGGCGCCTTCGGACAGCAAGACGATCAGCTTCGGGATCCGCCAGTTCACCGACTACCGCACCACCGTGCAGGGCACCTCGTTCGTCGGGTACAAGGTCAACGGCCAGCCGATCCTGTTCCGCGGCGGCGGCTACGTCTGGGACCTGCTGCAACGATGGAACACCAAGACGAACAAGACCCACGTCGACTACGTGAAGGCCATGGGGCTCAACACGATCCGCCTCGAGGGGACGCTCGGCAACCGGGAGCTGTACGACCTGGCCGACGCGGCCGGCATCATGATCATGCCGGGGTTCGTCTGCTGCAGCGCGTGGGAGAACGACAGCGGCTGGACGGCGGAGCAGACCACCGTCGCGCAGGCGTCGCTGAACACCCAGATGCGGGCCCTGCGCGCCCACGCCGGCGCGTTCATGTGGGCCTACGGCAGCGACCAGCCGCCGACGGCGGCGCATCTCACGGCGTACAAGAACATCGCCGCCGCCCTGCACTGGCAGAACCCGACCGTGGACAACGTGGCGACGTGGTCGAACGCGAACGCGGGCATGAAGATGGACGGCCCGTACAAGTGGGAGCCGCCGGTGCTGTGGTGGGACCTGAGCCGGGCGGGCTCCGCGTTCGGCGCCACCGGCGAGGAGGGCACCGAGGCGCCGCCGCCGCTGGAGAGCCTGTCGCGGTTCCTGACCCCGGCCCAGACCTGGCCGGTCGGCAACGCAACCTGGAACTATCACGTCGGCCGGGCCGGCAGCGTCTTCGACAACACCGACGTCTACAGCAAGGCGCTCAGCCAGCGGTACGGCACCACGACGAGCGCCGCGGACTACTCGAAGAAGTCCGAGGTGATGAACTACGAGAACACCCGATCGTTCTTCGAGGCATGGAGCGCCCGCCAGTACACCCAGTCCTTCGGCAGCATCTGGTGGATGCAGAACAACGCCTGGCCCTCGCTGCACTGGAACCTCTACGACTACTACTTCAAGCCAGGCGGTTCCTTCTACGGCACCAGGAAAGCGACCGAGTCGCTGCACATCGCCTACGACTACTTCACTCGCAACGTCTACGTGGTGAACTCGACCCTCGCCGCCCGGACCGGGCTCACCGCCACGGCCACGGTCCTCAACATCCCGGACCTGGCCCAGAAGTACACCACGAGCATCCCGGTCAGCGCGCCCGCGAACGCGTCCGCCTCGGTGCTGACGCTGCCGGCCGTCACCGGCCTGACGCCGACGTACTTCGTCCGCCTCCAGCTCAAGGACACCGGCGGCGCGACCGTGAGCGACAACCTCTACTGGTACTCCACCACGCCCGACGCGCTGGGCAACAAGAGCAACTGGTACTCCACCGCCGTCAAGACCTACGCCAACCTGACCGGGCTCAACAGTCTGCCCAGCAACACGGGCGTCGCCACGGCCGTGTCCCGGTCGGTCGCCGGCGGCCAGGAGAGGGTCACGATCACGCTCACCAACACCAGTCCGACGAACATCGCCTTCTTCCTGCGCCCGGAGGTGACCGCCGGCAACGGCGGAACCGAAGTCGTACCGGTCTCCTACACCGACAACTACCTCTCCCTCTTCCCGGGTGAGTCGAGGCAGATCACCGCGGCGTACGCCACCGCGGATCTGGGTGGCCTGCCCGCGTACCTGCGGGTTCGCGGCTACAACATCCCGACGGCCTCGCAGGTCGTGCCCTGATCCGTTGCCGCTGATCATGGCCCGGTGTGCGGTCCGGGGGCGCCGTCCGCGGCGCCCCCGGACCCCTGCCCAGACTGGCGCATTTCCTGCCCGGACCCGTACGCGTCCCCCACGAACCTCAACACTCGGCAACAAATGAATGTCGGTCATAAATCCGGCGAACAGCCGGTCTTTCCGCCATTTCCGCCCGCTTTGCGCGGTGCGACTCTTGAGCCGGAATATTCGCGGAATCGGCCAGCCGATTGGGCCGCCGTTCAATCCGCACGGCCCTGTCTCCTCCCGGCAGTGAGCGCAATCATGAAGCCGTTCATGACCGTCGCTCAAATTCTTTCGAGGAGGGCTCGTGTCCGCTTTTCCGCCTGTGCGGGCAGGCACAGGCGCGTTCCGGCGCCCGTCCTGGGTGGCCGCACTGCTGGTACTGGCATTGGCCGGTCTCGGCGTGCCGCTGCTCGGGCCGGCGACTCCGGCCGACGCCTTCGGCACGATCAACGGAACGCTTTCCTATCCGGGCGCCAAGCTGCAGCGCGCCGAGCATGAGAAGATCACCCGGGCCGCGCTGGCGTGCGCGCCGGGCGTGAAGTCCGACGGTTCCTGTTTCGAGCCGAATTCGCTGGACCAATTGGCCGGCAAGGGCGACGTTCTCGGCGCGGTCGGCACGCCGGACGCGGACGAATTCGACGATCACAGCGCGCACTGCGACAACGCGGACTATCTGAACGTTCCCGGATATCCGGCGACGCAGACCCGTGCGGTGGCCACGGCCACCCTGCTCGAATGCGTCCATCATCTGCAGGCGCGTTTCGTCCAGGGCGTCGGCGGCGCCGCCGGACTACTCGACGTCAACGGGGATGTCAAAATCGCCGAGGTCGATCTCACGAAGTCCTGCTCATTCCTGTTCAGCGTGCCCGGCCGGTCGAAATGCGAGGCGATCGAGGGGTTCGGCCGCGCGTTGCACGGTGCGCAGGACTTCTACTCGCACAGCAACTGGGCCGACGAGTCCGATCCGGCCAAGCCGATCGGGATCGACAATCCGCCGGGGCTGAACCTGGCCGCGCCCAGCCCGATCCTCAACCTCAAGGTCGGGGCGCCGACGCCGTCGATCCCGGTCGACCTGACCACCGGGTACTTCTCCGGCGCGCTTTCCGACAAGTGTCCGGGTACGTCCGGCCGGGTCACCCACGCGTGCCTCAACAAGGACAACACCGACATCAACCCGGTGACCGGCGTGGCCACCGATCCGCTGACCGTGCGCGGTTCCGTGCCGGGCAAGCAGAACGAGCAGAAGGCGGTCACGGCGGCGATCGCCGAGACCAAGCGGCAGTGGGCCGATTTCCGCGACTCCCTGACCCTCACCTACGGCGCCGAGAAGGGTCAGCGGATGGCCCTGGCACTGACCCAGGACCTGAAGAAGGTGGACCTGGTCTTCGCGATCGACACCACCGGCAGCATGTCGCCGTACATCGCGTCCGCGGTCGCCAACGCCAACACCGTGCTGGACAAGCTGTCCGGCCACGGCCCGAACTCGCGCATCACCGACTACCGCATCGGCCTGGTGGACTACAAGGACGTCGACTCCACCATCCCGAGCTGTCCACCGGACACCGACGCCTCGACCGACCTGCGGTTCACGAGCACCCGGGCGGACATCGTCGCCGCGCTCGGCACGCTGCCCGGCAAGGTGGGCGGCGGCTGTGACACCCCCGAGGACGTGCTGTCGGGCATTCAGGCCGCGGTGAACTTCCCCTGGCGGGACGGCGTCGTCAAGGCCATCCTCGTCATGGGCGACGCGCCCGGGCACGATCCCGAGGCGCACTCCGGGCTCACGTCGCAGTCGGTGATCGACGCGGCGAACGCGGTCGACCCCGCCTCGATCTACCCGATCCTGGTCGGCTTCGACTCGAGCGCCACCGCCTTCATGACCAGGCTTGCCAACGGTACCGGCGGCCGCACCTTCGACAGCAACGCGCCCGGCGGTGTCGGGCAGGCGCTGCTCGACGCGATCACCACGATCTCCTCGGCACCGGCCAGCGGCGACGTCACGCCACCGACCGTCACCGTCAGCTTCCCGGCCCCGCCGGCGGGCCAGGGTGGCGTGTTCAACGCGTTGCAGTCGCCGGTGACCGGTACCGTATCCGCGTCCGACGCCTCCGGAGTGAGCGCGATCGACTGCATCGACGGCGCGGGCGGGCTGGTCCTCGGTGACCTGACCGTCGACGGCTCGGGCCGGGCCACCCGGACCGTCACCGTCACCGGCGACGGCGAGCACCTGGTGCAGTGCCTGGCCACCGACGCGTCGGCGAGCGGGAACACCGGGGCCGCCGACGGATCGAAACCGGCCGCCTCGCTGCTGGTCGACTCCGTGGCCCCGGCGATCGGCTGCTCGGTCAGCCCGAGCCAGCTGACCCCGGCCGACGGACGGCTCGTCACCGTGGACGCGACCGTCACCGTCGACGACGCGTTCTCCGGCCCGGGCACGTTCAAGCTGCAGTCGGTCACCAGCAGCGAACCCGGCTCCGACAGCGGCATCCAGGGCTTCGACGTGGGCACGGCCGACACCAGCGGGCAGTTGCGGGCCGACGCCACCGGCAGCACCGGGCGCGTCTACACGCTGACCTACCAGGGCACCGACCTGGCCGGCAACGCGGCCGGCTGCGAGGCCGTCGTCACCGTCCCGCCGCGCACGGCCACCGGCACCATCGGCGTTGACACCATGGTGAACACCCTCGTGTCGTACTGTACCGAGAAGGTCGTATCCGCCCCGGTGACGACCACCAAGGGCGGCGAGTTGCTGCTCGCGTACGTCTCCTCGGACGGCCCGAGCAACGGCGTCCAGCAGGTGCAGAAGGTGACCGGTGGCGGTCTGACGTGGACGCTCGCGGCCCGCGCCAACGCCGTCAAGGGCACCGGGGCGGCCGAGGTCTGGCAGGCGTACGCCGCCGCTCCCCTGACGAAGGCCGCGATCCAGGCCACGATGAAGGCGACGGGGTACGACGTGGCCATCACGGTGGTCGCGTACACCGGCACGGCGAAGACGGTCGGGGCCACCTCCGCACGGGGGGCCACGACCGGGGCGGCCGCGGCGACCCTGACCACCACCGCGGCCGGCGCGCAGGTCTGGGCCGTGGGCCACGACTGGAGCCGGGCCGCGCCGCGCACGGTCCTGCCCGGTCAGCGAATGGCCGTGCAGAACCTGGACAAGCGCGTCGGTGACACGTCCTGGGTGCAGAACACCGCTGCCGTCCCCACCGCCGGCACGGTGGTGACGGTGGGCACCTCGGCACCGAGCACGGACCGCTGGGAACTGGCCGCGGTGGAGATCCGCCCGGCCGGCTGAGTCACGGCCCGGTGCCCGGTTGTCGCCGGGCACCGGGCCGCTCAGCAGCGGATCCCGACGGGCCGGTAATCGGCATAAAACTCAAGGTCGGCGGTGGCCACGCAGTGGATGGATGTGTCGGCTCTTGTTGTCGCTCTGCAGAACCACGGTCCGGGCGGCCGGCTCAGGTGAGTGGGAACACCGGCTGGGCCCATGGCGGTCGTCTTGACGGCTGGATGGACGTGACCCATTTGACCCACCAGAAGCCGCGGCGGCCGGGTGCGACGATGCGGGCCGGGAAACCGTGGCCGTATGACAATGGCCGGTCGGCCACGGCGGTTACCAGCCAGACGTTGGTGAGCGTCGCGGCGCCGAACCAGCGGCTGTAGCCGGTTGCTGAGCGGGCCTCGACGGTGCGCCAGCCGTTGTCGGGCACCCCCGCCGCGGCGAGCAGGACGCTGAGTCGCACGCCGTCCCACTGTTGTTCGCTGTACCAGCCGCTGGTGCAGTCGAGCACGGCCGTGAACCGCTCGTGCGGAAGGTCGTGTACGGCGGCGAGGTCGAATGTGGCCGTGCCGACCCGCATCGTCCACTGTGCTGGGTCGATGCGCTGGACACGGTCGTCGAGCCAGGCCGTCACGAGCAGCTCGGGCCTGGGCACGGACCCGCTGAACCGCCGGCCGTCGCCGGGTCCTTCGTCCCAGACGGCGGTGGCGGCCGCGGCGCCCGCGCCGAGGACGGCGAGCCGGAGCACTGCCCGGCGGTCGACGTCTGCGCGGCGCGGCCGTACGACGTGCGTACCGAAGTGGGCGGCGAGGACGGCGAGTGCGGTCACCGCCGCACCGACGTGGATCTGCATGAGCGTCAACGGGCCGACGTGTTCGAGGCGGCCGATTGAGTGGATCAGCCCGCTGGCGATGGTGGTGAGGACGAGGACCGCGAGCGCGATCGACAGCCACTTCACGGCGGGGCGCCGTCCGGGTCGCCGCAGTCCACGACGGATCACGACGTACTTCCACGGGGCGAGCAGCACAATGGCCAGAGCGCCGGCGGCGTGCAGTTGGATGAGGTCGAGCGGCCAGTCGACGCCGACGGTGTTCGCGCCGAGGCCGGTCACGACCCCGGCTAGCAGCAGGAGTCCGAGCACGAGGTCGACCCGCCGGCCACCCTGTCTGTTTCGGAGCTGTACGCCCATGCGATGACGCTAACGCGTGCAGAAGAAAATGCGAGTCGCAGCATGGCATCGGCGAAACCCGCCAAGAACGTGCTCGTTGACGTGTGGCTGATCTCGACCTTGGCGACACCGGCCGTCGAGGAGGCACCCGCCGGCTCACCGATGTCGGCTGACGAGTTCGCCATCTAGGTCTGGTCGTGGACCTCGCCCCGGTCCCCGCCGCCGACCTGGTGCGGGCGACCGTCCCGCGGACGGCGCACGAGCGGCCCACGCAGTCCGGGTGATGCTAGGGACTGTGCCCCGGCAGCCGGCGCGGCAGCCGCAACGCTCCCATCGTCGTGCCCGCGGCCGTCGCCGCGAGGACAATGCCCCAGGCGACGGGCCCCAGCGGCCGGCAGCCGAAGAACTGGCTCAGGCCAGGGGTCTGCACGACGCCGACGAGCGCCGCCGCGGAGGCGCCCGCCGCACCGAGGACTCCCCGGTCACCGCCGGAGAGCAGCGCGGTCTGGCCCAGCTGCGCGCCGACGAGGGAGGCGAGTGCCACGGTACTGGCCCGCCCGGCCGTCCCGGTGGCCTTGGCCGTCAGCCAGGCCCCGCCGGTGGCCGCCGAGGTCGCGACGGCGCGGCGGATCACGTCACCGGTCAGCGCCGCGCCGAGCGAGGCCTCCGGTCCTTCGCGGGCGAGCTGCTCCGAGCTGACGTGCCGCGGCGGCCGCGCGGCGACCGTGATCGCGGGCAGCAGGTCCGTCATGAGGTTGACGAACAGGATCTGCCGCGGGTTCAGCGCTGGTGTCGCGGAGACCACGGAGCTGCCGACGGTGAACAGGATCTCGCCCAGGTTGCCGCCGAGGAGCAGGGCAAGCGACTCACGTACCGACGCCCACATGGCGCGGCCCTCGACCACCCCGTCGGCGATCGTCTCGATGCGGCCGTCCAGCACGATCATGTCCGCCGACTGGCGGGCGGCGGCCGTGGCCTGCTCGCCCAGCGCGATGCCGACGTCCGCGAGCCTGATGGCGGGCGCGTCGTTGGCGCCGTCGCCGGTGACCGCGACGGCGCACCCGGCGCGGCGCAACGCGCGGACCACCGCGACCTTGTGCCCGGGGCTCACCCGCGCGAAGACCGACGCCTTGGCCACCAGCGCGTCGACCGTCGCGTCGTCGGCGTTGTCGAGCTCCGGCCCGGTCGCCACCGTCCCGCCGTCCAGCAGGTCGAGCTCGGCGGCGATCGCCGCCGCCGTGCTGGGATGGTCGCCGGTCAGCATGACTACCTTGATGCCGGCGCGCCGCAGCCGGTCGACCGCCTCGGCGGCAGTGGCGCGCGGCGGGTCGGCCAGCCCCAGGAGGCCGAGGAACTCCAGGTTGTCGACGCGTTCGTCGTCGAGGCGGCGCCGCGCCGACGCCGCCCGCTCCGCGATCGCGAGCACCCGCAGCCCCTGCCGGGCCATACGGTCGACCTCCGCCTCGATCTCCTGCCGGTCGGCCGGCGTCAGCGGCCGGGCGGTCCCGTCGAGGCGCCAGGTTACGCAGCGCGGCAGCGTGATCTCCGGCGCGCCCTTGACGCTGATCACCTGGCCCTTGCGTGCCGTGCCGAGAACGGCGTGAAATCCGCGCGTCGGCTCGAAGGGAAGCTCGCGGACGGGCTGCCAGTCCTCAGCATTCACGTCGGTGCCGACGCCCGCCGCCGCGGCGCCGACCACGACCGCCTGGTCGGTGGGGTGCGGCAACACCTCCTGCCCGTTGGGCACCGGGCTCGCTCGCAGCGCGGCCGCGAGGATCAGCTGGTGCAGCGGGGTGAGCCGCTCGGTCGGTACCTGCACGCGACCGTCGGAGAGGGTCCGCAACGCGATGCGTCCCTCGGTCAGGGTGCCGGTCTTGTCGAAACAGATCACGTCGATCCGGCCGAGCGCCTCCATCGACCGGGGATCCCGGACCAGGATGTTGCGTTCGGACAGCCGGCGGCTGGCGCTGAGCTCGGCCGCGGTGGCGATGAACGGCAGCCCCTCGGGGATCGCGGCGACCGCGAGCGCGACCGAACTGTTGATCGACTCGGCCAGCCGCCCCCGGAGCAGGCCGGTGGTGAGCAGCGCCACCGCCGCGGCACCCGCCGCCGGCACCGACGCCTTGGTCAGCTCGCGCAGCCGCTGCTGCACGCCGCTCTTCGGAGGTTCCTGCAGCGCCATCTGCGCGCCGCGACCGGCCTCCGTCCGCTCACCCGTCGCCACCACGATGCACGTAGCCGACCCGGCGGCGACCGTCGTCCCTGCGTACACCATGCTGGTGCGCTCGGCGACGGCGGCGGCACGGGTGGCGGCGACGCTCTTGGCGACCGGCACGGACTCACCCGTCAGCGAGGACTCGTCCATCTCGAGGCCCGAGGTGCCGATCAGGCGGCAGTCCGCCGGTACCACGTCTCCGGGCTCCAGCAGGATGACATCCCCCGGCACGAGCTCGTCGATGCCGCCGACACGCTCGACGCCGGCCCGGCGCAACCGGACCCGCGGCGTCGCCGCACTCAGCAGCCGGCTCAGGGCCCGCCGGGCGGCCACGTCCTGGACGCCCGAGAGCAGCGCGTTGGCCAGGATGACGGCGACGACCAGCGCCGCGTCGCTCTTCGCCCCGATCATGGCGGAGGCGCCCGCACCGGCAGCGAGCGGCAGCGTCAAGGGCGTGTCCAGTTCGGCCACGACGGTGCCGAGCAACCCCGGCGCTGCCGGCGTCTCGGCGCCTGGGGTCTCGGCACGTCGGCGCTGTTCGCCGGCCTCCTCGCCAATGCCCTCCGGCGACGTGTCCAGGATCCGCATGACCTCCTCGACGGGCAGCGCGTGCCAGGCGACGTCGGTAGCGGGTACCGGCACCGGGCGGCGGCCCAGGCCACGCGCCGACCACACACCGCTGAGGACGTTGGCCGCCAGCGCGATACCGAGGGCCACCGCTCCGCGGCGCGCGCCCCGCGGCGCCGGGTCGGCGATCCCGAGCAGCGCGCCGGCCAGCGAACCCTGCGACGCCACCAGGATGCTCCGCTTGCTCACCGCCTTGGCCACCGTCGCCGCTTCGAGCAGCAGCCAGGCCGGCTCCAGGCCGGGCCCGCCCATCAGGTGGGCGCCCCACGGCGGGCGGCGATCCTCCCGCAGTACGCCGAAACCGCAGTCCGCCGCGGCCAGCGCGATGTCGTTGCGCTCGGCGACGAGCATGATGACATGGCCGTCGCGCTGCAGCGCGCGGATCGACTCCGCCAGCCGGGATCCCCCCGCTACGGTGCCGTCCGCCGGCACCCGGCGACGAACCTCGGCCGACGCCCCGGCGAGCAGCACCCGCCCGGACCGGCGCCCGGCCGCGATCACGGCCATGGTCAACGGATCCAGCGCGGGCTCCACCAATACGAGCGCCACGGGCTGCCGGTCGCGGGTCAGTGCGTACACCTTCCCCCTGACGCCGTCGGCTGAGCGCGCGTCGTCGAGGACAGACTCCGGGATCGGTGTGTCCAGGCGCTGCGGTTCGGTGACCGCCCAGCCGCCGGCGTCCTCGCTCGTCGGTAACGCGCCGTGGTGGCCGTCGACGAGCCGTCTCGCGGCCTCCCAGGCGACCTCGACCGTGCCGTGCACTGGCACCACGTGACTGATCAAGTGGCGCTCCCCGGTCAGCACCCGGGCGTCGATCACCACCGTGTCGACCCGGTCCAGCCGGCGCAGCGCGGCCGGGTCGCGGACGAGCACGTCGCGGCGGGCCAGGAGACGGCCGAGCTCGGCCGCATACGCCTCCCGGCCGGCGTACACGGGAACCGGCGAACCGGCCGCAAGCGCCCGGGCCGCGCGCCGGACGCCGCTGGGCAGCAGCGCGACCCCGCCGGACACGAGCAGCGTCAGCGCGCTGATCCGGCGCGCGTACTGCTCGATCGACCCTTCTGGCAACGCCGCCGGCCGGGCGCCGTCCAGGCCGCCGGCACGGCTCGCGCCGGCCTCCCGAGGCAGCTCGGCCCCCCTGCGCTGCCACGTGTCCCGCTGTGCGGCTATCTCCCGCAGCAGGACGACCCGCAAGACAGCGTCCGCGAGCATGGACAGCCCCGCCTGGCCGATGGTGTCGATCGCCGCGGTCGCCGTGGAGACCGTCAGATCGGCCCAGTGGCGGCCGATGGCCCGATGCAGCCGGGCGCGCAACCCCGGTATGTGGTCGACCAGCGCGACGATGGCGGCCAGCTCACGCGGCGCCGCGGGCAGTCGCAGGCCCTGTGCCACGAACGCTCCGGCGGCACCGAGCAGGTCGACGACGAGCGTCACCAGGTGGCGGGTCTCCGCGTCGAGGTAGGTCGGCCCGGCCGCCCCCTCAGCGGGGACGTGGTCGGACTCGGCCGCCGCGACCGCTTCGACGAGGTCGTCGAACTCGAGCGTGTCCTCGTCGTAGCTGATCAGCAGGCGACCGAGGGCCGCGTTCCACGCGGCCCAGTCCACGCCGTGCAGCGTTTCAAGGGCCTTCTCGAGCAGCTTGCCGTGCTCGTCGCTGATCAGGTGCTCCCGGGAGCCGTACACCTCGATGTGGGCGAAGCCGTCCCGGGCCCAAGCTCTCCGCCGGCCGCGGTGCGCCCGGTTCCTCGGGGTCGCCGTCACCGTGCCGTGGCAGTGGCCGGACCGGCTGTCGCCCGCCGCTCGCCCTCCGGCGCCTCAGCGGGGCCTTGCGACTCGGCGCGCCGACCGGTGTGGGTCGCCACCCAGACACCGGCCGCGGCCGCTACGGCGACCGGCCATTCCAGCATGCCGAGCGCGGCCAGCGCGCCGACACCGCCGTAGTACAGCAGTGACTTGGGCTCCGGTACGGCGGACACGAGGGTACGCGTCGTCCACCTGACATTCGTGAGGACCGACCGCGCCGCCGGACCGGCCACGTGGACGACCGGCACCTTGACGTGCGGCATCGGGACGTCCTGCCAGGTCACCAGGTCGGACCCGGCCTCGGGCCGTGCGGCCTCACTGGCGGGCGGGACTTCCTTCACCTGCGTCGGCTGCGGCTCGGCCGCCGTTGTGGGGGCGGCCTTCTTCGCCGGGCTGCGGCGCCGGGCTTGCGCTGAGGGGCCGCTGACAGGACGGCTGTCATTTCTCGTTGCTGTGGTCGCCATGGGATGAGCACCTCCACCGGAGTCGGCCCGAAAGGAAGCGGCTACCCCGACGGTGCGGGATCTACCCACAGACCGGCGACGGGCTTGCCCGGTTAGGCCGGGCGGCTCACGAGGCGGCGGAACGCGGCGACGATGAGCGAGATCAGCAGGGCGCTGACCACCTCAACCGCGATCGCGGCGAGCAGTTCGGACATGGCGGTGCTCCTTCGGTTTGTCGTTGCGCCGGAAACGTAGGAGCGGTATGTGAACGGTGGGTGACCCTACCGGAAATCCAGGGTGTTCTGCGGGTGGCAGTGGCGCGTGCCTGTGGGGCTGTCCAGGATCGCTGCCGGGTTGCGCAGGTCTGCCTGCAGGTAGCCGATGGCGTCGCGGTGGGGCTGGTCAGCAGGGCGCGGGCGTGGGCGACGACCACCGGATCGTTGTCCACATACAGCACCCTGCTGTCCGGGCTGATGGCGCGGGGGAGGGCTTCGTGCACGTCGGGTGCGGTGCGGTAACCGGAACCGACGTCGAGGAACTGCGGGATCCCGGCTGTTCGAGCACCAGCCACGTCGGAGTAGATCGCTCAAGGAGCGGCCGGGCCTACCATGTGCAGTCCGGCGGCCATGGCGCCGCGCAGGTTCACGTTGCCGGAGATGCGTTGCAGG
>NZ_JBEZDS010000034.1:75676-132510 GCF_040648435.1 Dactylosporangium sp. NPDC049140 | reverse complement strand
ACAACCGAAAGCTCATCAGGGGTCACCGACACATGAAACTACCCGCACCCACCCAGCGACCCCACGACACGCCGCACCTAACAAAGCACTACTAGAGGTTGTCGACCACGACCACGGTGACGTTGTCCCGGCCGCCGGCCATTACGGCGCGGCGTACCAGCTCGTCCGCCGCCGCCTGCGGGTCCTCGCACGCGGTCAGGACCGCGGCGATCTCCTCGTCGGTCAGCTCCAGCGACAGGCCGTCGGAGCAGACCAGGAAGCGCTCGCCCGCCTCGGCCGTGCGCACCCACAGGTCCGGGCGCGGGCCCGGGTCGGTGCCCAGGGCGCGGGTGATCACGCCTCGGCGCATCGTCACGGCCTCGGGGGCCACGTGGTCGATCGTGAGCTGGTCCAGGGCGCCGGCCGCGAAACGGTACACGCGCGAGTCGCCGACGTTGAACACGATCCAGCACTCGTCGCCCTCGACCTTGCCCAGGCAGAGGCCGGCCGCCGTGGTGCCCATGCCGCCCTGGGCCGGGTCGGCGACCGCCGCGGCCAGGATGTCGGCGTTGGCCTGGACGATCTCGTCGCGGATGTCCAGCGGGCCCGGGCCCGCCACGCCGTCGAGGCGCTGCAGGGCCGCGACCGCCAGGCGGCTCGCCACGTCGCCGGCCGCGTGGCCGCCCATGCCGTCGGCCACGGCGAAGATGCACTCGCCGACGAGCGCGCTGTCCTCGTTGCGGCGGCGGACCTTCCCGACGTCGGTCGCCGCACCGGCCCGGATAGTCGCCATCAGCCCTCCACCGCCTTCGAATCCCACAACGCCATCAAGATCCCACTGCTGCCAAGATCGCACCATCGGCGGAACGACCGGACACCGGGGCCTGCCCGGAGGTCATCACACTCCCACCGGCTGCGCGAGCAGTGCAAGCAGCCGGGCGACCACGGCCGCACGGGCCAGGGGACGGCCCGGGTCCGGTCGTTCCAACGAGTCGGACAAGAACCAGGCACCGGCCGCTGCGGGCGACCGCGACGCCGGACTCGTCAGCGTCACCGGCCCGCCGGTCGATACGCCGGTGGGCTGGTCCGCGCGGTGGTCGGCCATTCCCGTTGCTCGCTCCCTCAAACCGCTGAGATTACCGGGGGCGACGAACCGGCTGCGACCCGGTTGCGCCGGAACGGCGGATGGCCGGCGATCTCGTTCCGATACGTGAATCCGGGCCGCTCCCCGGCGAAGGTGGCGGCAAGATCGAACTTGGCCAGGAGCGGCGCGCCCAGCGGTCCGGCCGCCTCATGGTGCACACGGTCCCCATCGACCGGGACGACCCCAGCTTGAGCAGAAAGTCCGATTTGTCAGCAAAAGAGGTCGGCTAACGAGGTCGGCTAACGGGAGAGATCCCGGGTCAGCTCCTCGAGCTCGGCGAGCCGCCCCGCCGGCCCGAGCCGGTTGGCCACCGTCACCAGGATGAGCTCGGTGACCGCGACCTCGAGCGTCATCGGGTCGATCGGGCCGGACGCCTCCCGCGGCAGCCGTACGAGCACGTCGGCCAGCGGGGCCAGCGGCGACTCCCAGGCGTCGGTGACGAGGACGAGGCGGGCCCCGCGGCCGGCGGCCGCGCGCACGAAGCGGGCATTGTCCGGGGAGTACCGCCGGAAGTCGTACGCCACCAGCAGATCCGCCGGGCCGAGGTCGAGCAGCACCCGGGCGCGCTCGGGCGCGGGGCCGGGCACGTGGCGCACGCCGGGGCGGAGGCTGGCGAGCTGCCGGACGAGGTACTCCGCGGCCAGCTCGCTGAGCCGCCCGCCGAGCGCCCACACGGCGCCGGCCCCGGCCAGCCGTTCGGCGACGGTCTCCAGCAGCGGCTCCGGTACCGCGGCGAGGCAGCCGTCGAGGCCGGCGCGCAGGGTGCGGGCGGCCGCGTCGAGGTCGGCGGGCTCGGTGACGAACGTGCGCAGCCGGGACCGGTCGGCGCCGCGCACGGCCTCCTGGAAGTCCGCGTACGTCGGGAAGCCGATCCGCCCGACGAGCCGGGAGACGGTCGGCGGGCTGACCCCGGCCCGCTGGGCGAGCGCGCGCAGGGAGCCGAGCGCGGCGTACGGGTAGTCGTCGAGGATGGCGCGCGCGATGGCCCGCTCGCCCGGGGGCAGGTCGGCGTAGACGGCTCCGAGCCGCGCCTCGAGATCCACGGTACAAATGTAACGCCCATAATCTGATTCCAGCAACGGCGTGACGAATGTTATGGTCGCCGCCATGGCTCCCTGGCGCGGACTGATCGACAGCGACTACCGGCCCCGGCTGCCGGTGCACCCCGGCACCCCGGCCGTCTCCCTGCACGAGGGCAACACCCCGCTGCTGTACTCCCGGCACCTCTCCGGCCGCACCGGCTGCGAGGTATGGCTCAAGGTCGAGGGCGCGAACCCCACCGGATCGTTCAAGGACCGCGGCATGACGGTGGCGGTCAGCCGCGCCGTGGAGGCGGGCGCCGAGGTCGTCCTGTGCGCGTCGACGGGCAACACGAGCGCGTCGGCGGCCGCCTACGCGGCGCGGGGCGGGATCGCCTCGGCCGTGCTGGTGCCGGCCTCCGGGGTCGCGCGCGGGAAGCTCGCGCAGGCGGCGCGGTACGGCGCCCGGATCGTCGAGATCGGCGGCACCTTCGACGACTGCCTGCGCATCGCCCGCGCCCTGGCCACGTCGCCCGGCGTGGCGCTGGTCAACTCGGTCGGCAACGAGCTGCGCCTGGCCGGGCAGCGCACCGTCGCCTACGAGATCGTGGACGCTCTCGGCGCCGCCCCCGACATCCACTGCCTGCCGGTCGGCAACGGCGGCAACATCACCGCGACGTGGCAGGGGTACGTCGCCTACGACCGCGGCCGCCCCCGCATCTGGGGCTTCCAGGCCGCGGGCGCCGCGCCGCTCGTGCACGGCGCCCCGGTGCCCGCCCCGCGCACCGACGCCACGGCGATCCGCGTCGGTTCCCCCGCCACCTGGGCGCCCGCGATCGCGGCCCGCGACGAGTCGGGCGGCCTGATCGCGGCGGTCCCCGATGCCGAGATCTTCGCGGCGTACCGCGAGCTGGGCTCCCACGACGGCGTCTTCGCGGAGCCGTCGTCCGCGGCCGCGGTGGCGGGCCTGCTGGCCCAGCACCGCGCGGGCCGCCTGTCCCCCGGCTCCCGCGTCGTGGTCACCCTGACGGGCAACGGCCTCAAGGACCCCGACGCGGCCCTGCGCGCCGACTACTCGACGACGTCCGCGGACCCGACCGTGCCCGACGTGGCACGCTCCCTGGGCCTGGCCGCCTGACCCAGCACCTCAGCGAGCGGCCGGCAGCCGCCCGACGCAGCGCCCCGGCCGGCCGCCGGAAGCCGCCCGACGCAGCACCTCAGCGAGCGGCCGAGAGCCGCCCGACGCAGCGCCCCGGCGAGCGGCCGAGAGGCGCCCGACGCAGCGCCCCGGCCAACCGCCCGGACGCGGCACCGCGCACCGCGCTACCCGACGGCGTCCGCGGACCCGGCCGTGCCCGACGTGGCGCGCTCACCGGGCCTGGCCGCCTGACGCAGCGCCTCGGCCAGCCGCCCGGTCGCGTCCGAGGGCCGGCCGGGGCGGCGGGCCAGGAGCAGCCGGCGCAGCTCGAGGGGGCCGCCGCGCACCTCCAGGAGCCGCACCCCGGCCGGCATCGCGTCGGCCATCGACGGCGGCACGGTCGTGACCCCCAGCCCGGCCGCGACGAGCCGCAGCTTCGCGAGCCAGTCCCGGGCGGTGTGCGCGATCACCGGCCGCCCGCCGAGCCCCGGCCACACCCCCATGAGCCGCTCCCCGGCCGCCGACTGCCCCGCGATCCACCGCAGCCCGCGCAGCTCCTCCACGTCGACGTGGCCGGCCGCGGCGAGCGGATGCCCCGCCGGCACCGCCACCCGCAGCGGCCGCTCCGAGAGGACCTCGAGCACGAGCGGCGGGTCCTCGGCGTCGGGCGCCCGGAACGGCGGCCCGGCCGCGAGCAGCGCGAGGTCGATCGTCCCGGCACGCAGCCCCCGCACGAGCACCGGCGTGCTCCCCTCCCGGCTGACCACGGTGACGCCGGGATCGCTCGCGCGCAGGATTCGCAGGGCCTCCGGCACCAGCACCGCCCCGGCGCTGGCGAACCACCCGAGCCGCACGGTCCCCCCGGTCGCGGCGAGCCCGGCGAGCTCCCGCCCGACGGCGTCGGCCTCGTCGAGCATGACCACGGCCCGGCGCAGGACCACCCGCCCGGCCGCGGTGAGCCGGACGCCGTCGGGCCGCCGCTCGAGCAGCCTGGCCCCGACCGCGCGCTCGAGGGCCGCGATCTGCCGGGAAACGCCGGACTGGGTGTACCCGAGCGCGCCGGCCGCCGCCGAGAGCGACCCGCGCGCGGCGACCTCCCGGAACACGCGGATCCCGGTGAGCGATGCATCCCCGATGCCCATGACGGATACGCATACCAGACGCGCGTATCTCGCGTTGGCCGCATACCCCGGCGCCTTCTAGCGTCGAGGCATGACCATCGCTCTCGTGACCGGCGCGACCCAGGGCCTCGGCCTGGCCCTCGCCGCCGGCCTGGCCCGCCGCCTGACCCCCGCCGACGTCGTCTACCTGACCGGCCGCGACGAGGCCCGGATCGAGGCCGCGGCCGCCGCCTGCGCCGAGGAGGGCGGCGCCCGGGTGGTCGGCCGCCGGCTCGACGTCGCCGACCCGTCCGCCGCCGAGGAGGTGGCCGCGGAGATCGGCGGCATCGACATCGTCTTCGGCAACGCGGTGATGCGGGTCGGCCCGGACGACGACCCGAGGGCGATCGTCGGCACCTACACGCAGGTCAACAACTTCGGCACGACGCGCCTGCTGCGCGCCTTCGCCCCGCGGCTGCGCGACGGCGGCCGCCTGCTGATCGTGGCGAGCTCCCTCGGGACGCTGCACCACCTGGCCCCGTCCCTGCACCGCCGCTTCGACGGCCTGACCACCCTCGACGAGGTGGACGAGGCGACGGCGGCCTGGCGCGACGAGGTGGCGGACGGCCGGGCCCGGGCGATGGCGTGGCCGGGGTTCGTGAACATCCCGTCCAAGATCGCCCAGGTGTCCGCGGTACGCGCCCTGGCCTCCGAGCGCCGCCAGGCCGACGCGGCGCGGGACATCCTGGTCGCCGCGGTCTGCCCCGGCATGATCAACACCCCGACGTCGGGCCTGTGGTGGGACGTGAGCGCCGCCCCGGCCCCGGCCGAGGCCGCGGTCGCCCTGCTGGACCTGGCGCTGGGCCAGGTCCAGCCGGGCCACTACGGCGAGCTGGTCCGCTTCGGCCGGCCGCTGCCCTGGAAGCCGTGAGCTACACCGGCCGGTACGAGCACTGCCGCCCCGTGTGCACCGTCTCCCGCAGGTGGCGGCCCAGGGCCGCGTCCGACTCCTCCACGCGCGCGATCGCCCGCCGGATGGCCTTGCCCACCGCGACCCGCGCCCGCTCCGCGTTGTCGACGAAGCGCCGGCTGCGGCCGCCGATCCCCACGCTGCCCGCGAGCTCGGCCATCAGCGCCTCGCTCTCGCGCCGGGCCGCCTCCGCGCGACGGGCGTCCGATGTGGACTCCATCTCCGCGCGGAGGTCGGCGACGCGCAGGCGGTACCGCCGCATCGCCTCCTGGTCGAGCACCGCCTGCGGTGACGTGCGCGCCCCCGCGGCCTGGGCGAGACCGTTGACGCCCATCGCGAGCTCGACCGCCGGGATCTCGGTGCCCGCGTTGGCCAGCAGGACCGCCAGGTGCAGCAGGCCGACGCTGTTCTCCACGAGCACCGACCGCGAGCCCCAGGCCAGCCGCCAGTGCTGCCGCTCCCGCACGCACGACGCGCGCGACGGCTGGGCCGGCCCGAGGCGCTCCAGGGCGCGCCGGGACTCCTCGGCGGCCGGCCAGTGCCCGAGCGCCCGGTTGTGCGCGACCGCGCGGGTCAGGTGCTCCAGCGCGAGGTCGCGGCGGCCGAAGACGGAGGCGGCGATGCCCAGCGCGTGGTGTACCGAACCGAAGCACGCGACCCCGAGACTCACCATCGCCGGGAGCTCGGCGTGCGGAAGGAGCAGCTCGTAGACCTCCTCGGCCAGGTCGGGGTCGTCGATGAGCCAGGCTGCCTCGGCGATGCCGTGCATGGTGACCAGCCAGCTGCCCGAGCGCGGCAGCTCCTTGAGCGACGGGCCGCGCAGCCGGGCCACGGCGTGCGCGGCGGTGCGCAGGTCGCCGTCCTCGGCCGCGGCGACCGCGTGCACCGCGTAGTACGCGTTGTCCACGGCGGACAACGTCGGCGAGTGCACCATCCGGTCGAGCATCGGGCGCAGCTCCCGCAGCCGGCCCTGGTACCAGCGGATGGCGACGAGGTGCGCGCCGTACCAGCCCGCCGCGTCGGCGTCGCCGGCCCGGTCGCCCCGCTCGTAGCAGGCGTGGGCCGCGCGTTCGGCCTCGGCGAAGCGCCCGGCGCGGATCTCGCGCATGACGTCGATCGCGTCGGCGACGTAGCCCACCGCGAGGTGCGGGCGCTCGTCGAGCAGGGCCCGCAGCTCGCCGAGGCGGCGCTCGGCGTGCCGGTCGCCGTCGAGGAACAGGTCGGCGGTGCACCACAGCAGGCCCATGAGCAGGTCGCCGCGGCGGCCGGTGCGAGGGCTGACCGCCAGCAGCTCGACGGCGATCTCCCGGCGGAGCTGGGCCTGCTCGGGGCCGAGCAGGCAATGGTGCGCGAGGCTCAGCGCCTCGGCGTGCGCGACGGGGTCGCCGCACGCGCGGGCGTCCTCGAGCGCGGCGAGGACGGCGTCGCTGCGGCCCTCGCGGTAGTCGCGCTCGGCGGCCAGGCGGGCCCGGAGGCGTACCGCCAGAACCCCCTCCGGGTCGACCAGCCCGAGCAGCAGGCTCAGCCGCTGCTCCAGCACGGCCGCCCCCGCGCCCACGCGGTGCTCGTGCACCCACACGCCCGCCGATCCGAGCACGGCCTCGGCCATGCCGGGCACGTCCCCGGCCGCCTCGGCGCGCGCGTACGCGATCTCGAAGCAGCGTCGTGCGGTCTGGAGGTCCCCGTCGGCGTGCAGCGCGTGCAGCCCCCCGGCGACCGTTTCGGATGCGATGTCAGCCTCGACGCAGCACTGCGCGCCGGAACCCGACGTCATTGCGGTTCTCCAACCTCTGCCCGCGCCCATCATCGTCCAGCGGAGGGGCCGGACGCCCGCCCGCGACGGGTTCTCGACACAATGCAACCGGTACGCTGCTGGCCGTGGAGACGCCGGAGGTGGTGCTGCGGCCGGTGACGGCGGCCGACCTGTGGCTGCTGGAGCGGCAGGCCGACGACCCCGAGGCGGGCGGGGCGTTCAACTGGTCGGGGTACCGCGACATCGTCGCCACCCGGCGCCGCTTCGAGGAGAACCGGCTCATCGGCCCCGACGGCGGCAGCCTCATCGTGCAGCTCGACGGCTCGGTCGCGGGCAACGTCGTCTGGATGCGCCACGCCTACGGCACGCCGATCTGGAGCTGCTGGACCATCGGCATCTCGCTGCTGCCGGAGTTCCGGGGCCGGGGCGCGGGCACGGTGGCGCAGCGGATGCTGGCGGCGTACCTGTTCGCCACGACGCCGCAGGAACGCGTGGAGGCGTACACGGACGTGGAGAACGTCGCCGAGCAGCGGGCGCTGACGAAGGCCGGGTTCACCCGCGAGGGCGAGATCCGCTCGGCGCAGTTCCGCGAGGGCCGGTGGCGAAGCCTTTACCTGTACTCGCTGCTGCGCGACGACCCCACGAGCACGCCCCCGACGTAGACGGCCCGGATGCCGTGCAGGGCCGCCGGGTCGCGCGTCAACCAGCCGACCACCACCGCCGTGTTCAGGGTCGATCCGGCCGGGACTGGGCGTCGACCAGCCGGCCCATGAGGGTGACCAGCGTGCGCACGTCCCCGTCGGGCCAGCCCGCGGTCAGGTCGCGCAGCACCCCGTCCTGCCAGGCGTGCGCGTCGGCGAGGAGGTCCTCGCCGGCCGGGGTGGCGGTGACGGCGGTCGCGGCGCCGACCTCGCGCGGGGCCCGGCGGCGCAGCAGCCCCAGCCGCTCGGCCCGGGTGACGAGCCGGCTCGCCCCGGACTGGTCGAGGCCGAGCTCGCGGGCCACGTCGTTTACCGAGGGCGGGCCGCCACCGCGCCCGGTCAGCGCGGTGACCGCCTCGAGCACCATGACGTCCCGGCCGCGGTCGGGGTCGGCACCGGTCCAGCGGCGCGACCAGAACCGCACGAACGCGAACAACACCCGCCCGCCGCCCGGCTCCACGGACCCCACCCCCTTGTCGCTCCGCATGCAAAACGCATACGGTAGGCCTCATGGTAGAGGACGCGATAAACGCCTGGCACGACGCCGTCAACCGGCGCGACCCGGACGCGGCCCGGGCCGCGGTCACCGACCCCGTCGACGTGTCCGGGCCGCGCGGGTCGGGGCCGGTCCCGGCGGGCGACTTCGCGGCGTGGATCACCCGGTCGGGCATCGCGCTGCGGCCGGTGTCGTGGCACCCGGCCGGGCCGGACGGCCTGGTGGTCGAGCAGGAGGCGACCTGGGACGGCGGCGCGCCCGCGCGGGTCGCGACGCTGTTCCGGGTGCGCGACGGCCGGGTGGCCCTCGCGCACCGCTTCGACTCGCTGTACGAAGCCCTGGCCGCGGTCTAGCCCAGCCGCGCCGCCAGAGCCGCCGACACCTCGTCGATGCGCGCCTGGGCGATCCTCAGCTCCGGGGCCGGGTGCAGGCCCGCGACAGCCGCACCTGCCACACGCCGGGACCGGCGGTCTCGGCATCGGTCAGCTCGGCGATCGTGAGCACGTGCCGGCGCGGGACGAGGACCAGCCAGCCCTCGACGCCGGTGTCGAAGGCGTGCGCGACCCCGCCAGTGCTCGTCGACGCCGATCCGCTCGCGCAACGGAAGATCGGAGCGGGCGTTCCGGGTACAACTGAAGCAACTCAATCGAAGTCCCACCGCTCGAGCTCGCGCAGCCACGCGTTGGCGTTGCCGTCGGAAGGGGCCCGCCAATCGCCGCGCGGGGACAGGGAGCCGCCGGCCGAGACCTTCGGGCCGTTCGGCAGCGCTGAGCGCTTGAACTGGGCGAAGCCGAAGAACCGCTTGCAGAACACGTCCAGCCAGTGGCGGATCGCCGGCAGGTCGTAGGCGGCGCGGCGGTGCTCCGGGAAGTGCACCGGCCACGCGCCGGCGCCGGCGTCGCGCCACGCGTGCCAGGCCAGGAAGGCGATCTTGGAGGGCCGCATGCCGTACCGCAGCACGTGGAACAGCGTGAAGTCCTGCAGCGCGTACGGGCCGACCTTCGACTCCGAGGACTGCAGCTCCTCCCCCGGCACCAGCTCCGGGCTGATCTCCTGCTCGACGATCACGTCCAGGATCTTGCCGACCTCGGCGTCGAACTGGCCGCTGTTGCTCACCCAGCGGATGAGGTGCTGGATGAGGGTCTTGGGCACGCCGCCGTTGACGTTGTAGTGGCTCATGTGGTCGCCGACGCCGTACGTCGACCAGCCCAGCGCCAGCTCCGAGAGGTCCCCGGTGCCCAGCACGATGCCGCCGCGGTGGTTGGCGATGCGGAACAGGTAGTCGTACCGCAGCCCGGCCTGCACGTTCTCGAACGTCACGTCGTAGACCGGTTCGCCCGCCGCGAACGGGTGGCCGAGCTCCTGCAGCATCAGCCGCGCGGTCGGGGTGATGTCGAGCTCGTGCACGCTCACGCCGAGGGCGCGCATCAAGGCAAAGGCATTGTCCTTGGTACCGCCGGAAGTGGCGAAGCCCGGCATGGTGTACGCGAGGATGTCCGTGCGCGGGCGCCCGGCGCGGTCCATCGCACGGGCGGCCACGATGAGCGCGTGGGTCGAGTCCAGCCCGCCCGACACGCCGATGACGATCTTCGGCTCGCCGATCGCGGCAAGGCGCTGGCGCAGGCCCGCGACCTGGATGTTGTACGCCTCGTAGCAGTCCAGCGCCAGCCGCTCGACGTCGGCGGGCACGAACGGGAAGCGCTCGATCACACGCCGCAGCCCGAGGTCGGTGGCCGGCGGGTCGATCGTGAACGCGATGCGCCGGAACGTGCTCGTCCGGGCGTCGTGGGTACGCCGGTTGTCGTCGAACGTGCCCATCCGCTGCCGCTCCTGGCGCAGCAGGTCGAGGTCGACGTCGGCGACCGAGTGCCGCTCGCCGTCGGGGAAGCGCTCGGTCTCGGCGAGCAGCGCCCCGTTCTCGTAGATCATCGTCTGGCCGTCCCACGACAGGTCGGTCGAGGACTCGCCGAGGCCGGCGGCGGCGTACACGTACGCGGCCAGGCAGCGCGACGACGCCGAGCGGCACAACAGGCGGCGGTCCTCGGCCCGGCCGACGGTGATCGGGCTGCCGGACAGGTTCGCGAGCACCGTCGCCCCGGCCAGCGCGGCCTCGGCGCTGGGCGGCACCGGCACCCACATGTCCTCGCAGACCTCCACGTGCAGCACGAAGCCGGGCACGTCGTCGGCGGCGAAGAGCAGGTCGGGCCCGAACGGCACGTCGGCGCCGCCGATCCGGATCGTCGAGCCGCGCTCGGCGTCGCCCGGGGTGAGCTGGCGGGCCTCGTAGAACTCGCGGTAGTTCGGCAGGTACGACTTGGGCGCCACGCCGAGGATGCGGCCGCGGTGCACGACGACCGCGCAGTTGTAGACGCGCCCGCGGTGGCGCAGCGGCGCCCCGACGACGAGCACCGGCAGCAGCTCGGCGGACCCTTTCCGGACCTCGTCGAGCGCGCCCTCGACCCCGTCGAGCACGGCGTCCTGCAAGAGAAGATCTTCGATGCTGTACCCGCTGAGCCCCAACTCCGGGAAGACCGCGAGGACGACACCGTCGTCGGAGCACTCCCTCGCCTGCCGCAGGATGGCGTCGGCGTTGGCGGGCGGGTCGGCGATGGCGGTCCGCCCCGTGCAGGCGGCCACCCGGGCGAAGCCGTGGGCGTAGAGCGAGCGGAAGTTCACGTTCCCATCATGGTCCAACCGGCCCCGCGGCGGCGCGGGTCCCCGCCCGCGCCGCCCGAGCCCTGGATTCAGTGCTTGACCGCGCCCCGCTCGATGGCGCACGTCAGGTGGCCCCCGTACGCCCGGAACTCGGCGGTCGGCGAGACCACGTTGCCGTCGGCGTCGATCGCCTGCCGCAGGATCGACAGGCCGGAGGTGCCCGCGGGGATCTCCACGCCCCAGCGCTGCCCCGAGCGCAGCAGCAGCTGCCCGTTCTTGGTGCCCGGGAACGGCGCGTAGTCCTCGTTGCCCGGGGTGAACCACACGCGCAGCCCGTAGTCCTGGCCCGTGTCGTTGCAGAAGTTCAGCCAGGCCGGCCGCGGGTCGGCGATACCGCCCTGCACCGGCGGGATGGTCAGCGAGGTAACGCCCTCACGCTCGATGTTGATCGGTCCGAACGAAGCGCCCATGTCGTCGTCATCCTCCTCGGCGGGATTCGCGCCGATCGTCTGCCAGGGTTGGGTACCGTCCGCCCGCGCGTCACCGACGACGGACAGATGGCCGTGCGTGAAGTGCCGATCGCCGTTCTTGGGGTTGTACGGCCGCCACGTCCAGGCCCCGTACCCGCTGACGGCGTAGCTGGAGAACATCTGCCCGTTCGAGATGCCGTACTTGACCCGCGCGTCACGCGACCGCCGGATGTCGTCGAGCACCTGATGAGCATCGAGCCCCAGATCGGGCCGGTTGGGAAAGTCCGCCGCGGTGACGATCTGACTCCCCCACCCGGGAAAGTCGTGCGGCGTGTGATCGGACGTCGGATCATGCGCCGCGTCCCCGATCAGCCCCCACTCATCGGCCCCGGTCCCGGGCGGCTTGGCGCGCGGCGCGCCCGCTTGCAATTGTCGGTGGAGGACCAGCAACGAGTTTGCGGCTCTCCAGGCCATCGCTTCCTCCCGTTGTAGGTATCGACGCCGACGCTAGCCGCAACCCGGGAGATCGACGACAGCAATCACTCATCCGGTCGTCCACACTCACGCACCGCTCGAACGAGGCCGAGCGCCAGCCACGCGACCGCCGTCAGCACCGCGAGCGTGACAACGGCGGGGCCGGCCTTGCTCTGGCTGTCGGGCGCCCAGTGATCCGGTTCCATCCGCTCACTCTGATCCATCCGGGTGACAGCCCCAGTCGGGATGCCGACACACCCATCAGCGGCGCGGATCGGTGGCAGCGGCGATAGACGCCCGCTCCTCGTCACTGAGACGCTCGTACCACGGAGGCGGCCACGAGGTGGTAAGCACCTCGCCGCCGACACCGAGATCATTCCTCGCGGCCCGGTAGAACCCTTCGCGCATCCGCTCGAAGTCATCGAGCGCGTCGGCCCATCCGTCCTGATCCCGCAGCAGCCCCCGCGCGTAGAACTCCAGCCGCCACACCGCCTGATGCCACGCACGCCCGGCCGCGATGGTGTCAGGACGGCCGAGCAGCAGAACCGACTCCCACCGCGCCGTCCGCTCGGCGGTCGCCGCCGCAAGTTCGAGTTGCCCCTGCTCCAGCGGCACCGGCTCCGACGAGTGCGGCAGCCCGCGCGCAGCCGCCAGGCAGGTGGCGACGTGCACGACGCGCTTCACGGCGTTGCCGTAGCCGACATACGCCTCGAGCCGCGCCGTATCCCACCGCACATCCTGACTCCGCCGCCATCGTGCGCGCTCCCCGATACTGGTCAGGGCGAAGGTCGTCACCACGCCGATCACAACGCCGAGCAGCGCTGGAAGCTGTTGCAGGGTTTCGTGCAAGGCGGTCACCTCGCCACATAGGCCGTTTGACCCATTGAAGCGCGGACCGCCAAACGCGCCATGCGCGATCGCGACGCGCTGGCTCAGGCCGGAGGACCAGTGGACCGACGGCTTCGTCTGGGCGCCGCGGGACGCGTGAGCCGCGGTTGGTTCTGGTTGTGTCGCGGCGGATCGATGGCCATTCGGCCCTTCGGCCTACAAACGTTGCGTGCGGTACCGGGGACTGGCCGAGCTCCTGCGCGAGCGGATCGCTGCCGGGGAGTACGGCGAAGGGCGGCCCCTCCCGTCCGAGGCTCAGCTCGCGCAGGAGTTCGCGGTCAGCCTGATGACCGTGCGGCGGGCGCTCGCCGTGCTGCGTGAGGAAGGCCTCGTCGCCACGCAGCGCGGGCGGGTCGCGCGGGTGCGGGCCAGGCCGCGGCGGCGGGCCGTGGGGCTCGGGGCCGGAGACACGCTCGTGTCGCGGATGCCCAGCGCCGAGGAGCGCGCGCGGCTCGGGATCGAGCGTGGTGTGCCGCTCCTGGAGATCCGGCGCGCCGGCGGGGGCGTGGAGCTGGTGAACGCGGAGACCGTTGCGGTGGTCGTCGAAGGGTAGGCGGTACTGTCCGCGGGGTGTTCATCCTGCTACCGCCCTCCGAGGGCAAGGCCGACGCGCCGCGGCGGGGGCGTGCGCTCGATCTGGCGTCGCTGTCCGTGCCCGAGCTCGGTGAGGCCCGGCGGGCCGTGCTCGACGATCTCGTCAAGCTCGCGGCCGACCCGGAGACGGCGCTCGGCACGCTCGGGCTCGGGGCCGGGCAGGCGGGGGAGGTCGAGCGCAACGCGCGGCTGGAGAGTGCGGCCGCCGTCGCCGCCGGGAAGGTGTACACCGGCGTCCTCTACGACGCGCTCGAGTTGGCGAGCCTCGATGCGGCCGCGAAACGGCGGGCCGCGAAGCAGCTGCTGATCTTCTCGGGGCTGTGGGGCGTGGTCGGGGTCGGGGACCGGATCCCGCCGTACCGGTGCTCGATCGGGGTACGGCTGCCCGGCGTCGGCCCGCTCGCCGCGCACTGGAAGCGGGCGCTCAAGGGGCCGCTCGACGCCGTGGCCGGGGACGATCTGGTGCTCGATCTGCGCTCGTCGGCGTACGCCGGGATGTGGACGCCCCCGAACGCCGTCACGGTGCGGGTCCTGCACGGCGGCAAGGTCGTCAGCCACTTCAACAAGGCCACCAAGGGCCGGATCGTGCGCGCGCTGCTGGTCGCCGGGGCCCGGCCGCGCAATGCGGTGAAACTGACGGAAACGCTGCGGGGACTCGGGTACCGCGTCGAAGAGCCCCGATCGGGTCAGCTCGACATCCATGTGGAGCAGCTTTAGCCATTCTCCTGTGCCGCCCGGCGGTGATCCGGGAACGTCAGGGAATGTGGACCACACGCTGACCCGACGTACCGTATCGACCGCCGGCGCCGCGCTCGCCGCCGCCGCGATGCCGCCCTCGGCGCAGCCGACCCGGGACCGGGGTGTGGCGCTGCCGGCCGGCGGGAATGTGCGGCCGGTCAGCATGGCGATGCACATTCACGGTCCGTTCAGCGAGGGCCTCGCGAGCTTCTCCGCGCTGGCCAAGGGCGCCGCGTGGTTCACGGACCTGGCGCGGTACCGGGGCAGCCTGGATCTGCGCATCGCTGCCGAGCGGGGCCAAGGCGGAGGTGGTTGTCGGCGTGGCCGATGAGGCGGCGGCGGTACCGTCGACAAAGGCCGAAAAATCGAAGACCGTCACGGTGCCGCCGGGCCATTACGTCCGGGTTCAGGTGCGTCTCGCCGGCGGCGACGTGGTGGGCGTGTCCAATCCGCTGGGGTGCTGGACAAGGCGCCGAAGCGGCCGATTCCGCCGGTACGACTCCGGGTAAGGAATAAAAAAAAAAAAGAGCGGACGACGGGATTCGAACCCGCGACCCTCACCTTGGCAAGGTGATGCGCTACCAGCTGCGCTACGTCCGCACTCAGAAAGCACTCTAGCGCATTCGCGCACGGGACTGCCGCCGGGGCCCGTCACCCGTTAGCGTGACGCCCGTGAAGGTGCGCGTGCTCGCCCTGACGCTGCTGCTCGCGGGCTGCAGCGATCCCGCCCCGGCGGTGAAGTCCGCGCCGGCCTCGGCCGCGGGCTCCCCGTCGGCGTCCGCTTCCCCCGCTGCCGCCACCACCGACCTGCGCCTCGCCTTCGCCGGCGACGTGCACTTCATGGAGCGCACCGAGAAGCTGCTGTCGAACCCGGCGACGGCGTTCGGCCCGATCGCGTCCACGCTCGCCGACGCCGACCTCACGGTGGTGAACCTCGAGACCGCGATCACGTCACGGGGGACGCCGGAGCCCAAGACGTACCATTTCCGCACCGAACCCAAGGCGATCGACGCCCTGAAGGCCGCCGGGATCGACGCGGTGACCATCGCGAACAACCACATCCTCGACTACGGCCGGGTGGGCCTGCTCGACACCCTCGACGCGCTGCACGCCGCGGACTACCCGTACTTCGGCGCCGGGAAGAACACCGAGGACGCCTACGCCCCGCGGTACACCACCGTGAAGGGCGTGAACGTAGCGCTGCTCGGCTTCAGCCAGGTGCACGAGCTGGCATCGACGTGGGGCCCCGGCCCGGACAAGCCGGGCGTAGCCTTGGCCTTCGACACCGAGCGCGCCGTGGCCGCCGTGACCGCCGCCCGCGCCCGAGCCGACCTCGTGATCGTCTTCAACCACTGGGGCGAAGAGGCGAACAGCTGCGCCAACGCGGAGCAGAAGTCCTTCGCGTCCCGCCTGTCGAAGGCGGGCGCCGACATCATCATCGGCGCGCACGCCCACACGCTGCAGGGCTCGGGCTGGCTGGGCCGCACGTTCGTCGCCTACGGGATGGGAAACTTCCTGTGGTACGGCACCTCGAAGAGCACCGAGACGGGCGTCCTGCGCCTGACCGTACGAGCCCGAGCCGTGACCAAAGCCGAATTTCTCCCCGCCGTGGTCTCCGACACCGGCCAGCCCGTCCTGCTGACCGGCGCAAAGGCGGAAAAGCTCAGCCAGCGGTACGCCGGGCTGCGCACCTGCGCCGCCCTGTCCCCGACCGCGTCGTGAAAAACCCCAGCTCAGCCCCCTTCGACGCGCCGAGGCGGGATACCGGTTTGGCATGGGGGATGACGGTCGGCTAAAGTTTGCATCCGTCGCCAGGGAACGAAGCTGGCGGTGCGGACGTAGCGCAGCTGGTAGCGCATCACCTTGCCAAGGTGAGGGTCGCGGGTTCGAATCCCGTCGTCCGCTCGGGATAGTCACCACGGTGGGGTGGCCGAGAGGCGAGGCAACGGCCTGCAAAGCCGTGTACACGGGTTCAAATCCCGTTCCCACCTCGGAGCCGCCGCATATCGTTGTGGCACCGCTAGGGCGATTGGCGCAGTGGGAGCGCGCTTCCTTGACACGGAAGAGGTCACTGGTTCAAACCCAGTATCGCCCACCACAGCTCAAGGGCCGTTTCCGCCAGCCGGAAACGGCCCTTGATCCGTTCGGGGGGTCTACCAGGGGGTCTAGACCCCTGCGGGGGCGCTGAACAACCGGTTCATGACCTCCGCCCCACTCACCAACACGGGCACGAGCTGCTGGCGGTAGACCGCCTCAGTCACGCGCGTCCCCGCGTGCCCCACGAGGTCGGCGATCTGCTCCAGGGTCAGCCCAAGCGCCGAGGCGATCGACACGAAGCTGTGTCGCAGTTCGCGCGGCGTCCACCGCTTCGGATCGAGCCCGGCCGCCTTCGCCGCCCGCCGCAGCGCGCGCCGGACGTTGGCGGCGTCAAGCTCCGTTCCGACCTCCGACGTGAAGACCAGCCCGAGATCCTTCCACGTCGAGCCCGCGCGCTGCCGCGCCTCGTTCTGCCACTCCTTGTGCAGCTTGAGCGCGTGGACGCAAAGCGCCGGCAGAGCGAGCGTGCGCCGCGACTTCTTCGTCTTGGTGTCGCCGTGCTCGCGGACCGACCGCAGCACAGACACCGACGGCGGTACCGGCGGGTCGGCGTCCGGCCGCCCCTCCAGGTCGACCTCATCCCACCGCAACGCGCGCACTTCCTCCGTGCGTAGTCCGGTGAGCAGTGACAGCACGAGGTAGGCGGAGAACGGCGTGCCCTCAGCCGCCCGCAGCAATGCGGCGGCCTCCTCCATCGTCAGCGACTTCGAGGGCCGCCCCGGCCGCCCGGCCGGGAGGTCGCACAGCTCCACGACGTTGCGCGCGACCATGCCGCGCGCCATCGCCCGGCGCACCGACCGCCGGAGGCAGGAGTACGTCTGCCCGAGGCTCGCCGTGCTCAGGACCTTCGCGCGACCCGCAAGCCAGCGATCGACGTCGGTGGCGGTCAGCTCCTTGAGCTTGCGGGCGCCGAGGTGCGGCAGGATGTGCGTCCGGCACAGATGGCCGCTCTTGGCGATCGTGTTGGCGGCCTTGCCGTTGAGGCCGTAGGTGAGCCAGTCCTCCACCGCCTCGGCCACGGTGATGTGCGCAGCCTCGGCCGGCATTCCGGCCTCGTAGGCGTCGGTCTTCTCCTTCAGGCTGGCCTTGGCCTCGGTCTTGGTCTTGCCGACACCGCGGAGGCGGATGCGCTTGCCGTTGGCGGCGTAGCCCATGACCGCCTCGGCGACCCACCGCTGCCGCGCCTCGTCCCAGTACAGCGCTCCCTCGCCGCGCTCGCGGCGCTTGCCGGCCATCAGGCGGCCTCGTCCATGAGCAGGGCCACGTAGGCGTCGACGGCGGCGGCGGGGACGAGGCGGGAGCGGCCCTCGCGGACGGTGCGCAACCGGCCGGTGCGGATGAGCGCGTAGATCGTGGTGCGGCTCAGGTTGAGCAGTTCCATGGCCTCGGGGACGGTGTACAACACCCTGACGTGCAACGTGGGCGCCTTTCGCGTCTGGGACGGGATCGGATGACGGTCGGCTGATGGCTCCGCCTCGGGGATCCTGGCGGCCCGCTGTACGGGCCGCTGAGCCAAGATCTCGGGCTTCTCGGTGTTCGGCATACCGGCCGATGCCTGTCGGCGATTCAGGGCGGTCACTGGTTCGGTCCCCCGTTCGGCTCCCACAGGGACAGCGGGTCACCGCCGTGTCCCTGGATCTCGGTGACGTTCGCGCTGCTGGCGGGCACTTCGGGGACAGCGGGGACAGGAGGGACGCTCCGGGACGGGCTGTCCCCGGCGGCGCCGGGCAGGCGGTAGGCGCCGCGCGCGTCGGCGGCGACCTGGCCGTCGGCGAGCATGCGCTGCAGCGTCTTCTTGACCAGCTCGTAGTCGGTGCCGGTGACCTCGGCGACGACCTTCGGCCGGCTGCCGGAGTTGTCGCGCAGCCAGCGCAGAATCTTGGCGCGGGTGTCCCCCACGGCGTGGTCGCTGGCCGGGCCGTCGAGCATGTACCAGGCGCCCGAGGCGGGCTGGAACCCCAGCGCGTACTCGGCCTCGTCCACGTCGCGGCCGGTCACGTGCAGCACCCCATCGGCCTGCCCGCGGGGGCGCTTGAGCACGAGCGTGGCGTCGGCGGCGCCGGCGATGCCGTTGGTGCCGGACACCTCGGACAGGAAGTCCTCCGACGCGGCTTTCCGCACGTGGTGGACCATGAGCACGGCCACGCCGTAGTGGTCGGCGACCTTCTTGACCCGGCCCACGGCGGCGTAGTCGGCGTCGTAGGCACTCGCGCCGGGCGCGGAGGCGCCGCGGAGCTTGGCGAACACGTCGATGATCACCATCCGCGCGTCGCGGTTGCGGTCCAGCCAGTTGGCGATTGCCTCGTCGCCTCCTTGTGGCAGGGGCGGGCATGCGGTGGCGAGGGTGAGCGCGACTGGGGCGGGCTGGCCGCCGAGGACGGTCGCGATGCGCGACTGCAGCCGGCGGGGGGTGTCCTCCAGGGCGAGGTACAGCACCGGGCCGCCCTCCACCGGGATGGAGTCGAACGCCCGCCCGCCAGCGGCGACGGCGAGGCCGAGGGCGAGCGACATCCAGCTTTTGCCGACTTTCGGCGGGCCGCACAGCAGGGACACGCCTTCGCAGATGATGCCGGGGACGGCCCAGCGGGGCGGGTCGAATGTCATGGCCATGAGGTCGGCGGCCGACCAGGAGGTTTTGATCCGGCAGGGCTTGCGGCGGGCGCCGAGCACGTCGGCGTCGGTGGCGTCGACGACGCGCAGGTGCGGTGCGGCCGGTGGCCTGTTGTCGTCGGCCTGGTCGGCGTCGTACGTGGTCGCCTCCTCGACGTTGGTCATGGGGTCACCTCCGGTCGTCGGTGATGAGCCGGCCGACGTATTCGGCAACGGCGGGGACGAGGGCGTTGCCGAGGGCTGCAAGTCGGTCCATCCGGGCGGGAATCCCATCAGCCACTCGACCCACGCGGGGTTCGGTCGGCCACCGATGACGTCGGGGAGGTTCAGGCCGTTCTTGCGCTGTTGACGTTTGCGGGCGATGGTTTCGGGGCGCAAGGCACCGCGGCGGGCGTCCGCGTTCTTGGGCGTGGGCCAGGACGAACAGGCGGGGTCGTGGGTGTGGGGCGCCCACCTCGCAAGCTCGGACAATGCCGGCACGGGCGGTGTAGTTGAGTCGTCGTAGGTCGCGGAGGACGGTGCCGAGGCCGCGGGTGCGGTGGCCCAGGACGTTCTCGCCGATGACGTATCGCGGTCGTAGATCGGCGATGACGTCGGCCATCGGCTTCCAGAGCCATCGCGGGTCGTCGTCTCCTCGGCGGTGGCCGAGCAGCGACTCTCCTTGGCAGGGGTAGCCGCCGGCGACGACATCGACCCGGGGCCGCGTCGCGGAGTGCCACCAGTTGACGGCAGTGCGGACGTCGTCATGACTCGGCACCTCCGGCCAGTGCTTGTGCAGAACAGCGCGGCAGAACGGGTCGATCTCGACGTGACCGACGATGCGCATCCCGGCCCGCTGCAGGCCGAGGGACAGTCCGCCAATCCCGGCGAAGAGTTCGAGCACATTCATGATCGGCAACCTTCGGCTCGGGCCGGCTGGACCGTCATGGTGGAGAATTCACCGGACCGTGCGCCCCGTTCCGGCCGAGCATGGTCGATACTTGCATCGACTGCTGGTGGACTAATCGGTCGTCGAAAGCAGGTGGTGCGCATGATTCCGGTGGTGGATTTCGATCCCAATCCAGAGCTTCCGCGGGAAGCGACGTTCTGGATGCCGAGTGAGCAAGACAGGGCTCTCGGGTACTTCCACGACATGTGGGAGATCGGCGACGTGTCGCGTGAGGACGCGATGTCAGCGGTCGACACGGAACGAAGCGCAATCACTGCGCTGGACCTGCTCGCACCCGATGCTGAGACCTTCGAGGTCATGGCCCGGGTGTTGGAGGCGTACGGAACAGAACTCCCACCGGAGGACGATCCCGCGGACCTGGAGATGTTCGATCTGCTCGCTGCCCACACGAGCATTGGAATGGGGGAGTTGGAAGGGCTGGAGATCGGCGTCGCAGGACTCTCGCTGGCCCTGTCGGCGATTGGTTGCGTCCCGGCCGCGAGCTGCAGGTCACACACAGGAGAGCATTCCTGGTCGTACGCGCCCGTTGTCATCTTCGCGACGAGTAGGTCGCGAGCGGAATGGTTACAACCTCTGGCCGCGAGGTGTGACTGCGGATTTGAGGTCGACGCCGCCCGCCCGAAACTGCTTGCGGTTGTAGCGCGGTCCGTTACAGACATGAACCGTCTGGCTGCCACAATGCTGGCGCCCGAGGTAGCCGGGCAATTACCCCTTTTCGCGTGACCGCGGTACCCGTGCCGGCGGCTCACGCGGCCACGCTCCGAGGCCGGCGGGCGCCGGCGCGGAGGCCGCTGGCGATGGTGCGCGGGACCTGCCCGGGCGGCGGGTCGAGATGCAGGCCGCACGCCTCGGCCGCGCGGGTGAGTTCCTGCTCCACGTAGACCGCGGGCAGCTGGCCACCGGCGACCAGCTGGCCCAGCGCGGCGGCGGCGGCGTACAACTCCCGGTTGCGCGCCGTGCCGGCGGCGGCCACACGCTCGCACTCCCGGGCAACGGCCGCAGCAAGGTACCGGCCGCGCCGATCCGGCGCGAGCTCCACCACGACCGGCCGCCGCTCCGGCAACGGCTCGGGCCGCATCCGCCCGGCCAGCCACTCCGGCAACGGCGCCGGGGACACCTCGAGCACCGTCGCGTACGGCCGCCCGGCGACGACCGACCCCGCGCCGAGGACGTACCCACCGTGGGCGCGAGTGTCGATGAGCCAGCCCAGTTTGCCGGCCGAATTGCGGAGCGAAGGGCCGTCGGTGGGTTGAGTGAAGTACAGGTGCTGGCCACCGCGCCCCGTGGCGACCGTGTGGGTGCCGTCCGGGTACGGCTCCCCTGCCTCGGCGGCGAGGCGGCGCAGCACGGCAGCGCCGTGGCCGTAGCGGGCAAACGCGGCCGGGGGGTGCTGGTCGGGCTTGGGCACGTCCAGGTCGACCACCGCGAGGCCGGACGGGCCGCACGCGATGCCGACGTTGTACGGCGCGGCGCCCCAGCACCGGGCAATGCGCTGCAGGTCGCAGGTGGCGCGCCGCTCCCACCCAATGTGGCCATCGGCGCAGGGACCGACGCGCTTGCAGGTGCGCTCGGCGTGCAGCGCGGGATGCTTAGCGTTGACGGCGACCGGGAAGACGTGCCAGCCACGTTCGGCGGCCGCCAATGCGTTGCGCAGCAACGCCTCAAGGTCAGGGCAAAGCTCCATATTGGACACTCCAAGAGGTAGCGAGTTGGTCGGTGCCTCGGGCCGTCCTGCGAGGGCTGCCGGGGTGTGGGCCGGACAGCGGGGGCCGGGTAGGAAGTGGCGTACGCCTTCGGTGGCGCCGCAGTGCCGGTGCTGGACGGCGTGGTAGAAGCCGCAGGTGGGTGTCATCAGGCGATCCGGTGCACGTTGGCGGCACGGCTGATGACGGTCTTGAGGTCGCCCACGATGCCGGCCAGCTGGACGCGGGCGGTCAGGTCGTCGTCGGCCAGGGCGACGGTGAGGCGCACTTCGGCGTGCTCCCGACCGTCGACTTCGACGCGGGTGAGGGTGGCGCTGCCGAGGCCGGGAACGGCGATGGTGAACGGCTCGGCACGGTGTTCGCCGAGGCCGCATCGGTGGCCCTGTGCGCACCACTCGGGGTGCGCGCTCCGGCGGCCCAGGGCGCTCGTGATCCGGCTCAGGGCGGTCATCGGGTGCCGCCGGTGCGGTTGCTGCGGTCGTTGGCCTTGATGGTGCGCAGGTGGTTGATGACGCGGCGGCCGGGGCGCAGCTGGCGGCCGGTGCCATCGCAGCGGCGGCAGATGCCGAACGCGCGGCCGCCGAACAGGGCGCGGCGCTTGCCGTCGCCCTTGCAGCGGCGGCACGGCACGAACGGCCAGAGCCAGCACGCCAACGCGTAACCGAACGTCACGATCAGGGCGGCGAGGACGAGGAAGCCGGCGGCGGCCGGGTGGCCGGTAGCGGTAGCGGCGTACGTGGGCATGGAAGTGCCTCCACGGGCTGTTTTTGGGCGTGGGGGGCCGCTGGCGCTACCCGCTACCTCGTTGGGTAGGGGCTGGCCAGGGCGGTAGCGGAGTGGGTAGCGGCGGCGCTACCGGTAGCAGTGCCGCCGCTACCGTTCAGGCGCTCTTGCGGCGGTTGATCGCGGCGTCGACGTCGGTGAACCGGGCGCCGCGCAGCACCTCACCGCGGACCTTGACGTTCACGCTCGGTACACGGTCGCGGAGCTGTGCCGAGATCGCGTCGGCGGTGATGTCCGCGTAGTGCTCGGGCAGGTTGGCGGCGAGGCGGGCGGCGATGACCGGCCAGTGCAGGCCCTTCTCCCCGCCGAGGAACACCGCGCGGACGTCGGCGAGGGTGTCGCGCATGTCGCGGGTGCTGGTCTCGCCGATCGCCGCGCCGGACAGCGTTCCCGCGGCCTCGCGGTGCTTGCGGGCGGCGGTGAGGATGCGCTCGGCGTCGCCGTGGTCGGCGAGGTACGTGCGCACGGTCGGGGTGTCGTCGGTGGCGCCGTAGAGGTAGCCGACGCCCCGGTACTGCGGGCCGTTGGGCAGCGCCGAGGCGTCGTAGCCCTCCGAGTACGCCTCCCCGCCCAGGATCGCCTCCGACACGAGGCGGTTGCCGCACTTGAGGGCGAACCGCACGGCGTGGTTGTCGCGGTACCGGTTGAACAGCCGGCCGACGTCCCCGGCGCCCACCCCAGACGGCTTCTGGCTGGAGGACAGCAGGATCACGCCAGCGGACGGGCCGACCGCCATGATGAAGCTGAGCAGCGCGGCGATCTCCTTGTTGGTCTCCTGGCTGTCCAGCTCGTAGAAGACCTGGAACTCCTCCATCACCAGCAGCCACACGCGCAGCTGCGGGTACTTCCGCGACAGCTCCCGCGTGATCTTGCCTTCCGGGCATTCGGAGGTCGGCAGCGAGGCGAGGAAGTCGTTGACCTCCTGGATGTGCGCCTTCACCTCGCGCAGCACCTCCAGCAGGTGCTCCACCGGGTCGTTGTCGCGGCTGTTGGGCACGGTCCCGAACACCATCCGGTGCGCGACCAGCCGGAACTTGTCCCAGTCCGGCGACATCTTCCCGTCCACCACGATGATCCGAACGTACGGGTCCAGCGCCGCATAGAGCGCGAGGAGCCGGGCGGCGAACGTCTTGCCCTTGCGGGGCTGCGCACCAACCAGCACCGAAATCCACATCAGCAGCAACTCGACCTTGCGGCCACGCTCGTCCAGGCCGAGCGGCACCGGCGCCCAGATGTCACGGACCTTGCCGTCCAACAGCGGCGTGCGCCCAGCGGGGATGGCGAGGGGATCGCGGTCGGCGACGAACAGCATGTGCCGCCGGTGCGACGACGGGTCGCGGGTGAGGAACACCTGGTTCACCGACACGTCCAGGCCCGAGGCTATGCCGCCCTTCGCCTTGAGCACGTCCTCCCACGTCTTGCCGTACGGCAGATCGATGAGCACCTGCGAGCCGCTGCCGGTCGCGTCGCGGGACATCGTGGACCCGAACGTGACCTGCTGGGTGGGCTTGTCCGGGTGCCCGAGCCCGGCAGCGTAGTAGGCGCGCAGGATGATGTCCGGGTTGACCCGCCGGTACCGCCCGGCCACCACGGCCGGGCGCAGGATCGGCTTGTCTTCCGGCCGGCCGAGACGCGCCAGGCCGCACACCGCGCCAGCGGCGGCCAGGCCGACCACCCACCACGGGGCCATCGCGTAGGCGATCGGCCCACCGATGCCCGCGGCGAGCAGCTCTCCCGCGAGGACGACCCCGCGCCAGGTGCGGGTGGCCTTGACCTCCCGGTGCAGCTTGTACCAGGTGGCCGCGTCGTTGTCGTCGGCGGCGTACTGGCGCAGCCCGTGCTGCTCGGACACCCACCACCAGCGCAGCTGGCGCCCGATCAGCTTGAACGCGCCCACGCTGGCCCAGAACGCCGCCTGTGCGGCGTACCAGGGAGCGCGCACCGCGTGGTAGCCGGTGCGGTGCAACACGTCCTCGGCGATGTCGCGGACGGTCGCCTTGAAGTTCTGCCAGCCCAGCAATCGGGCTGGGATGATCGGGCGGCGGCCCTTGCGGTCGGCCGGCGGCGCGTCGACCAGCACGCCGCCGGGCTCCGGCTCGTCGTCCAGGCCGATGTCGAAGTGCCCCGCCGCGCCGTCGCGGCGGGCGCGCGCCTTGCCGAGGTCGACCACGTCGGCCACGCCGGCAACCTCGTGCTCGTACTGGTCCCAGTCGAACCCGTTCGGCTGCTCCCGGTCCGGCTCGTTCGTCGTCATGCTGAAGGTCTCCTGACTCCTTCTGGAGGAATGGGGACCGGTGCGCGGCCGCGGTTTCCTAGGCCTTGAGGCCGCGCATCGGGCGGAGCTACTCGTGGTCGGCGTGGATCAGGTGCGCCAGCGCGGCGCCCATGCCCAGCACCGCGACCGGCAGGCAGGCGACCACGGTGGTGATCTGCCACGGGGCGTGCGTGATCCCGGCGGCGGTCAGCAGGTGGTAGGCGACCTGACCAAGACCGCCGAAGATGAGCGAGCCGATCGCGGACCAGCGCGCGAACGACCGAGCGGCGGCCGGGGCGGTCCCGTTCAGCCACACCGCGAGGGCGTACGCGGCGTAGGTCTCCACACCGATCGGCAGCGTGATCGCGGTGTTCAGCGTGAAACCGTCCCAGATGCCGGGGAACGGGTGGACCACACCGAACCCGGTCTGCTCGCCGAGGCCGACCCAACCGGACCAGATCGCCACGAACGCGGGCAGCGCCAGCAGCACGACCGGCCACGAGCGCGGCTTGCGCACCTTGCGCGGCGCCGCGACCGGCGGGATGCGCTCCGGCTCGGCGGTGATGTTGGCGCCCGGGTGTCCGTCACCCGTGGCCAGCGGCTCCGGCTCGGGCACCTCAGCGGGCGCGGGCGGCTCGACCGCGGCGGGAGTCTCGATGGGCTCGGCGTCCGGCGCGGTGTCCGGCTCCAGGTCCGGCACGAGGTGCAGCGGGCGCGGCGCGGGCGGCTCCGGCTCGGCCGGCGGAACGGTGGCCTCCTCGGCGGCGAGGGCCTCCAGGACGGCCGTGGCCTTGGGTGCGCCGATTTTGAACGTCTTCATGAGCGTGTTGCGGGAGGGCGTGCGGCCGATCTGCTCGGCGAGCGTGCGGGCCTGCGGCAGCAACTCGGCGATCGGCGGCGGGTACGCGCTCGGGGCGGTCATGGTCAGGCTCCGTTCGGGTAGAGGTGCTGGAAGTGCGCGAGCGTGCGGCGGGTGGCCGTCGGGGCGTCGAGAGGCGGCGTGCACTCGTCCTCGGCGCAGATGCGGCAGAAGGTCAGGCACAGTGGGCCGATGAGCGTGTCGACCTCGTAGACACCGAGATCGGCGGTGGCGCCGCAGGACTCGCATCGCTCGGCGATCGGGCATCGCGACCAGGGCGTGCGCATCGGCTCAGGCCGCGCGGCGCGGCGCGTTGTACTGGCGCATGTACCAGCGCAGCGCCTCGGCGACCACGGCGTCACGGGACCGGCGCAGCCGCTGCGCGGTCACCTCGTCCACCGGACCGTGCGCCGACATGATCCTGATCTGCACATCGAGAAGCTCGATCTCCGCCTCAATCAGGGGCATCTCGCTCTCGATCGCCTCAAGCTGCGCCTGTGTCGGTCCAGGCGAACCATTGGGGTCATTCACCGGAAGCTCCTTCACACTTGCCGCACTTGGTTAGTCAAGTGCGCTGAGATGAAGGTAGATGCGCCTGGCTAGTCAGGTCAATATCTCTGACGCAAGTTTTCTAGTCTGGCTAGTCAGGCCGTACGATGACCTGCGTGTCTGATGAGGAACTGAGCTACCTCGGCGAGCTAGATCCCGACGACTCCACCGGCGCCGCGCAGCAGATCGCGCGGCAACTCCGCGCGGCGATCCTGACCGGGCGCCTCAAGCCGGCCGAGAAACTGCCGTCTCAGCCGGAGCTCGCGGCGCACTACGGCGTGGCCCGGGAGACGGTGAAGCGCGCGCTCGACGCGCTGCGTGCGGAGCGGCTCATCGTGTCGCGGCAGGGCAGCGGCGTCTTCGTACGCGCCCAGACACAGCGGCCGGTCGAGCTGCGGCCGCACCTCGAGGCCGCGTTCGAACGCGAGGAAGTGACCATCGACTTCGCCGGGTTCCTCGGCGAAACCCTCCAGGGCGCCCTGGCCGAGGTGCTCGACCGCGTGCGCGCCGGCCAGCTGGCGCCCAAGCGCATCGCGATCCGGGTCATGGTGTCCGACATGGGCGTGCCCATGGCTCTCCCGGCGCGGGCCGACACCGGCGCCGACGACCCGACCGTGCGCGAACGCATGGAGCGCATCTCGCACCGCTCGCTCGACGCCATCGTCGACCAGGTGCACGAGCTCGGCGACCTCGGCCTAGTCGAGTCGGCCACCGTCGCCGTACGGCTGCACTCCGCATCACCGCTGTTCAAGCTCTACATCATCAACAACAGCGAAGTGTTCTTCGGCTTCTACCCGGTCACGGAACGGACCACGGCCCACAAGGGCGAGCCCTTGGCCATCTTCGACCTACTCGGCAAGGACGTGCCGCTGTTCAACTACCAGGTCAGCGAAGAGGACACCTCGCACGGCACACAGTTTGTGGCGGCGTCGAAGCAGTGGTTCGACTCAGTGTGGGACAGCGTGGCGAGGGAGTACCAGGGATGACCGACGACCTGCGCGCACTCCTCGCCCGCAGCAGGGCGATCCTGCTCGACTTCGACGGACCGGTGTGCTCCATCTTCGGCGGCTATCCGGCGTCGCAGGTCGCCGCCGAGCTGCTCGGCCTGCTCGAAGCACGCGGCGTCGACCTCGGCGACGACATCCGCTCGGAGACCGACCCGATGGAGGTGCTTCGGTGGTCGGCGACGCTCGGCAAGCCCGAGCTGCTCCGCGAGGTCGAAGACGGACTGTGCCGCGCCGAACTGCTCGCCGCGGAGTCCGCCATCCCCGAGCCGCACGGCCAGGCCGTCATCGACGCCGCCCACGAGTCGGGGCGGCAAGTGGCCATTGTGAGCAACAACTCCGCCGGCGCAATTGAGGCGTACCTAGAAGCACACCAGCTCACGGACCACATCGCGTTCATATCCGGCCGCTCCTATGCGCAGCCCGAGCGGATGAAGCCCAACCCAGAGCCGTTGTGGCGAGCAGCGGAAGCGCTCGCGGCAGAGCCAACAGCTTGCGTCTTGATTGGCGACTCACTATTCGACATCGATGCGGCGCACGCCGCCGGAATGCCGGTGATCGCGTTCGCTAACAAGCGGTGGAAGATCTCACGCTTCACTGAAGCCGCCGCTGACATAGTCCTCACGGGCATGAGCATCGTCGCTTCGACAATACATGCCATCAACAATGACGAAGAAAACGACTAAGACCTGACACCGCCCCTATAGTGCACTCGCCGAGGTTTCGGACTATCTCGATCAGGTGATCCAGCATCGGCTCAAGGCGCAGGCCCCCCGACGGCTGCTAGAGCAGACCTCTGGCAGGGTACTAGAATTTCAGGATCTTCGTTACGGGCGGCAGAACTGGTAACCTTTTGCCAGTTGCCCTCGGTTCGTCGACATCACTCAACGCGGGAGAGAGAATGCCAGATCCGACGGCCAACGTTGATCTCATTCCCATCGAGAGCCAAACTAGAACCGTACAGACCTGCTTTCAGCAGTGCCTCTACGAAGTTCCAAATTTTCAGCGACCCTACAGTTGGTCCGTAGACGAGCTGGAAGACTATTGGCGGGATGTCGTCTTGGCGAAAGGGGATTTCTTCTTTGGGTCAACCGTAACATGGGTGAGCGCGAAGAGAGAACTCTTCAATGACACCTATTCGATTATCGACGGACAGCAGCGCCTCACAACAAGCGCGATTATTCTCTCGGTAGTTCGAGATGCACTTTTCGATGTCAGCAGAACAACCGAGGAGATACCAGACATCTCGATCATCGCAAAAAGGCAAGCCGAGGCCACGCAAAAATATCTCATTGCCGTCGACGATGACGGTAACGAATATCCAGTCCTGGTTCGCCCGGAAGAAATGTTCTACGAAAAAATCCAGAATCCGAGCGCGATTCCCTCAGGTGTAAAGTGGAACGGCAGCGCAGAGCGCATTGGTGATGCACGGAAGTTCTTCGAAAGACAGACCCTCGAAGAACTGAAAGATCTTTCGCCCAGCGATCGCATCGAACGGCTCAAGTCAATCAGGTCGAACGTCCTGAAAGCGCGAATTATTCAGGTTGAGTTAACGTCAGAAGAAGACGGATTCCTTATTTTCGAAACTCTCAATACCCGGGGAACTGATCTTCTTCTCGCCGACCTGGTGAAGAACTTGTTGATTAGGGGAGGCGCGCAAAGTCGCCCCGACCGCCAGGCTATCGCTACGCGGTGGGAACGCATCGTTAACAACGTACAAAATGATCGCACCAGTCAGGATCTAGTCGATCGATTCATCTGGCAGTCATGGAACTCTCGCCGCGAGGCGGCTACCGAACCGGAATTGTTCAAGAAAGTTAGCGGCTTAGTAAAATCAGATCCCGCGAAACACCTATCGTATCTGCAGGAACTTGAAGCAGATTCCCTTACGTATAGGTGGCTAGAAGCGGAGAACGTCCAAGTTGAGCGCGCGAAGCAGGGCGAACGCAACGCTCTTGCTGTACCCGAGTTCGTTGATAGCGTACGCGCGCTCGCGATCTTTAAGGTTTCGGTAGTGAACTCGGCTATCCTTGCCACCGCAAGGAAATACCAGGAAACGAAGCTCCTAAGCAGAGGTCAACTTATCGAGGTCATGCGCCTCCTGGAAAGTTTTCATTTCCAATTTACCGCCCTCACGAACAGCGGATCTACCGGTGGCACGCGGCGTCGTTATAACAAATTCGCCATTACGCTTGAGAAGGCTCAAAGTAGACACGAAGTTGCGACTGCAATCCAAGAGTTTAAGGAAAAACTTCGATCAGGACTCCCTCCTCGCGAATCGGCCATTAGTGCATTCCGAGGAATTTTCTATGCGCCCTCCCTGCGTCTAAGTGAGGCGCAAAAGCTACGGGCACGGAAGATGTTTGTAGCGTACGTTCTTATGACGTTCGCGAAGTCACACAAGTTGTTGCCGGCCGGGCAGGACCTTGAGTCATGGTCTATCGAGCACATTAAACCGCAGTCGTTGGGCTCGGCAAAGTGGCACGACCCCGTCTACTCAATCGGAAATCTCACGCTGCTAACCAAACCACTGAACAGTGAGCTAGGAAACGCCAAGTTGCCCGATAAGTTGGCCGCCCTCCAAAGGGGTAGTGCCTATTTCGATTCGGAACTCGAATCGTGGTCAAATAACGTTTCGGAGTTTCCTGACGACGCGCAGATAGCGGCCCGTGGCGACCGCTTGGCCGAGGAAGCGTTGAACAAGGTATGGAGCCTGTAGATCGGCGATCGATAGTCCACGGCCTACCACTCCTACATTCATAGAACTGTTGAGCACAGTGGTCCGCTTCGACGTTGGTCGTGGATGGTCTGCTCTGGTCTTGGGGTGCGGGACCACGGATGGTCTCGGGTGACGGCTGCGGTGAATCCGTTGACAGTGAGCCCCCGCCCGGACTGACCAACCGTCAAGTAATCGCTAAGGAACACTCACGCTATGGATTCCGGTTGTTGTCAACGAGGCATGCGAGCTGTTCAACCGTCAGCCAGTCGCGTGTGCGATGGATCATCCGGTGACAATTCGAGCAGATCAAGGCGAGGTCGGCCAGGCGCGTTCGGGTCCTCCCCGTTACGCCAAGAGGTGTCCGATGGTGGCATTCGATGTAGTCCTTGCCGCGGGGACCGTAAGTCCGATGGAAGTCAAACCCGCATGCCTCGCAGGCCAGTACGATGCCGCGCCGGCGTGCGTCTTCGAGCTTCTTCGCCTTCAGTCCAGGGTCGCGCTCCCTACGTAGATGCTCCCTCAGCAGTACGCCGCCTTCGTCCGCGGCGGTATCGTCAACGTCCAGTTCGGAGATGACCGGTGCGTCCTCGTCCCAATCGCGAAGCGTCGCTCGGATCGACTCGGCCAGAGTCCTCATCTCGACCGGGCTGGTCAGGAAGTCCCGGACCACCTCCGCGTCGAGGCGGTCGCCGTTCGTCGGACGTCCACGGAAGTCCGGGTGGCGCGACACGAGGTCGCCGGACTTACGCTCGACGCTGGCGGGGTTTCGGAAATCAGACCGCCTCCCGTGAGCCGGGTGGATCGCCGCGGCCTGCAGGAGCCCGGATATCCCGATGGCAACAGGGTTCTCCTGGGCGACCGTCCTCCAGCCGTTGGCTTCCACCGCGGCGCATACCAGGATGATCTCGTCGCGGGTCCAGTCGGGGTTTCGGAGAAAGTCGACTGCAAAGCCGAGGACGCGGAGGCGCTCGGCCACCGTCTTGTCGCCACCAGTGAAGTCCTCCGACCGCCACGGTCGATCACCGCTGATCCCGTGCGCAACGCCGAAGATCGCCTTCGAGTCGTACAACCGGTCGTTGTAGTTCAGGAAGTACGCCTTCGCTGGCCCGAACCCGTGCACTCGAAGGAACTCATCACTTCCGCGCTGGCCAAAGTCGGCCACCGCCTCAAGCACGGCTGCCCTCGTGACATCCGCAAAGGTCATGGCGCCGAGCGTAGCGGTCACTCCCACTGTTGCTAAACGTCCACAGACAGGTTGTCTCTGCAGTCCCTGGTGTCCCTCCCTCTAGCCTGAGCAGCAGATATGCCGGGGACGCCTTGATCACAAACGTCCCTGGCGACGCATGCTGGGAGGGCTGGAACAGAGGGGTGGCCTGCCCCTCTGTTCCAGCCATCATTAAGCGCGGAGGGGGCGATCAGGGGGCGGGGGAACCGGTGCGAACAGTCACGTGCGGCAGCGGCCATGATGAGACGGAAGCCCTTATGCCGCAACGCTTTTCCGGACGTCACGCTCCGGGATCATCGGATTGACACGGAAGAGGTCACTGGTTTAAACCCAGTATCGCCTACGAGCAGGTCAGAGGCCGTTCCGGATCCACCGGAAACGGCCTTTGTTTCGTCCAGGCGGTCTACGTCGCTACGCGGCCTCTCCCGGCACCCCGAACATGCCCGTTCATGACCTCCGCTCCGCTCGGCAGGGGCCCGGTGGAGCTGGTGGCGGTAGACCACCGCCTCCATGACCGCGTTCCCCGCGCGCCCGACAAGGTCGGCGATCGGCTTCAGCGTCAGGCCGAGCACCGAGGCGGTCGACACGAAGCTGTGCCGAAGCTCCCGGGGCGTCCACTGCTTCGCGTCGAGCTCGGCCGTCTTCGCCACTCGCCGCATCCATCGCCGGACGTTGGCCGCGTCGAGCGCCGTCCCAACCTAGGAGGTGAACACCAGCCCCGTCCCCTTCCAGCCGGCGCCCGCCCGCCGCTGGCCCCGCGACCTACGCCGACCACGGACGGGCGGCTCGATCACAGAACGACCCTGGTTGATCGACGACGCTGACTTCGGCGCTGTCGCATACCAGTATCGAGTAACGCGCGGTTCCCGGGCTGTTCGCCGACAACGTCGCGGTGCTCGGCCCCGCCCTCCCCGATGCCCCGGCCACCGCAATAACCGGCCACCGCAATAATCTGATAGGGCGCAGCCCGAGGCCGGGCGATCCAGCCGCGGTGGTGACACCTGGCCGACCGGATGCGGTCGTGTGCTGGCTGGGGTGATGTGAGATGCAACCGTACTGGTGCGGCGGTGGATTGGAGCCGGGACGATGGTTGACAAGAAGTTGGAGATTCGGTTCCACGGACGCGTCATCGAGCATCTCGGTATCGACATGTATCAGTCACCGGTTGCGGCGATCGCGGAGCTGGTCTCGAACGCGTGGGACGCCGAGGCAACGAAGGTCGACATCGGTCTGCCCGCCTCGCTCGGTTCGCACGCTGAGGTCGTCATCGCCGACGACGGGGACGGCATGACGTTCGCCGAGTGTCAGGAACGCTTCCTCAACGTCGGCTATAACCGCCGGCGGGTCGATGGCAAGTCGAAGACGCGGACGGGGCGCCCGGTCATGGGGCGAAAGGGGATCGGGAAGTTCGCCGGGTTCGGGATCGCGCGGATGGTCGAGATCTCCACGATCAGCATCAGCACCGGGGAGAAGACGACGTTCGTGCTCGACGTGCAGAAGCTGCTCGGCACGTCGGACTCCAGCGACTATGTCGACGAGACGCCGATGGACGTCGAGATCGTCGAGTACTCCGGCCCGAACGACGCGGAGCGGGCCAATCACGGAACCACGGTTCGTCTGAAGGGCCTCACGTTCAAGAAGACGCCCAACGCCAACGAGTTCGGTAAGAGCATGGCCCGCCGCTTCCTGTTGCTGCAGCGCGCGGAGGGCTTCCTGGTCACGGTCAACCACAATGCCCTGCCGGATCCGGAGGACGTGGAGAAGATCGAATTCGACTATCCAGGACAATATGCCGAGGGTCAGGCACCAGCCGGGCTGGAGCTCGACGGCAAGTGGGGCATTGAGAAGCTGCCCAGCGGAGAGACGATCCGATGGCGCTTCCTGTTCCACAAGGAGCCGATCTCGCAGGAGGATCTGGCGGGTATCTCCGTGTTCAGCCACGGCAAACTTGCCCAGCGCCCCTTCTACTTCCAACTGGGGGGTGGCCTGGGCGGTCAACAGGGCCTGGTCTACCTGTCGGGCAGCGTCGAGGCGGACTTCATCGACGACAAGCCCAAGGACCTCATCTCCACCGAGCGTCAGCGCGTCAACTGGGACGACGACTCGACCCTGCCGCTCCTCGAATGGGGTCAGGCCAGGACGAAGCAGCTGCTGCGCAGGTGGCAGGACGCCCGCGCCCAGAAGAAGGTCGAGGCGATCGAGGGCCGGATGGCGGCGTTCTCCGGCCGTCTGGAGGCGCTCGACCGGCACGAGAAGACGATCGTGAAACGCGCGCTGACGTCCATCGCGAAGATCACGACGCTGAGCGACACCCAGTTCGCGGATCTCGCGCATGCGATCCTCACCGCATGGGAAGGAGGCAAGCTGCGTGACTTGATCGCCGATCTGGCGAATTCGGAGTCCATGGACGCCGAGGAGCTCGTCAAACTGCTCGCCGACAACCGGGTGATGACAGCGTTGCACGCAGCGGAGGGCGTCAAGACGACGCTGAACCTCATCATCGGCCTGGAGGAGCGGATCCGGACGCGAGAGCTCGAGAACGCCGTCCGCGACTACATCGCCGAGAATCCCTGGTTGATCTCCCCGACGTGGGACACCTTCCAGGTCGAACGCGGGGTAAACCATCTGATCGTCGATGCGGCGGGTGAAGCGGGCCTGAACAGCAACGACGACTGGAATGCCCGTGTCGATCTCGTCCTGTCGTCCGGTGACCAGCTGTTGATCGTGGAATTCATGAGGCCCGGCCTGACGATCGACTGGGACCACCTCAATCGCTTCCAGCGGTACGTGTTCGTCCTGCGGGAGAAGATCCAGGCCAACGCTTCGCGGTTTCGTCGGGTGACGGGCCTGCTCGTGGCAGACAAGCTCGAACGCCGCACCGGCACCGCCGGACAGCTGCGCTCCCTGAGGTCGGACGATATGGACGCGATGGACTGGGAGATCCTGCTGCAGACGGCTCGCGCGCAATGGATCGACTACTTCAAGATCCTTATCGATCGAGCACCCGACGACGCTCGAATGCTGGCGCTTGCGCAACTCGACCGTTCGCTGACGGAGGTCGACGACAGCCCGGCGGAGAACGAAGGGGGACAGACGCCGACGCCTGTGGCGGGCCCGCTGCAGTGAACACCCCAGGCGGGTCACATGAGACTCCGGACCCGTATAGCGCCGAACGACGGGTGAAATCGTCCGAACGCCACGGCCGATCTTCGCTGATTCCGTGTGTCACGCCGAAGATGGCCTTGTGATGAGACGCTGATAGGCCACGGTGAAGCACCGTTGATGCAACTGGGTCTAGTCGGTTGCGTCTGAGGAATACTCCAGTGATCGTCGCGAGCGGCCTGCGGACGACCCGCGGCGCGGCGTCCCTATGTTCCGGGATATGCCCCAAGCTGCTGAAGTGCAGCGTCATCTCGGGACGGTCCACGCAGGGTGTCCCCAAGGCGCAGAGGGCTGGAACTGGGGGCCGTCCCGTGCGGGCGGGGTTTCAGAGTTGGCCGGCAACCAATTCCCCTGTTCCAGCCGCGTTTGGTCCGGGGGTCAGGCAGGGGGTCACCGGGATGACGGCCACACACAACGGTGGACGTACGTGAACCTGAAAGGCTTACGTCACAACGGAATCCACCAAATCCGGTCGCGGCGGTACGGGAGTTCACACGGAAGCGGTCACCCAGCGCGCCCCGACTAGCACCGCACTCGACTTCACCACTTACCAAGTGCGATTTACGGTCAAGCTAGCCTCGCGTCCAGCTGTACGTTACCATTGCAATACCGAGCGCAAATGGTATGAACACCAAGAGGCTGTTTGTAAACGTGAAATCTCGGCCAATCACAACGTTCCCAAGATATCCAACCGCAGCTCCCATGAAGAACGTTCCAGCCTCACCGACACGCTTGGTTCGCTTGCTGAAGCTTGTCGTTCCGAGCGACTCGGCTGCCGATTCGACGTGGGAAACGAGAACCATTTCGGCGGACCGGTGACGGGCAACCTGGCGCGCAGCCTTTTCGAGGTCCGTCACGTAAGTCTGTACTCGTGAAGCGTAATGCAACGCCGCATCAGAACTGAATCCAATGGGTTGCCTAAACGTTGGAAGCGGCTGAGCAACCGGCGCGTCCACCGGAGCAACACGAGGAGCTGGCGCCTCCACCGGAAGCGGCTGAACAACCGGCGCCTCCACCGGAGCAACACGAGGAGCCGTGGGCTTCCTTCTCGGCCTCATTTGCGCCGCCGCTTGTATCGCCTGACAGGCTTTCTTCGCATCGACGGATTAGGGGGTCTGCGCTCCAGCGGGCGCGGCGGTTCTATGAAGGTACCGGCGCGCGGCGTCCTACGGAGGGTTTCTTCAATGTCGGACATTTCTTGGCGAGTAGCCCGATCTCGTCGCAACCGGAACCAGAGACCCACGGTTAGGCCGACACTTGATAACAGGACGCCTATTGCAAAGAATCCACCCGTGCTGACATGCGAATAATTGATTACTGCCAACACGATCGGCACAACGACTGCGGCAACACCGGTAAGTACAGAAGAAAGAGCCGTCGCACGGAGGGTACGGATTTCGTTTCGCTTCAAATAACCTGTGATTGAGAATATTAGCGCATGACTTGAATCTGTCTCCAAGTCAAGATCGGCTCTCCGGGTCGGCGTACCGTCCGGCAAGGAAGTGAGGTCGATCGAAGGCCTAGTGCGCCGGGTGTGCCCTTCGCCGTCCATGCCTCAACGATATGCCGGAGCGAGTCATGATCGATAGGAGCCGCAGTACCCTTCGGTAGTCATCCGTGCCCAGGCGGGTTCGAGTCCTCCCGGTGGCGCCGTGGGGTGTCCGATGGTGGCACTCGATGTAGTCCTTGCCCCGGGCACCGTACGTCTTGTGGAAGTCGAAACCGCAGACTTCGCAGGCCAGTGGGATGCCGCGCCGGCGGATGGCCAGGCTGCTGTCCGACCCGGACGACAGGCTCCGATAGGTCGAGCACCCAACGGCGGTGTCCCTCGTGTCCCTACTGTCCCCGAACCAGCTTCTAGCTGGACGTATGCCGGGGAAACCTTGATCACGAGTGTCCCTGAACGCCCCTAACCAAAGGCGACACGGACGGTCTGCCCTCGTCCTTCACGATCTGGCGGACCGTCCGCGCGACTTCGAGCACCGCCGCGCGCGCCTCCCGCAAAGGGGTTGGCCGGCGACCTGCCGCGCTCCTCGCCGCTACCCCCTCTGTTTCAGCCTTGGAAGTCATCGCGTTTCGAGCTGTTGCCCTCAAGCAGATCGGCAATCCGCGCTGGCCCGAATCGACTCCATCGCAGCCCGCGCGGCGGCCGAGGCGGGAATTCTAACGAACCTACTTGCCCCTTCCCAGTAAAGGCAGTCAACGCCGTACGTGTGCAAAAGCTTGATGTCAGCTTCACTCGGCGAAGCTGGGAAAAGGGCTGTCAGTTTACGGACGGGGACGGTGACGTGAACGGCGTAGTCGAGAAGCTGGCCAAGCGCCTCGCGGACGTAGCGATGTTCTGAACCGCGCTTGGCCTCGATGATGTCGCCGCTGTCACTCAAGTAGAGATCGGTAAAACCGACTGCGGTCCGTAACCGATGGTCTCCCAAGCCCGCAACGCTCTGTCGGTAGAGGGCGACAAGTACGGCCTCAGCCCGCCGAACGACGACCGTGCCAGGCGTTCGTTCATAGATTGCCGAGGTAACATGGACATTCTCAGCTTTCGCCAGCTCGGCGGGCAGACCGAGTGCGGCGAGGAGCTTCACCTCAGCCTCTTTGTCTTGCATTGCTTCGTCCGGCTGTGGCGACACGCCAGCCGCCAGATCGGCGGCGAGCCGCTCAGTGTCGCTAATGTCGTAACCGGGAATAGTCAGCCGAAGTCGGAGCCGCTTAGTGCTATTGCCGCCCCGAACACCTGGTCGTTGAGCGATGCTAGTTTGCCCGGTAGTAAGTCTCCGCCGTAGAGCGAGCAGGTCTGCAACATGAGCGAGAGCCATCGGACCACCAAGTACGGTCCGTTCAGCCTCCGAAATGTTGTTTTGCTGAGTGACCAGCGAATCGACGAGTGCTACCTCGATGGTCGCGCCGAGATCTTTAAGCCGGGCCAACAAGAGCAGGAGCGCCTCCCGATAAGCGGGATTTCGGCGCGGCTTACCTCCCTGGCTCTCCAATATAATCGCGAGATGGCGGCCGTCCGCTTCGACGGAGTACTCAGAGTTCAGGGGTAGGCCGCGGCCATCAGTCAAGAGCACGAGGCCAGAGTGGCATATACGCGGCGCACCGCGCGAGATCTATACGAGGGACCGCCGCTGCACTTCACGCCGTGTTGGACATCTGTGGTCAGGGTTCTGGGCGAGACGCGACGCATTCTTGGGGGAGGTGCTACCTCGTCCGGCGCCTCGACCTTCTCTCGGAAGATCGGAACGACGAAGAGGCCGACAACAGCGGCCAGGCTACCGCGCACAACCACACTCAACGCCGAGCCATTCCGGACCAACCCCTGTGCAGCAGCGCCACGACCACTCGGGGCTACGGAGATGCTGGAACAGAGGAGGTCTCGCGGCCTGGTCGGAACCCCCTCTGTTCCAGCCATCAGAGGGGGTCTTGCAAGGGGGCCACGGCAGTGAACAGCTACGTACGGCAGTGAACACCCACGGAGCTACAACCCTTACGCCACAACGGGTTTCGGCACATCCGGCGCAGACGCTATGGCGTTGACACGGAAGAGGTCACTGGTTCAAACCCAGTATCGCCCACGACCGAGGGCTCACCCTGCTCAAAGGGTGGGCCCTTTTTCGCGCGTCGGTCGTGGATCCTTCGCGCTCGCTTCGCTCGCTCCCCAGCGGGGGGCTTCGCCACCCCACACCCCCCGATGCCGACTTCGCTTCGCTCGTCGGCACTGGTCGCTGCGCTCGCCTGGGGGCGCCTCCTTCGGCTGGACACCGTGATCCCTCAGGGGACACTCCACGCCGGATCGAGGCGCGATCAGCGCACGCTGGTCGCGTTCCTCGGCACTGGGCAGCCAAGGGCGGTTCAGGCCTATTCCCGCCGCGGCTGGGAATTCCCCAAGCCGACCTCGCGGGCGTCGACAAGCGGCAAATCCGGCGATACGAGGCCGGCAAACAACAGCCGGTCCTGTCCGTCGCCGTGGCGATCACGAACGCCCTGAAGATCTCGGTCGGCGAACTCGCCGGCATTCCAACCCACAAGGTCAACCTCTCCGGCGACTGGTGGGCGTCCTGGCAGACCTTCAAAGACAACGAGGAAGTCGTCACCGCACAGGAGGTCCAGTTCCGCCAGCAAGGCGACCTCATCAGCGTGCAGACCACCACACGCGGTATCGAGGTCGAGGACGGCGGCTACCACTGGCGCGGCGAGCTGCGCGTGTGCGACAACGAAGTCCTCATGGGCTGGTACGCCGCCGATGACGGATCAGTCCGCTCCAAGGGCACCATGTACTTCGTCCTGCACCCGCACGGTCAACGCATGGACGGCCGAACTGCTTCTCGCCGGGCACTCGGGAGAATTCCGGGAGAAGATCTTGCCCGGTCCATCGACCTCACGATGCCCCCTCCTCCCGCAGCAGCCGATCAAGCAAGGCAACCGGTGAGCCCGGATCCAGCAGCCGCCGCGCCTCCAGCGCCCCCTGCAGATCTCGGTCAGCCTGTCCAGCAGCCGACGCACCATCCCCGCGGTGACGTGCGCATAGAGCGCTTGAACCGAACCGTCCGCATGGCCCATCTGGGCATCCATGAGGGTGGCCGACGTGCCCAGCTCGATCATCAACGTCTTGTAGGAGTGACGCAGCCCATGCGGTGTCAGCTTCTGCGCCAGCGGCAGCCAGCACATCTCAGCCCGACTGGAGCGACCAAGCAAGATTTCGGCCGTGAAGCGAGCAAGGGTGGCGTCATCCGAGCTCCGGCAGCGGACTCCAGCGTCAGCAGGGCCCCTCAATGACGTCCTGGTGCATCGCGGAGCCCGTCGTGGACACCGCCGAGCTGGCCGGAGGAGACAGCATGATCGGCCGCATCGCCGAATGCAGGTGTGAGGTTTGCAGGTTCACCGCCTCGCCAGGTACCTCGCCGATTACTCTCGGCCTGGGTCTGAAAACGCCGGATGTCCCAGCGGTTCCCAGGTTGACCATCCTCACCTGGAGAAGACCTCGTGTGTTCGTTCACGACGATCCGCCCGCCAACTGTCTGAGCAAACCGCCTCGCTCGCAGGCGACCGTTTCCGGCCTGCGTACCGGGACGCCTTACCTCGCACCCGCCTCACCGCGGTGCGGCGAACGTTCCTCAGCGTGCCCTGCCGGTCGACGCCCCGGGAGGCGATTCGCCGCGCCCATCAGCAAGAGCAGCACACCTGCATGATTGGAGAAACGAATGCGTCGCACGACTCGACTCATCGCCAGCGCGCTCGTCCTCGGGGCGGTCGTAGCTGGTGGAGCTGTGGCCAGGAGTGCCACGGCCTCAGCGTCCAACAAGAATTGGTTCCCCGAACAGGTACATCTCAAGCTCACGCCGTCGTCGGATCAACTGGCCGGCTGCATGCCTAACGTCCGAGTCAACGTCGACGTCCAGCTGACCACCGATCGGCTGGGATTCGACATCTTCACGGTCAACGCCTTCAATCTGCCGCCGAACACTACGTTCACGGTCTTCCTGCTGGAAAAGGCAGGCCCGCCGTTCGGGGCCGCCGAATACATCGGCGACTTCACATCCGACCGGCGCGGCCGCTCGTTGAACACCTTCAAGCTGATCGTCCAGGAGGCCTTCTCATCCACGCTCGTAAACGGGGTACGGACGCGCGTCGACCTCAACCAGGTCGGTGCCTGGTTCGCCGACCCGAAGGGCGACGACTTCTGCCTCGGCCGCAACAGCCCGGTGACACCGTTCGACGGCGACAACGAGGCCGGCGTGCAGGCGTTCAACTCGGCCAACACCACGCCGTTGCCGGCACCCTGACCCGCGTCGTGTGATCACTGGCCCACAAGACCGGCCCTGTACGGCGCACCGGGCTCATCGGCGAGCCTGGTGCGCCACCCATCTGACGTTTGTCACACGGATGACGCGATCGCCGCGACTAATGCAGCGTGGCGACAGGACTCCAACAGAGGGAGTGGCCAGCCTTCACCCCCTCCAGCATCCGCCGGGGGCGAACAGGGGGTCACCGGAGCGAACGGCGGCGTACGACCACGGACGCTTGCGGACCTAGAACCCTTACCTAGCAACGGGTTTCGGCACGTCCGGCCCGGATATCACGGCGTTGACACGGAAGAGGTCACTGGTTCAAACCCAGTATCGCCCACGACCGAGGGCTCACCCTGCTCAAAGGGTGGGCCCTTTTTCGCGCGTCGGTCGTGGATCCTTCGCGCTCGCTTCGCTCGCTCCCCAGCGGGGGGCTTCGCCACCCCACACCCCCGATGCCGACTTCGCTTCGCTCGTCGGCACTGGTCGCTACGCTCGCCTGGGGGCGCCTCCTTCGGCTGCGCATTTGCGGACACCGTGATCCCTACCGCTGCCCGTGCGCACGGCGCCGGCCGGGTCCCAGCGACGTGATTGCGCAGCAACTCGGCGCGCCAACCGGGCACGGCAACCGTACGCCGCGACTCGTCCTTGGGCGGGCAGCGCTCGAACACGCCGTTATCCAACTCGTAGAGCTGCCACTCCACGCGGATCGCCTTGTCGCGCACATACACAGCGGCGAGGCCCTCGCCGGTGCCAGGTTCAAGGCGGCCATTCGGGCCGCTGCGCGAACCCCGGCGGAAGCGACGATGCCCCACAGGCCAACGCTGGGCCTGGACACACAGGGAGCGTGGCTAGGCCCCCTCGCTGCCGGCATCGACGTTGCCCACCAGGCTCCCATCCTGGACCTCGTCCGCCGGTTGCGGCTCCCCCTGAACTCGGACTACCGGATGTAGTCCATCCGACGTTCGAGGATCGCCGGATACAGCCCACCCCAGCGGCAGGCTGGCGTCCAATGTCGCCGAGGCGCCGGACAGGTCAACGCCTTGACCGAACTGCGTCTCGCGCAGGTCGGCGTGGCCGTGGAACTGCGCCCCGCCCAGGGAGGCGACGCCGTGGAACTGCACCGTGCTCAGGTTGGCGGTGTCGTGGAACTGTGCCCCACCCAGGTCGGCGGTGCCGTGGAACTGCGCGCCGCCCAGGATGGTGCGGCCGTGGAACTGCGCCTCGCGCAGGTCGGCGTCGCCGTGGAACTGCGCCCCGCCCAGGACCGAGTCGCCATGGAACTGTGCCCCATTCAGAAAGGCGTCGCCGTGGAACTGCGCCTGGCCTAGGAGGGCGAGGCCGTAGAACTGCGCGCCGCCCAGGGAGGCGACGCCGTGGAACTGCGCCCCCAGGTCGGCGGTGCCGTGGAACTGCGCCCCGCCCAGGTGGGCGATGCCGTGGAACTGTGCCCCGCCCAAGTGGGCGTCGCCGTGGAACTGCGCCTCGCCCAGGTCGGCGACGCCGTGGAACTGCGCCCCGGCGAACGTGGCACGCCCGACCTCACATGCCCTGAGAGCGAGGTCGACAAGCACCGCCCCGGCGAGATCGAGTACCAACCGGTTGTCCTTGGCATCGAGCCAGTACACATCCGCAAGCGTTGGATCAAGATGTGCCGCCAATAACCGTTGTGCGGTCAGCCGAACCTGCAACTCCTGACGCTGCTCGGCCTCCGCCACGCCGTCCGGCTCCTCATCGCCGGCATACAGGTGCTGCGGAGACCTGCCGGTGTTGCTGCGTCGCACCTCCGCCGGTGGTGTGTACGGCATCCGCAGGTACGCGCACCACACATCCACCACCGTCTGCCGCAGCTTCACATTGTCCTGACCCAGCCGCTCCAGCGCGTACAAACCAGCCAGCCGGACCGCCGCCTTGTCGCTGCCCAACTGATCCGCCGCCGCCACGTACAGCGCCGTCGTACGCTGCTCTAACGCCTCGCTCTCAGCGAACCGCTGTGCCCGCTCGCTGTACGTCTGCGCCCGCTCACTGAGCATCTGCCGACGCAACGTCATCAGCAACGTTGCCCCGGCCGCGAGGCCGGCCGCGACCGTCAAGGCGGTCTTGATCCGATCCAGACGCAACTGATCCGGGTCCTTCGCCGTCAACGGCATCGGCCCCCACACATCGAGCAGCCACATCGCCGTCGCGCCACCGGCCACGACCACCACGACGATGATGACCGCCCACCACCACGGGAGAACGCGCAATGGCACATCGGGAGCGCCCATACGCTTATTAGCCCACCGATCCACCCACCAGCGCTTCAGGGTACGCACGCCCGTCATTGTGACCAGCCCCGGCAACGGAGCCCACAGCAGATAACAGCTCGCACCCGAAGACGACCGGACGGCACCGGCTCCGCCGGAGGGGGCAAGACCTGCCTCCGGCGGGCAGGGCCTCCGGCCCTGCACCCAGGGATCGGCCTCCGGCGGCCAGGGCAGTCCGCCCGGGACCCGACGCTCCGGGATGCCACTCCAACCCCGACGTGTGTTGCGATGGAACCCGCTGATGACGTCGACCAGGCCCAGGCGCTCGTGGCAAACGCGCCCCGGACGGCCATCTCGCACCATGCCAGACCGACGCCGACCAAGACCCCAAGCAGCGCATATAGACGAACCCGCAGGCCGCGGGGTTGTTTGCACTTACTTCGGCACGAGGAGTCCGCCGGTTCAAATCCGGGTGCGTTTCGGAAATGCTGAGCCGTCGTATCGCCCACGACCGAGGGCTCACCCCCTCACAGGGTGGGCCCTTTTTCGTCTCGTCGGTCGTGGATCCTTCGCGCTCGCTTCGCTCGCTCCAGGCGGGGGGCTGCGCCACCCCGCACCCCCCGATGCCAGACCGTCGCTTCGCTCGTTCTGACACCGCGCCGCTGCGCTCGCCACCCTCCCCGCCGCGCTTCGCATCGGCCGGTTGACCTGACTCCGTGCGGCGAGCCGCTTCGGCGCCGCCGGGGCATTGGCTGGGCAGGCGCGACCAGACCCGTGCCTCGTATGCTCGCGGCGTGGACGTCGCCGGACTCATGGGCCCCGGGCTGCGTACGCCCGACGATGCCTGGCGGTTCATTGCCGAGTTGTTCGCCGGCTTCGGGCGGTCTGTCGCCGACGCCGACGGCTACACCGCCGATGAGCTCGCCTCCTTGGCGGTGCCGCTGCCCGCTGCTGTCGCCGGTTTTTACCGTCGGTTCGGCCGGCGGCCCGAGCTCACGGATGGGCAGGACCGGATCGTCGCGCCGACGCAGCTGCAAGTCGACGACGGCGTCCTGGTGATCCGGGACGAGAACCAGTACACCGCCGAGTGGGGCGTGGCCGACCTCGGCCGGGACGATCCGCCGCTGCTGTACCGGCACGTTGGCGAAGAGTGGCAGCCCTACCTCGACCGGTTCTCGCTCGCCGCCGTTGACTTCGCGCTCTGCGAGACGGTCTTCGCCTACGAGGATCTGTGGAACGCCGCGGAGGTCACACCGGCGCTGGTCGAGCGGCTGCGGAGCAGCTATGACACTGTGCGCTTCCCGGAGTATCGGACATATCCCAGCCCTGGCACCGGCCCGACGATCTGGCTGTCGGCGCCGGGCAAGCTGCTACGGGTCGACCAATTTGACCGCCCGTGGATCTTCGTCCGTGGTCAGTCGGCGAAAGACCTCAGCGAGCTCTTGGCCGCGATCGACGCTGAGTGGACCATCTGAACGGGCGTGGAACTGGCCCGTCTGTTTCGGCCGCTCCTCGCGTCAGGGGGTCGGGTAGGGATCATTGGTGCGAACCGCGGCGGACGACCGCTCACGGCTATCAACCGAAACCGGTGCGCTGCAACAAATCGTGGTTCCTCGGCATGTGCGGCGCCGAGGTCTCGATCGTCGTCTTCCGGGGTCCGCTCACGCTACGAGTGGCGTGAAGTCTCGGAACCGATGGTTGAGTGTCGGACTGAGTGTCGACCGGCGCGTTCAGTGGCGAACGACCACCGATGGTCGCGGATTGCCTGCGCAGCTCACGGCGCACGTTGATCCAGGCCGAGACGCCACGGCAACGCCTTGGCACGGAAGAGGTCACGGGTTCAAACCCAGTATCGCCCACGACCGAGGGCTCACCCTGTTCACAGGGTGGGCCCTTGTTCGTCTCGTCGGTCGTGGATGCTTCGCGCGAGCGCCTGCTCCCCGGCGGAGGCTTCGCCACCCGCACCCCCTTCGCCTCGCTTCGCGTTGGTGGTCGGCCTCGCGTTCCGCCTTGGCCTGCTGAGATGTGGTGCTTGTCGGGCGGTGATCAGCAGTAGGCAGCCTGTGGCGCTGATCAGGGCGCATAGCAGCAGGGCTGCTCGGTAGCCGAAGGTTTGGGCGGTGGCGCCTGCTACTAGGCCGGAGATTAGCGAGGCGGTGATGAAGGCGTTGCTGAACAGGGCGGTTGCTTGGCCGGGGGACTCGGGTAGTAGGTCCTGCATGTAGGTGATGCCCAAGGCGTTGACCGCGGCTATGGCTAGGCCGCGGGCTACCTGGGCGGTTAGTAGCAGTGGCAGGCTGGAGACGGCGGGGACGAGTGTGAAGTAGCCGACGAAGAGGAGCATGCCCAGCAGGATCACGTGCTGTCGGGGCACCCTTGCGGGTAGCAGGATCAGGGCCAAGGCTGCCGGGATCTCCGCCAGAGCGCCTGTGCTGGCCAGCAGGCCTACGTCATGGTCTTGCCGGGCCAGGGTGCGGGTTATGTACAGCGGTAGCGCTACCGAGCCGGCGCACATTGCGGTGTTGAAGAGCATGAAGCTGGCTGCTACCAGCAGGACCTGCCGTGGCGGGCGGGAGGGTGTTTGCGGTTGCTCGGCGGCTCGGGGCGTGGTTGGTGTGTCGCCCAGTAGCAACAGTGGGGCGGTGATCAGTGCGAAGGCCAGGGAGGTCAGCAGTAGCAGGGCGCTGTATCCGCGCCAGGCCAGCGCCGCTGAGCCGAGGATCGGGCCGATGGCCCAGGCCAGGGAGAATGCGGAGCGCAGGGCCAGTGTGCCGCGGCTCGACGCGTTGCCGGATGCTTGGTCCAGGTGGGTGCGGGCCAGGGCGAACATCTGGGAGAAAGCCGCCAGGCCGGCGCCTAGCAGGCCCACGCCGATGATGAGCAGCAGGGCATAGCTGGTGGTCGTACTCAATGCCAGGTAACCGGCGGCCGGCGCCAGGACGGCGACCAGCGCCGGCCACCGGCCGGCACCGCGGTCGTATCGGCGGCCTAGCCAGGACGTGACGAACAGTCCGCTGACGGCGATGACGGACAGGAACGCACCTACCTGTAGCGGAGACAGGCGCGCCCGGTCCGCGCCGAACAGCACCAGATACGGGCCGATCATGGAGTCGGCCAAGCCCAGCAGCAGGACGCCGGCCAGCAGGTGCGGCAGCTTCGCCTCGACCATGCGCCCCGCGCCGAAGACCATCTGCATCCACATCCCTGGATCGCGTCGGCCGGACGCTACCAGCTCGCCAACCTCACGGTCATCCCACCCGCACGCTCCGCAACCGGCACCGCTGTCCAGGACGCGCGCACCGTTGCAAGTTTCAACGGCCGGCGCGCTCAATCATGCAAGCAGTTCGCCGTGAAACTCGGAAGACGCTCGGACCCGGCGGCGACGCCGTCCAGTGCGGTCCCGGCTCCGTCGACGGCGCTGCGGCTGCGCGCCGCCGAAGCAGTACGTCATCGTGGACACCGCGAACGGCAAGGTGACCAGGCTCGACAACGCGCAGGACAGGAAGTACGCGTAAACCAACGGAAGACAGCGGACCTGACGGGAGTACCCCCCAGGTCCGCTGTTTTGGTTTTTCACGCCGGGGTCAGCGCACCCATCCAGCTGGCGATGGCTCGTCCGATCTCGTCCGGCGAGTCCTCCTGGACGAAGTGCCTCCCCGCGACCGCCACCTCCACCTGCGCCGGCCATCCGCGGACGAAGTCCAGCAGCCAGTCGCTGGCGAGGATCGCGCCCGGCTCGGCCCTCAGGAACAGTTTCGGTACGTCACTGGTCGCCAGCCAGTCCGCGTAAGCGCTCGCGATCGCGGTCACGTCGGCCGGCTCGCCATCGATGGGGATCTCCCGGGGCCAGGTCAGGGTCGGCCGCCGCCCCTCGCCGGGCTCGGCGAACGGCCGGCGGTACTGCTCCATCTCCTCGTCGGAGAGGGTGCGCAGGATGGCGCGTGGCAGTACCTGTTCGATGAAGATGTTGTCGCGCAGGACCAGCTCCTCGCCGGCGTCGGAGCGCAGTGCCTGCAGGAGGGCGCGCTCCCCCAGTTTGTCCCAGTGGTCCCAGGCCTGCGGCCGCACGATCGCCTCCATGTAGGCGATGCCCTTCACGGCGTCGCGGTGGCGGTTGGCCCAGTCGAAGCCGAGGGCCGAGCCCCAGTCGTGGACGACGAGGGTGACCCGCTCGTGCACGTTCAGGGCCTCGAGCAGGGCGTCGAGGTAGCGGCGTTGCTCGACGAAGCGGTACGAGCCGGGGCCGGTGCCGGGCAGCTTGTCGGAGTCGCCCATGCCGATCAGGTCGGGGGCGATGCAGCGGCCGCGGGACTGCAGGTGCGGCAGCACGTTGCGCCACAGGTACGACGAGGTCGGATTGCCGTGCAGCAGCACGATGGGGTCGCCCTCGCCGACCTCGACGTACGCCATCTCGCTGCCGAGGACCCGCCGGCGTCGCTTCTGGTAGGGAAATGCGGCAGGGATCATGTCTGCTCGCTGCCCCCGTCGTGGGGGGTTTACGCGCCGCCGGGGCGGTCGAACCGTGCGGCGAAGCGGGCGGTGAACAGGTCGGCGCCCTTGCGCTCGCAGACCGTCTCGGCCGTGGCCGCGGCCACGCCGTCCGGGGTCGGGAGCTGGCCGACGCCCGTGCGGGTGCCGAGGGGAAGCAGGATCCGGCGTTCGGGGGCCGGCGTGTAGACGGCCTCCGGGCGGCCGCCCGCGAGCTGGGCCCTGATGTTGTCCACGACGACCTCGGCGTGCGTCATCGCGTACGACGCCATCTTCGGGTCGGGCAGCGCGACGATATCGCCGATCGCGTAGATGTGTTCGTAGCCCCGGACGTTCAGGTGCTCGTCGACCGGTACCGTCGCGTGCTCGGTCAGGGTCGTCAACCGGCCGTCGGCCAGGTAGTCGGTGTTGATCCGGACGCCGAAGGCGCGGAACCAGATGTCGGCCCCGATCTCGTCGCCCTGGCCGGTGGTGACCTCGACTCGGCCGGCCCGGCCGGGCTCGGTGGCGGGCGGTGCGGTCAAGGTGGTGCCCAGCCGCAGTTCGATGCCGAGCTCGTCCAGCCGGTGTCGCAGGTCGTCGCGCACCTCGGGGAGGAAGCCGGGAAGCAGCCGGTCGGCCCGGTCGACGATGACCACGTGCTTGTCCGGCCAGACCTCCTTGATCTCCCCGGCCAGCTCCAGGCCGACCGGGCCGGCGCCGAGGATCAGGACGCGGGCCGCGCCCCTGAGCTCCTTGTGGGTCGCGCGCAGGTCGTCCAGCTGCTCGGCGATGCTGGTCGACGCGTCGTTCGGCTTGGCCGGGTACGTGTAGCCCGAGCCGGTGGCCAGGACCACGTAGCCGGCGTCGACCCGCGCGCCCGAGGCGAGGGTCACGCCCCGCGGGTCCACCGAGACGGCCCGGTCCCGGATCACCCGGCCCCGTTCGAGCAGCGTCCCGAAGGGGAAGAACGCGTTCGGCGCCCAGTCCGGCCGGGTCAGGGCCCGCAGCGACGCCGCCGCGTTGACGAACGCCTCGCGCGGGTCGATGAGCACGACGTCGTCCAGCGCCTTGGCGACCAGGGACCCGCCGTACCCGCCGCCGACGACCACCACCGTCTGATCCATGGGGCCGACTGTAGGACTGTGGAGTTGACGCGTCAACTCCACAGTCCGATACGATTCCGGCATGGCCGAGCCCCGCACCCTCGAACCCGGGGAATGGGCGCTCTGGAACAGCTGGATGCAGGCGCAGCGCCTGCTCGCGCGCGAGCTGGACCGCGACCTGCAGCGCGAGTACGGCATCTCCAAGGCGGAGTTCAGCGTGCTCGTGACGCTGCACCAGACGGCCGGCGGGCAGATGCGCGTCGGCGAGCTCGCCGAGTCGCTCGACTGGGAGAAGAGCCGCGTCGCGCATCAGCTGACGCGGATGGAGAACCGCGAGCTCGTCGAGCGCACCGACAACGAGTTCAACGGCCGCCGGGTCGGGGTCGGGCTGACCGCCAAGGGCCGCGAGGCGGTGGAGCAGGCGATCCTCGGGCACGCGGGCAACATCCGCCGGTATTTCTTCGAGACGCTCACCCCCGAGCAGGCGGCCGCCATCGAGGCGTGGAGCCGGCAGACGGTCGACCGCATCGAGGCGCGCTACCGGGACTAGTGCTCGACGCCGGGCCCCGGAAGGAGCCCGGCATCAATGGCGGCCGATCAGACCGGGGCGAGGCGGAACTTTTCCCAGGCACCGATCTCGGTGCGGTTGGCGATGAGCGGCGAGTTGCCGGCGTTCTCCGCGGTCACGTACTTGCCGTTGGCGTTCGCGCGCAGGCTCACCGTGCCGTCGGGATTGTTGACGATCTGGAACATCTCCCACGTGCCGACCGTCGGGCGGTTGGCGATCAGCGCCGCGTTGCCGCCGTTCTCCGCGGTCACGTACTTGAAGTCCGAGTGCGACAACAGGGCCACGAAGCCGTTGCCCACGTCGACGACGTCGAAGGTCTCCCAGGGGCCGGCGCCCGCGCGGTTGGCGAGCAGCGGCTTCGTGCCCCCGGCGTCCGCGCACACCACCAGGCTGTTGATGTTCGCCGTGATGCTCATGGCCGTGGGCGCCTTCACCTTGGTGAACTTCTCCCAGGCGCCGACCGCGTCCCGGTTGGCGATCAGCGCCGCGTTGCCGCCGTTCTCCGCGGTCACGTACTTGCCGTTGGCGTTCGCGCGCAGGCTCACGGTGCCGTCGCCGTTGTCGACGAGCTGGAACTTCTCCCAGCCGCCGACCTCCGGGCGGTTCGCGATGAGCGAGGAGGCGCCGCCGTTCTCGGCGGTCACGTACTGCAGGTTGGCCCGGCTGCGCAGCGCCACGAAGCCGCCGCCCACGTCCATGACGTCGAACTGCTCCCACGCGCCGATGACGGACCGGTTCGCGATCAGCGGGGCCTTCCCGCCGTTGTCGGCGGTCACATAGCTGCCGTTCGCGCCGGCGCGCAGTTCGATCGGGGCGAGGCCGTTGTACGTCACCGTGTACGTCGTCGCCGCCGCGGGCGCGGTCAGCACATGGGTCCGGGAACCGCCGTCGGACCAGGCGCCGAACGAGTACGTCATCGCGGGTGTGGTCTGCGGCTCCAGCGCGCTGATCGTGTTCGTGGAGCCCACGATGACCCGGCGCGTGAACGGCGTCGCCTGCTGGGCCGAGCCGACCGTGACCTGCAGGCCGTTGGGCTTGCTGGCGAACGACAGGTCAACGGTCTTGGGCTGCAGGTCGACGGTCGACACGCTGGTCAGCCCGCCCGCGTCGGTGGCGGTGAGCCGCAGCCGCAGGTAGGACGGGTACTCGTGGTCCGGCGCCGGGAACGAGCCGCCGGCGACGCCGGGGAACGTCTGCAGGTAGTGGGTGTGGCAGTTGTCCGGGGCGGTGCAGTGCTCCAGCATCAGGTCCCACTTGAGCGCCGAGGCCGGCAGGGTGCCGTCCTGCGGGTCGCTGGCATGCCCGGAGAACTGCACGTTGGTGCCGACGCCCCAGGTGAACGACGCCGCCGGGGTGTCGATCACGGCGGTCGGGGCCCCGTTGCCGGCCGTGATGGTCGTCGTCGCGGTGTCGCTCGCGCCGAGCGGGTCGGTGACCTTCAGCACCGCGGTCGAGCCACCGTCGGCGGTGTACGTATGGGAGGCCTTGACGCCTGTCGCGTCGAACGTGCCGTTGCCGTCGAAGTCCCACTGGTAGGTCAGCTCGCTGCGGTCGGCGACGTCCTCGTCGGTCGAGGCCGAGGCGTCGAACGTGACCGCCAGCGGGGTCGTGCCCGACGTCGGGGTGGCCGTGAACGAGGCCACGGGCGGGCGGTTCGTCGGGTAGTACCGGATCCGCCGGATGGTGCCGCCGCCCAGGTCGGCGTAGTAGAGGTCGTTGCCGGGGCCCGTCGTGATGTACACCGGGTTCGCCGCCCCGGCCGTAAACGTCTGGATCTGCGTGGGGTCGGGCAGCCCGTTGGCGCCCTTGAACATCGTCCAGATGCAGCCGCGGGAGTAGTCGGCGAAGAACAGCGCGCCGTTGTACGCGGACGGGTACGAGCCGCCGGTCGTCGGGTAGAAGGAGATCCCGGAGACCGAGGAGCCGCCGGCCGGGCAGGCCTCGCCCGGCACGACCTTGTTGGCGTGGTTGTACGTGTAGTACGGCCCGGTCGCCCCGCCGCCGCTGTAGAGACTCTGGCACATCGGCAGGGCGGCGGCCTGGTAGCCGGGCTGCGCGGAGACCCCCTCGAAGCAGGGCCAGCCGAAGTTGGTCGCCGGGCCGGTCGGGTCCGCGATCCGGTTGATCTCCTCCATGTCGTTCCAGCCGACGTCGCCGGCCCAGATCTCGCCGGTACCCGGGCGGGTGGCGAACCGGAACGGGTTGCGCAGGCCGTAGCCGACGATCTTCGCGGCGCCCGGGTTGGCCGGGTCGACGCGCACGATGCTGCCGTTGTACCCCAGCTGGTCGCCGGTCGTGCGCACGTCCTGCGAGCGCAGCGCCCCACCCTCGCCGGCCGGGTCGCCGCAGGGGTTGACCGGGCTGCCGTACTGGCCGTAGTCGACGCTGCCGAAGCTCGCGCCGTCGCCGCCGGAGACATAGAGCGCGCCGTCCGCGCCGAAGTGCAGGTCGCCGACGGAGTGGCTGGGGAACTGCTGGCACCAGTCGTTGATGAGGGGCTGCTCGGCGCCGGTCATCACGTCGCCGTTGGCGGTCAGCTTCGACAGCCGGCCGCTGATGACGCAGTTGCCGCCGGTGCCGCCCCCGTCGACCACGCAGTCGTCGCCGTACTTCGGGGAGCTGCCGCCGACCGAGGCGTCGTAGGAGTACAGGACGTACACGGAGGGGTCGGCCGGGAACGTCGGGCTGAGCGCGAAGCCGAGCAGGCCGCGGTCCCAGTAGTCCTGCACGCGCGCGGACAGGTCGGCGAAGACGGTCGGGGTCGGGTCCGACAGGCTGTCGAACACCTTGACCACGCCGTTCTTCTGGGCGACGAAGACCCGCCCGTCGGAGGCGAACTGGATGCTCGTCGGCTGGGTCAGGCCGCTGAACACGACCTGCTCCTGGAAGCCGGTCGGCAGCGTTGCCGCCACCGCGGCAGACCGGCTGAATCCGAACGCGAATATCGCGCTCGGGATCACCACCGCCATAGCCGCGAAAACCGACAATTGCCGACGCAGCGACATAATGCGCCCCCATGCCACTCGGGATAACCCGCAGAAAAGTGGCGTCAGCGTAGCGCGCTGCGTCGACAAGGATAATTGTGCGATGTGTGGAGATGACGTTGACCGTTCGGTCACCCCCGCCGGGATCGCAGGGGTGACCGGACGATGTGCTAGGCCGGGGTCTGCTGATACACGCGGATGTAGTCGACCTCGAGCTGGCGGGTCAGGGTCGGGTCGGTGAGCCCGACGTTCCACTGCCGCTGCCAGTCGTTGTCCACCATCATGTGCATGAGGATCTGCATCGGGCCCTTCTCGATGTGGGCCGCGTCGGTGAAGCGGTAGCACTCCACGCCGTCGATGTACCAGGAGATGTGGTCCGGCTCCCAGTCCACGCCCATGCGCACGAAGTCCTTGGAATAGTCCTTCGACGCGCACTTGCCGTTGTTGTGCTTGCCGCTGTTGATGTGGACCGAGTCCTTGCGGTCGTTCCAGTGGTACGTCATGTACATCGTCGACGGGTCGTCGCCCATCTCCTCGAGGATGTCCAGCTCCGTCTTGTAGTCGTACGACGGGTCGGCGGGCAGCATCCACAGCGCGGTGAAGAAGCCCTGCGTCGCCGGGAACTTGAAGCGGGACTCGACGTAGCCGAACGTGAACGAGTACAGGTACTTGGAGGCGTCGGCGTTCGGGCGCGCCGTGGACACCAGGCCGGCCTTGTAGGTGCAGGAGCCGTTCTGGCAGGCGCTGCTCTTGTACGGCGGGCTCAGCGGCGCGGCGATGAGCTTCGCGGTGCCGCCGGACACGACGACCTGGCTGGGCTGGTAGTGCTCACGCCCGCCGTTGAACGTCGAGGTGCAGTCGCCGCTGTTCCAGTCGAAGCACGGGCTGAGCTTCGACTTGTCCAGCGCCGTGCCGTTGAACTCCTCGCTGAAGCCGACCGTCCAGCGCTTGCCGGCCGCGGGCGTGATCGCCGGGGCACCGGGGGCGCTGTTGCCGGCGCCGGCCTTGGTGGCGGAGGCGCCCGGCTTGGCCGACGACGCGCCGGCCGACGCGGACCCCGAGGGCCCCGCGCCCAGGCCGGCGGCCGCGGCGGCGGGGTCGCCGTTGCCGACGGCGTCGATCGCCGGGCCCGTCCCGCCGTTGGACGCCGAGTCCCGGCTCATCAGCGTCGCGGCGCCGGCGCCGGCCGCGACGAGCAGCACCGCGGCGGCCGAGGCCAGGATGATCCAGAGCCGGCGCCCGCCGCGGCGGCGCACCGGAACGTCCAAATGGTCGTTTTCGCCGGGTTCCGTGTGGTCGAATTCTGCCGGTTCGAAACGCATTCGCCCGCCAATCGGTGCGCATATCGCAGGTGCCGGACCAATTTGCAGCGGCCACACTATCACCGTCGCGACAGGGTGATTCCGAGGGCGATCTTTAATTGTCGGTCAACGCCACCGCCGGGGACCGCCCCAAGAATGGCAGACCCCCGGCCGGCGGTCGGATCTAGGCGTGGCGGCCGGACTGGCTGAACGGCATGCCGTGGTGGTTGGTCCGGGCCGGCCGGCTGTTGAGGTTGCCGGCGCTGGCGATCTCGTCGTGGTACGCCTCGCGCCGGCGGGCGACGCAGCCCGCCGGCTTGTCGCTGGCCGAGACCAGGTCCGGGTCGAGGTGGGTGTTGAGCCCGTCGCGCAGCAGCATGAGCGCCTCGGCGCAGGGTGCTCACGCCGTCACTTTCGGGTGCATCTCGGTTGCTGACCGGTGAGACTCCTCAAGCCTCGGCGTGTCGCATAGCGCGCCGAACCGTTCGAACACCGGTACAGTCGCGCCCGATGAATCTTGTGCCTCACGCGCCCCGCCTGCGCCGCGCCGCCAGCCGCGAGTTCGGCTGGGAGACCCTCCGCCCCGGACAGCTTCCGCCGATGCGCGCCCTGCTCAAGAAGCGCGACGCCCTCGTCGTACTGCCCACCGGCGGCGGAAAGTCCGCGATCTACCAGGTGCCGGCGACGCTGATCCCCGGGCCCACCGTCGTCATCTCACCGCTGCTCGCCCTTCAGCAGGACCAGATCGCCGGTCTCAACCGCCGCCGCGAGGGCCAGGCCGTGCGGATCAGCTCGGCCGAGACCCCCGCCCAGCAGCGCCGGGCGCTCGAGGCGCTGCAGGCCGGCACCGCCCGGTTCCTGTTCATCACGCCGGAGCAGCTGGGCAACCCCGACCGCCTCGCCGAGGTCCGCGCGCTGCGGCCCGGGCTCGTCGCCGTCGACGAGGCGCACTGCGTGTCGGCGTGGGGGTACGACTTCCGCCCCGACTATCTGCAGCTCGGGCACCTGATCCGGGAACTGGGCCGCCCGCCGGTGGTCGCGCTGACCGCCACCGCCTCGCCGCCCGTGCGCGCCGACATCACCGCCGCGCTCGGGCTGCGCGACCCGTTCACGCTCGTCGCCGGGCTGGACCGGGCCAACCTCGAGCTCGGCGCGGTGCACTGCACCAGCGACGAGCAGCGCTGGCAGCGCCTGCTGGCCCAGGTCGAGCAGGAGCAGCACCCCGGGATCGTGTACGCCCCGACGCGCGCCATCGCCGAGCAGTACGCGCAGCGCCTCGCCGAGCGCGGCATCGAGGCGGTCGCCTTCCACGCCGGGCTGGCCGCGGGCGAGCGCAACCGCCGCTACGAGGACTTCATGGCCGACCGGACCCCGGTCATGGTCGCCACCAGCGCGTTCGGCATGGGCGTGGACAAGCCCAACATCCGCTGGGTACACCATGTCGCCCTGCCCGACTCCCCCGACAGCTACCTGCAGGAGATCGGCCGCGCCGGGCGCGACGGCGCCCCGGCCCGCACCATCCTGTTCTTCCGCCCCGAGGACGTTGCCCTGCAGCGGTTCTTCGCCACCGGCTCGCCCGACGCCAAGGAGCTCACCCAGCTCGCCGCCGCGCTGCGCGAGGAGCCCACGACCCGCGCCGGCCTGGCGACGCGCAGCGGGTTGCCGGCCCGCCGGATCACGTCGCTGCTGAGCCTGCTCGAGCAGGTCGGCGCGGCCGAGGTCGGCGCCGGGAACAAGCTCACCGCGCCCCGCTACGCGCCCGCCCCGGCCGAGGCGGCACGCCTGGCCCTGGCCCAGTTCGAGCGGCACCAGACGCTGCGGCGCTCCCGGATCGACATGATGCGGCAGTACGCCGAGAGCGCGAACTGCCGCGGGCGTTCGCTGCTGGCGTACTTCGGCGAGCAGGCCGACGGTCCGTGCGGGCACTGCGACAACTGCGCCGGCGGTACCGTGGTCGTGGACCCGGTGGTGCCGCGGCTCAAGTGGTACCAGCGCCTGTTCCGCCCGAAGGCCGCGCCGGTCGCCGCGCCCGAGATCAGGACCGTGGCGCAGGACCGTCCCTTTCCGGTCTCCAGCGAGGTACGGCACTCGGCGTGGGGCACCGGCACGGTCATGGCCTACGAGCAGGATCGCGTCGTGGTGCTGTTCGAGCAGGTCGGGTACAAGACGCTGAGCGTTCCGATCGTGCAGAAGTCCAAGCTGCTCGAACCCGTGTAGCCGGTTAGGGTGTCGGTATGGCGGAGATCCCGGCGGACCTGAACGCGGCCAATGCGAAGCTCATCGAGGAGTTCCGGGCGAGCGGGCGGCGGCTCGACGGGCGCCCGCTGCTGCTGCTCACGACCACGGGGCGGCGCAGCGGACGGACGTACACCAACCCGATGATGTACGTCCGCCTCGACGAACGGCTCCTCGTCATCGCCTCCGCGGCCGGGGCCGAGCACGACCCCGACTGGTACCGCAACCTGGTCGCCGACCCGGCCGTGACGGTGGAGGTCGACGGCGAGCAGTACGCGGCCACGGCCCGCCCGGCGGCCGGCGAGGACCGCGACGCGCTCTTCGAGCGGATCGCCGCCCAGTACCCGTTCTTCGCCGACCACCAGCGCGGGGTCGCGCGCCGGATCCCCGTCGTGGAGCTCGTCGGCTCGGCGTGACGACCCGCTCGGGTCGACTCAGCTCGGCGTGACGACCCGCTCGGGCTCGACGTGGTCGCGGTGCTGCGCCGGCGCCGGGTCGGCGTTCCACCACGCGTCGGTGCGGTACTCCTGCGGCAGCTCGTCCTCCCACGGGTCCAGCCCGAGCCCTTCCACCGCGTCGAACCAGGCGTCCCGGCGCGACTGGGGCAGGCGGGCGCCGCACCACGGGCAGTACCCGATCACGACCATCGACGTGCCGCCGTCCCGGACGGGCAGGCCGTACTCGTCGAACTTGGGCGTGTAGACGACCACCACGTCCGGGTCGTCCCACGGGTCCTCGGTCTGGCCGTTCTCGTTCTCGCAGTTCTCGGTCTCGAGTTGGGCGCGCATTCCGTCGCAGCAGTGTCGTTGCACCGCAGGAGTATGCACCGGCCCCGGCTCGCGACGAAAAGTAGCTGATCACCTGTCATGTGGGGGATAGTTCGGCCCGCCCGCACCGGGCTACGCTCCCGGCCATCAGCTGAACAACGCGTCGGGCCGCTGGCACGTTTCCGGGATTCCCGCCTTCAGGGCCCCGCATACCGTGGATCAAGCAAGGCCGGCACCGAATAGACCATCACGAAATAGACTCCTTCGGAGGGACCACATCATGAGCGAGTACGAGACCGGCGACGGCAGCACGGACCTCGGCCACTACGAGGCGGGCCAGGAGAGCGCCGAGCTCGACCAGCTCCACCAGTCGGCGGGCAGCGAGGCCGACGCGCAGTCGCAGTTCGGCGTGTACGAGAACGACCACCACGCCGAGGAGTCGACGGACTTCGCGCAGGGCCACCACGAGGAGTTCGACCGCCCGGGCGTCGTGCACGCCGAGTCGGACGACTACACCAACTACAGCCACAGCGCGTCCGAGGACGACCACGTCTTCGCCGCCGAGGGCTCGCAGTCGACGCACCAGGCCGAGTTCGCGGAGCTGGACGCGCTGGAGCAGAAGTTCGACGCCGCGTTCGCCCAGGGCACCGAAATCCACACGGGCGAGGGCCAGTCCGAGCTCGGCACCGCCCAGAACTGACCGTCAACGAATTCTCACGGACCGTTGGTGCGGTCCCTGGCGAGGGCCGGTCGGCGCTAGGATAAAGCGTCGGCCGGCACTTTTTGCATTACACTCATGACCCAACGAATTCGATCACGTGATCGATTAGGTTGGATGGTGTAGGGTGCTTGCAGAATGCGGAACGGGGCACCGCTCGACCCACGTGAGTGTCTTGTTCATCTGATTCCATTGGCGTCCAGCAGGATCTCGGCGGTGCCGGTCCGGACGTTGATCACGGCCCTTCCTGCGCGGTGAGCGCTCACCAGGCCGGACGCGCGCAGGACGGCTAGATGCTGGGACACGCCGCCTGGGGTCAGGCCGGTTCGCTGGGCCAGGTCGGTGGTCGACGCGGGGGCTGCCAGCTCGGCGAGCAGGCGGGCTCGGGCTCGGCCGACGAGGGCCGCGAGTGCCGCGAGCGGGTCGCCGCCGTCACCGAACCCACCGCCGACCTCACCATCGTCGACGCCCCCACCACCAGCCCGGCCGCCAGCCCCGCCACCGATCATGCTGCCGCCAGCCCGACGGCGGCCGCTGGGCCCGCCGTCGCCGCTGCTGCCGCCAGCCCCACCGGCCCTGTTGCTGCCACCGGCCCCGCCGCTGCCGCCGGTGCCACCGCG